>CALXWT010000024.1 GCA_944392445.1 uncultured Clostridia bacterium
TTAGTATTCCGAAGTTTCTTCCGGCATATTCTCATATAACGGAATTATAAAATTCAAGCTTGCATCTACTGTACCCGATGCCTCATATATAGCTTTCATATTACTAGCTTCTGACTTAGGTGCCAATAAATTTTGCATATATTGATGCCAATATAGTTCTCCGTCTTGATTTACCACATCAAATTTTTGCAAATATAACGTGTTTTGTCCTACATCTATATAACCATTTCTTACAAAATTTACTCCTCCAATTAAAGCCTTTTCTAGAGTATCCCAGCCCTGCTCGAATGCATACTTAGCTGCATTTTCTATAATTTCTTCACTTGAATTTCCCGTTGCATTTACATTAAAAGGATTGTATACTGTTACGCCATTATATTCATAACCTCGTGACAAAGTAGTTCCACTTCGTCCTTGCTCTTGTATCAATCTTGATGTGATAAAATATGGATCTACATTTGCATTTTCTCCTGCTTGTATTAAAGCTTCTGCAATACTTTCTCCTTCCAGAAAAGAACCCTCTGTAAGTGATTGTATGCCTTGGGTTGTATGCGCTCCTTCTGTATACTTTAGTTCTAGAAATTGGAATATATTGTCATCATTTAAAATATTTCTAGGATCCATTTGATATTTTATTGCTTTATCTGAAGCACATAACCACGTTCCATTATCATACCTTTTGTCTCCACAGATTTCACATCTCCAATCCTCTGGATACGAAGAAGAGTCTGGTATTAGGTTTAACGGATTTGTTCTTAATTCCGAATGTCCCTCATTTGCAATTACTTCGTTCCAATCAAGCTTGGTATAGAATAAAGTAAATGTCCAATTAGGATGGCTTGCCTGCAAATTATCTATTAGCTCCTTGTAGCCTGGATACTTGCTTTCGTCTAAATTTGTGCCATCGTATACTTCATATTTTTGCTTACTTTCTTCTATTCTAATTGCCCTAATTATAGCTATTGATATTAGTGCGACTATAATAACTAATATAATTAGTGCTATTATTTTTATTTTAATTGGCATTGATTTTAGTTTTTTTATAAAACTTCTTATGCCACTACCTATTATATTTTTTATTTCATCAAAATTTTTCATATTACCCTCTACATTTTTATCTACTTGTTTCTTCCTCTTTTTCTTTTTGTTCGTATTTATATAGTCTTTTTAATTGTTCTCATGTAATGTTTAGTTCTATTTTTCTCTTTATTACAATCTTTTCCTATTGTAGCATAATATTCGTCAATATTCAATATTTACATAAGAAATAAACCATAACTAAGCGTGCTAAATGCCAAAATTATGGTTTATTTTCTCTATTTTCCAAAATATTCTTTTATTACTTTCATTCTACTCATTTGGTCTACACTAAATTGGCACCTACTATTGCAGTGACCACAACTTATGCAATCTTTTGCTGTTTTGTCTAAATTCATATAATGGTCTTTTGCAAGGTTATCGCCTGCTAAAGATAAATCGTAGTATTTGTTAATTAAACCAATATCTAGGTTCATTGGGCATGGCATACAATGATTGCAATACACACATTTTCCTGTTACATCTGCTGGTGCAAATTCTCCAATTATAGAGTAGTCTTTTTCTTCTGGTGTTGCATCAACATATTTTAACAATTCTTTCAAATCTTCTTTTCCTCTAATTCCTGGAAGTACAGTTAATACTCCTGGTCTGTCTAATGCATATTGTATACATTGAACTCTATCTTCTTGTCTTAATTTTTTTATTGAATATGCTGCCATTAGTCCGGCTTGCCACATACATTGTAGCACCAACTGCCGAGCTAAGCATCGCATCTGCCATGTGCATTGTTATTCCTCCATTTGTTTGTATTTTTTATTATCAATTATTTTGCTTTTAATTTACACATATTTGCAAGACTAACTGTTAATAATTGCTAATCTACGTTTATAAGTTCATATTCTCTTGTACCAAAGCCAAGCTCAGTTGCAGCTTCTATAGTATGAACTCCATTTTGTCTTTCTACTCTAGCTACAAAATGGTCTCTACCTGGGTCTTTTGAATTATATACTAAATCTATACAAGCTTGATCTATAGCTATTGGGTCTGTACTTGCTAAAATACCAATATCTTTCATACAAGGGTCTTCTGCAACTGCACAACAATCGCAATCAACAGATAAGTTGCACATAACATTTATATATACAACATTTTTTCCAAAATGCTTAACTACACTTGATGCTGCATCTGCCATTGACTCTAAGAATACATTTTGTTCTGCAAAATTATCTGGTCCTATTAAACCATCTTTTTGTTTTCCTCCTGAATGTATCCACATTTTTCCTTCTCTTGAAGCACATCCAATCGATAATTGTTTTAATGCTCCACCGTAGCCACCCATTGGATGTCCTTTAAAATGTGAAAGCACCAACATAGAATCATAATTTTTAGTATGATTTCCTACAAAATTTTGCTTTAAAATTTTTCCATTCGGAATTTCTAACTCTAAGTCTGGTTTTTCACTGTCCAAAATATCTACATTAAATATTTTGTTCCAACCGTGACTTTCAATTACCTTTAAATGGTCTTTGGTTGTAGTTCTTTCTCCCTCATAAGCAGTATTGTTTTCAACTATAGTACCATTTACATGTTCTACCATTGGTTTCATAAATTCTGGTTTTAAATAATTTTGGTTTCCTGCCTCTCCGGAATGAACCTTAACTGCCACCTTTCCAGGTAGTTTAACTCCTAATGTTTCATACATCTTTATAACACTCTCTGGTGTTATTTCCTTAGTAAAATATACTTTAGCCTTTTCCATAATACATCTTCCTTTCTCTTTAACTTATCTTTATTATAATAAATAATTATAAACTAGTAATATAATAGCCTAAATTCTAAATTTTAAATCTTTTCTGTAAAATCTTTTCTAGTTCCTGCCTCGATTTTATCATATAGTTTTATTTTATAATTTAGTCTATCCAATGTTTCGTTAATGCTTTTTTGTTTCTCTAAAAGCTTTGATTTTTGTTCTTCAAGTAATTGTCTTCTCTCTTTTACAGTATCTTTACCTTGTCTAAATAGCGTAACATATTTAATTAGTATTTCGATTTCCATTCCAGCATTTCTCATACATTTTATAAACTCTATCCAGTTGCACGCTTCTTCGTCAAAATCTCTTATTCCGTTTTTGCTTCTAGGCACTTTTGGCAAAAGTCCGATTTTTTCGTAGTATCTTATTGTGTCCTGTGTTAAATTATATTTTTTGCCAACTTCTGATATTGTCATTTTTTCATCACTTCCTTGCTTTTTTCAGTTCTATATATCTTATATTGTTTTTACTTTTTTCTTTGTTGATTATATTATAGAAGAGATTTTAATACATCTATTATATAACACCTAGAGTTCACTCTAAGTCAATATGTTTTTGAAAAATTTTTTTGATTATTTTATCAGAGTTCAAATTTATGTTATTCTTATTATGCACAAAAAAACAAGTGCATAAAATATAGTTCTACACTATAATTATACATTTGTTTTTTCATTATAGTTTTATATTACTTTAATTTGTTCCTCAGTTAGCCCTGTTAATTCTATTATTGTGCTAATATCTATATTCTTTTCTTTCATTTTCTTTGCTTTCTCTATTTTGCTTTCTTCTTTTCCTTCTCTATAGCCCATATTGCGCACAGCTGCTTCTTCGTGTTCTGCTGATTCTTGCCAATCTGCTAACCTTTGCATTATTTCGTCATTACTTATTTCTTCTAATTTTTCTCTTGCTTCTTGTATTCCCTCGTTTTCTTTCATTATACTTTTCACCCTTTCTGATTCAGGACTTTCCAAAAAATATAACCATTCTATTGCCTTACTATATTTCTCTGTATTCTTTAACTCATATATTTTTGGTATTTCTATTATATCTACCTCCATATAATCTGTCAAGATTTTTTTACCTCCTTCTACTTCCATTAACTTCCATTTTGTAAAGTAGCTTAGTTCTTCTAGACCATTTATTTTAAAATCTGTTATTAGTATTACTATTGTTCTGTTTAGTTGTTCATAATCTTCTTTAATTTTTAGTCCTCTTTCATATGTTCTTGCCCAATAGTATAGCACTCTTTGAATTATATTGTCTCTTTTTCCTATTTGTAACTCAATATTGCATTTCTCGTTGCCGTTTATTTCTGCGTAAACATCTAGTACTCCCATCTTGTTCGTTGGTTTCATTCGTCTTAGAATTGGATTTTTACTTAAATCTATTTTTGTTATTTCTTCGTTTAAAACATCCTGTAAAAAATTTCTAGTAATATTTTCATTTCCTACTTCTCCAAAAAGCACTTGAAATACTACATCTTTCTTGGGTGATAATAGCTTCACTTTATCTTTAGTATTTGGATTTGTTTGATTAGAATTTAATAATTTGTTTTTTGACATAATTTGTCCTCCTCGAAATAAAATTTTTTTGATTAAAAAATTATAAAAAGACCGTGAGATATCTTTTCATACGATTAAAATTTTTATGAAAAAAAATACTTATAATATAATTAACATAATTTATATCATAAGTATATATTTTTTTCAACACTTTTCGTATTCCAAATTTCGACAGTTTATACTATTGTAATAAAAAACTCCTCAAAAATAAATGCAATCCCTCTGCACATAACTACAATAATATTCCGGCTTAAAAAATTCTAAGTTGCCATATTCCATGTTATAATATTTTTTAAAAGAGGGTGTCCTAATATAGGAACCTTCTTGGCAAAAAAAATTAGTAGACAATGTAAATTGCCTACTAATTTTTACTATATAGTGGTTTCCACATAATAGTTTGGTTAATTCTAATCTTTCTCCATTATTGCATAGTTCTCATTTGCAGACCAGCTTGTATGCTAAACAGAAGAAAAGCAACTACTATTGCAACTATTACAATTGTAAACAAAATACGCACGCTATAGTCGTAAAAGAAATCTGCTATTGCGTATTTCACCTTTTTCACGCGTATGCCTTTTGTACGCTGTTTTTTGGCTTTTTTCAGCATTCTTTTATTTCTCCGGTTTTCTTTACGAATGCGACGTTTTTCCTTTGCCTTGCTCATAGAATTTTTCATATTATCTTTTAGCAATTTAAAAGATAATATAACTCCTTTCCATTTTTCTTTAATCTTAGGCTTATATTTAGAATTGAAAGTAATTCTAAATTCTTCAAATTTAGTTTTTAAGATTGGAGAAATTTTTCCGATTCCCCATGCAATAAAAAGTATTAACTTTTCGATTGCAATAAAAAGCATTTTGAAGATAAATGCAATCCCCCTGCAGATAAGTGCAAGAATGTTCCAGATTAAAAACCATTTTAAAATTTCGCCAAAGGAACTCCGGTTTTTATTTTCATACATAGTTGCCTCCATAATTTTCGAAAAACAAGAATAACCAACAAGAATTTTGAGCGCCACTAATTAAGTAACGCTCAAAATTCATACTATACGACTAACAATTCAAACTTGTAAACCTGATTGCTATTTTGCACATACAAAATAGCACTTCCTTCTTGCTTACCCCTAACAATAGTAAGCTTAGATTTTTTGGTTACAACCCCATAGTTAATTTGGCTAACTCTGGATTCCACCAATGTTCTACCTGAATATAGGAAAATAACTTTCTTATATTCAGGAATAGCAAGCAAATCATGATAGTAAGCAACATTTTGGAGATTAACTCCTTCAAATGAGAAATATTTAAACCTCCTATGAATTATACTACTATAAGAACTGTCTGGAAGAACATAGCATTTACGCTCCTTAGTACTAAGGTCTAAGGAAATAATACACCACCCTCTGTCATAATTATCACTCTTTGCCACTATTGGTAACTCATTATCAAAATGCTTAATTAGCTTACCATTAACGGTCACATCAAAGCTATTCATGTCTTTTATTACACAAATGCAATAGTCGCCTTCTTTATTAATGTTATAAATAAACTGCGAATTTGCATTGTGAACTATACTTGATCTACAAGATGTAGTATCTATCTTAACTTTAATGAGCTCATCTTTTTCGTTCATATAGAACAAATAATGACCATTAATTTTAAGCTTGGCATAGTTTAATAGGACTCTAGTAGTATAAAGTGCTTCTCTATCATTGTTGCAAACTTTTAGTTCGCATGCCAAATTATTTTTGTCAGAAACCCTTTTAAGGATTCCTACACCTTCTTCATCATAAAAAGGTTCTTTGAAAAAAGCATCCTTGAGTTGTTTTATCCGACCAATCCTTTCTATTCTAACATAAAGGTTATCACCTACAAAGTAAAATGCTACAGTGTTATTTGTAATCTTTTCGGTTACATTGGTTCCATCTTCCTTAATTTGAATAGCATTATTGCTATAATCAAAATAAGTAACATTGTCAATCATCTTTCTAACTTCATCGTAGGGGAATATTGCATAATCTTCATACTGAATAGATTCTACAGCCAAATTCCTAAAACTAGTTAAGTTAGTTTTTTTAGAAGGATTACAAACAGGGCATTCAGAATACCTAATAGAACTGTAATAGTGAGCTTGCGAGCATTTTTCAAGGTTGTCTCTTGCTAATCTCAGTGAAGGTAAAATGTTAAATCTTTCTTCACCCTCAAAAATCCGTAAAAAGTCTCTTTGCAGTTCTTTTGGCATCCATGCAATTTCCTTGATTGTAAAGTTATCAATTTGCTTCAAAGTATGATTGCCAATGATGGAAATTTGGTTTAATGCCTTATGTCCTTTTTTAAATTTAGGAACAAGTGAATATTGACCATCAAATGGGTGAAAACCAACAATTAGTTCGAAAATTACAACTGCTAAAGCAAAATAATCCGAACCTTGTGTATAATTAGTAATTACCATTTCATTTTTTTTAAAGTCTCTTATTAGAGGATCAATGTATGCCTCTTGCCCTACTTTATTTGCTTTAAAATTATAACCTCTATTGGCAATTCCCCAAGTGTCTGTATCGCATACATACACTTTATTATCTTTGGTCAAAAATTGTTTTGGATGAAAATCACCAATGGTAATTCCTTCTGAATGCAGGTCTTCTACTAATTCTGCCAAGTTACAACTGATTTCGAGAAGCTCTTTCCTGCTGGTTCTATCTCTAACAACTTTTTTCTGATAGTCTGCGAGGCTTGTAAAACCTTTAAGCATCTGCATAGTATAGCCAATACATCTTCTTGCACAATAGATTATTTCTTTTGGAATAGTCGCCTTTGGAAAGCGAGTACCATATTTAGCAAGTTCGCTAATTTTTTCCTCCAACTCGCAAATATCTTTATAATCACTAATGGCAAATATTTTTACAGCCCTATCGTTTTTATCATCAAAAAAGATGATAGATTGTTCTCCTTCCGGTCCTTCTCTAAGATTAGAGATAAAATCCAGAAATTCTTTCCGTGTTGCAAAATGGTATTTCATAATAATACCTCCAACCGTAGTTTGTCTAGCTTAGTATATAGTATGTTGGTAGTAGTTACTACCTTTTTCAAAGTTCTTAGTTAAGAATTTCGAAGCAAACTCTTAAACAACAATAATTCTATCATCTTAATATAATTTTGTCAATATTATGTAAATATGTTTTTTACTTTTATGTAAAAATAGAAAAAGGAACTCAAATTTGAATTCCCTTTTCTTACTTATTTTACCTCCATTTTCTTACTATTTTCTCTAGCTGTTGCATACTCCTTGGTGCAAGTATACCAAGTGTAGCACTATCATTTAAATAATGTGCAAATATTTCTGCAAAGTACTCTTCTGTAGAAGAAATTGCATAATTGTATTCTTCTGTATATTTATATAATTGTTTTAATTTTGCTTTTTCTGAGTTATAAGCCAATTTAAAGAAGAATCTTTTACTTGCGAAATATTCTTGATAGTCTAAATAGTGACCAAATTCATGCCATACTATCATATATACATCTGGCGAAGAACTTTTTACGTATATTATTTTTTTATCAGAAGAACAAAAACCATGTGCCAAATCATCCGAGAGCTTTTCATTTGAAAGATAAATTTTCCATTTATCTTTTTTAAATTTTTCAAGCAATTTGGTGGGTAAAGCATATAAAGCTTTTTCTACTTGCTCTATCTGGTCCTTAAGTACATTTTTACCTATTTCTATGTAATATGGTATGTCGGAGTAATTAATATTAAAAATTTCTCCATTCACCCATTTTTTTATGTAATTATATACTAAAGATAAACTTTTAGCATTATAATTGCCATCTGTTTCTATAACGAAAGAAAAGAATTCTATAAACACTTCAAAAGCATCATAATTAGGAACTCCTCTAAAAGCCATAAATAGTTTGATAGGTTTTTGTTCTTTTTGACAAATATAGTTAAATGTATTAGAATTTTCTAAATTACCATATTCCATATATGCATAACAAGCAATAGCTATAAACATATCATTATCTACCATACTAGGAGTTGATACATTAAGCCATATTTTGCTTTGGCTTGTATCAGCATAATATTTTGTTAATCTCCCTCCAAATTCTTCTGGCATTTGATTGGTTATTATTATTTTCCAGTTATCTTCTAAAAATCGCTCTTTCCAAAACACCGGAATTTCTTCAAGCTGTTTATTTAAGGCTTGTATTTTCCGTTTGCTTATTGTATTTGCATATAATATTGAACCATTTCTAAACTGATTAGACATTATAATAATACCTCCTACAGTAAAATAAGTTATATTTTTAAAGAGGGTGGAAAATTAGTTTCCACCCTCCTCCTAAGTTAAGTAAGCATTGATGCAGAACATTTAAGTATTATTCTGCTACATTTTTGGATACAAAGTCCATAAGTCTCCTAAGCTTATGATCATCATCAATGATGATCGGTTCGGTATTGAATTCCTGTGCAAGTTGCCTTACATCTACACCTTTAAAAGTGGCAACCAAGAACCTAATGTCACGACGCTCATCTTTTTTAAGGTTAGTGCCAAGCATTTGGCTCAAGGTATCTTGAAGCTCTTTCAAGCTATGCTGAGAAGCATTCTCTTCGCCATCGGTGAAGACAAGCATCACACCTTTGACAGTCGTAGTCGGTTCGAACTTATCGTATTGTGCAACCATATTCTGACAGCTCTCGATAACTGCATCATAGAGCCTAGTAGAGCTATCAGTTGCTTCATAAGATATGTCGATGCATTCACCATACTGAAAAGGTCGCATTTCAACGCTCGAGCCAAAGAAAGTCATTGCAGTTTGAATGTAATCAACTTCTTTGGACCCATTTACAGTTCTCTTTACGTCGGCCAGTCCCTGCCTAACGGCATCTTCAAGCCCATTTCCACGCATAGAAACGGATTTGTCAATTACCATATACAACAAGGCCTGCTTGCTGTTGTCTCTTTTCTCCTCGATAGATACATTCCCTTTGATTTCTTTTGCTTTAAAGCTTTCGGAAATCGTACTAGGATCGTCAAGGTAAGCATTAAGCTGTTTCATGTAATCGTCACTCAGTTTAGCCATAATACTGCTCCTTTTATTTTGCTTGTGTTACTTATGGTTTGTGCTTGCTTACTTAACTAGGTTATGCAACTCTAGTTGCAAGTTAAATTATACTACTTATGTAAACATTTGTCAATGCATAGTAGAAAAATAATTATCTTTTGTTATTTTACTGCTACTTGCTTTGTTCTTGATTTTGCTTTTTCTCTTATTTTTTCTGCATTATAGTATTCTACTTTACCTTCCGTTAAATTTATCAATGCTAGTTGTTTACCATAAGAGATGCCACAATCTATATCTATATACCCTGGACCAGGTTCTATTACCTTTCTATAAGTTGGAGTATGTCCGATAATTGTAAATATACCTTTTTTGGCTATATCGCTTTTTCTACAATCATCAGGTGCTCTATCTTGTAAAGTTTCAAGAATTTTATTTTCTTGTCCACTTTCCATCATTTCTTTAAAAGTTTGGCTAGGCTTGTCTGTATCTTGTATTGCTTTTGCATGTACTAAATAATAATCTTGATTTCCTGCTTCTATTTGTTTATATATAGGTGTATTTTCTAAAAACTCTACTATTTTTTCTTGTTCCTGTTTTGGTAAATTCTTAAAATCTTTATATGTTGTATCTTCTGCTCCGTTTCCTTTTAGCCATGTATCTTCATAATTAATTCTTTTGTTACCTAACAATGTTTGTATCATTAAGAGTTCGTGATTTCCCATTAAAAATTCTACTTGTCCCTTTTCTTGCCTTTTCATTACGTCTTGCAAAATTTTTATTCCGTCATTTCCTCTATCTACTACATCTCCTAGTATATATAGTTTATCGTCTTGTCCTAGTCTATCTATTACTGTTTTATAAGCTTCATATTCTCCGTGTATGTCACTACATACATATACACATGGTTGCCTTTTGCTTGATTTTGTAACATTTGGTTGTAATGCAATACCTTCTTGTTGCATTATTTGTTTTATTTTCTCTGCCTTGTCTTTGTCATAAAATGGCTGTCTATTATCATTATATATATTATACAAACTTTTATATGCTACTTTGTTTTCATAATCTGGATAATCTATCAATAGTTTTTCGTAAATAGCTTTCGCTCTAGTTATATCTGATGGTATTATAATATCTCCATCTGTTGCTTGTACTCCTTTATAAAATATATCTCCCAAAGTTTCTAAAGCATATCTTCCCATCTTATTATTATTTTTTATCTTTTCATATTCGTTTTCTATTGTTGCTTTATATCCGTCTAACTGACCATTGTTATTTCTTTTAATTCTTTCAGTCATCATCATTAAATCAATTCCATCAATGCACTTTTCTACCGTTAATCTAGCATTTCTGAATCTATGTATTAGTTGATTAAATGTTGCCTCATTTTTTAAGTTTTCTATTGGATTATCACTTCTATTGTCTACTCTTGCTTTTATATGATTCAAATAATCAAGTTCTTTAGTTAAATATTGTAATGCTTTATCACGGTCTTTTTTAATTATAAATCTTGTACCATCATTACTTTTTATTCCTTCTCTAAAATATTGGCACATATATTCTAATATACGTATATCAAAATATCCATTCAAATTATCTAAATTTGTTGTAAAATTATTCGTTGTAAAGTCTTCTATATTTTTTATAATTTTATCAAGTGCTACTTGCATTTTTGGATTATTGTTTTTCTTTAAGTATCCTACCAAATACAGTAAATCGTTTATGTTAATATTTGCCATATCGACTTTGCCACTTTGTCCTGGAATAAATATTTTTTGAATTGTTCCATTTAATTTTTTTACATCATCATCAGAAGTTATATTTTTTATTGGTGTACTGTTTGTATTTGTTGTTTTTGATTTCGTTGAATTTATATTTTGCAAGTTTTGATTTGCATCCGGTAATTTAACTCTAAAATTATCATAGAGTTTACTTAACGTTTGAGCTGTTATTGTATTTGGGTACTTCTTCTCGATTTCTGCTATTTTTTGCTTTAATTCATTAGCTTCTTGCTCGGTTAATGTTTTTCCTTCGTTTGGTTTTAATAGCGCCTTTATTTCTGTTCTTGCTTTTATTTTTTGCTTTGTTAAATCGTTTGTTTTTTCCATTTTTGTTTCAACATTCTTTAGTACTTTTATTTTTGCTGGGTTTTTAACTGTTGTTCTTGGAGTTGTTACTACTGTTGCCATATTATTATTTGCTTGCACTGCATTAGTATTTTGCACTTGTATAGTTTGAGCATCTTGCGTACTTGGTACATAAGGCACATAATTTTGTGATATTATTCTATTATTGTATATCATTTCATTTTGCACTAATGGTACTCTTTTTAATTGCTTTGTTTCTTGTACATATTTATTATTTTCTTCATACTTTTTCGTTTTTGCTTCATCGATAGGAATTACTGGCTCTTCGCCTCTTAGTTTTGCTGATATATATATTTTTGCTATCTCTAACTTTCTCTCTATCTCTGCATCAATATCTTTTTGTGCATTTATACTATTTTTTATTGCTTCTATATATCCATCTGGATTATTATAGTTACTTGCTATTTCATTTAGTTTTTCTATTTCCTCGTCTGATGTATAGCCTAGCTTCTCTATTTCTTCTTTACTTTTTAGTGTTATTTTTCCGTTACTATCTTTTTCAAATGCTTCTTGATATATTTCGTATTCTTTATTTATCTTTTCCCTTGCTTCTTTTATTGCCTCTGCTTCATCTATACTCTGTTGATCTAGTAAACTATCTGAAATTGCATCTATTAGATCTTCTTCTATATCTTCTTCTATTGTTTCTAAACTTTTTTCAAATTCTTCTTCTGTTTCGTTATCCTTTTTGCTCCATTCTTCTAGTGGAATGGCATCCAGTCTGCTTATTATTTCTTCTATTTCTTTTAACTCGTCCAACATTTCATTTCCTCCAACTAAAATACAATTTCCTTTTTATTGTACCATTTTTTTACTTTTATGTCAATTTATACTTTGTAATAATTCACATAAAACAGATATTATTCATTTATATAAGATTTATCGGGAGTAATAGGATTTTTTTATTTATTTTTTAAAGAGGATGGAAATATTAATTTCCACCCTCTCTTTATCAAGCGAACTATTTCTTTATTATTCAATTTTTTTACACTCCCAATTCCTTGCTTATCATCTTTGCCTCTCCATTATTTACAGAAAACTCTATTAAAATCGGAAATGAGCCATCAAGAGAAAATGTTAATCTGTATTTTCCATCTGTAAGCTCTCCATATAAATTTGTCCAGTTAATTTTCTTTCCTATTAAAGTATAATGCTCGTATTCTGTCATATTTGGTAAATTAAATACTAAATCTTCTATAGTATCCTCTATATTAACATCTGCTTTTTTCTCCATTTCTTTCCAAATATATTCTAATCCAGAGCCAGTATATGCTGGAAGAGAATTGTCTGTTGCTTCTCCGATGTATTGTCCTTGCCCTGTATATTCCTCATTTTTCTACTCTTTCCATACTTCTCCTGCAAACTCCCAAGTGTAACCATCATCTTTTGAAACATATTTAGCGCGTGTCTTGCCACCATTGTATCCCCCTTCATATCCACCTGAGACTAATACTGTTAAGGTTCCATCTTTTTCTCTGGTTGGTAAATAAAAATAGTCATAACATTCTTCCCAAGCCTTGCCTTCTGGATCTGATAGAGTAAACTCTCCTTCTGGAAATTCTATTTTATCAAATGTTTCACCAGAGTCACGTGTTACTAGCAAATCAGAACTTGCAGAATAAATACTATCTGATTTTTCCAAAAATCCTAAACCATCCTCAAAAAATTCTATTTCACTTGTTGGAGCAATAGCAAATGAATTCATTTCTTTGTATTTTGTGCCATTGTCAGTAATTTTTCCAATAGTCCATTGTTCAACTCCTGTCGAATATCCTGTTACTTCTACCACATATGCTTCATTCTCGCTTATGATATTTTTATACACACACTTTATAGAATCTTCTGAAATTGCTAGTTTTTCTTTAGCAAGTCTGCTCGATTTTTCTTCTTCTCTTGCCCTTTCAGCCTCTTCTTCTGCCTCTCTTCTTTGTCTAAGCTCTTCTTTCTTAGCATCGTCATCTAAGTTTTCTACTTGTATTTCTAACTCTTGTGTGTCAATATTTCTCTCGTTTACTCTCCATTTTGATATATTAAACTCTTGCCAATCCATTTCTTTTGATTCGTTTGCAAGTGTTAGTAATGTTCTAGTTAGTCTTAATTCATCTAATGCATTCAGATTATCCTTTTGTAGTTCTGCTTCTAATATATCAAAACTGTCTTCACTTGCGATGCTACAAATGTATTCATAATCTATACCTCTTGTGCTAGAAGTTCTGTTTACATTTGTATCTACTATTATTCTTTCTATATTTATAAAGTTAATTGCACAATAAATGCATATCCATATAACAAAGCTACATTTCATAAAGTCGAATTTCTCGTAAAAAATATATATTGTTATTGGTACAAAAGTTAATATTTCAGTAATTAGTATAATGTATACAAACATTCTTAGGTATGTTAACCCAAATTCTGTTTGATACATATACATTCTATACATTGATGATAATGCTATAATTATTGTAAATACTACTAAGAATAGATTTAATATTTTTATGCTTTTCTCTTTGTTTTCGTTAAATTTGTTAGATAATAGTATAACTGCAAAATTTATAAATGAAACAAACATAAGTTGGAAAAATCCTGTTCTTGCATAGCTTGCATAATTAAAATCTGTATCAATATTTATTTTTGCAAATAGTGATTCTATTTGAATAAAACAGAATACTAAGTATACTACATTTAGTGCTATTAAAAGTAGTTTTATTGTAAAAGCATATTTATTGTTGTTAGTTTTTAATTCCTTTGCTTGGTAGTTATATTCTTTGTTTAGTTTTAGAATAAAACTTAAAATTAAAATATATGCAACTACTATTAGTACAAGTCTTATTACAAATCTTAATGTACTACTTATATTTATATTCTTAAATACGTTTGCAATGTTTTCAAATATATTTGCAAATATGCTATCTGCAGAAATAAGTAGACCTATAACAACACCTACAACTGCAAACACTATCAATAGCGAAATAGCTATTTTTTTAACATTTTCTTTTTCTATTGTATTCTTGATTTTTATATTTTCTTTTGATTTTTCTTTTGTGTAATCTATTCCCTCTTTGCAACCCGTAATTGTATTTTTTAGCAATTCAAATGAATTGACTATATAACCTCTCAAATAGTTTTTTGGTGTTATTGCTATTGCATACATCGTTAGGTTTAATATTATTATTATAAAAATATTAGCTATATAAAATGTTGTATTTGCAAAGATAAAATATGTGCTACTTAATAATATTATTGGTATTATTAAGAAAAATCCTTTTTTATTCTTTATTTTGTTTTTTCTAATAAGGATGTAGCTTATTAACCCATTTCCTATAATAGAAAATATTAACATTGAAATTCCTATCTCTTTACCATAAAACAAAATTGATTGTATTATGGCAAGTATAGTACTACTTATAATTTCCATAATATTACGTTCCTTCCTTTTTAGAAATTGGGGACTGTCCCCTTTTTCTGAGTTACTTTACATAATCTAATATGTCTCCTGGCTTGCAATCTAAAACCTCGCATATCTTTTCTAATGTAGAAAATCTTATTGCTTTTGCTTTATTTGTTTTTAATATTGAAAGATTAGCAGGCGTTATTCCAACTTTTTCTGCAAGCTCACCAGAAGACATTTTTCTCTTAGCTAGCATTACATCTACATTAACTATAATTGGCACTGTTTTTTCATCCTTTCTCTCCTATTTTTTACAATTGGGGACGGCCTATTTTGCAAAAGTGTTTACATAATTTGATGTTTTCTTGTAAATTTATAACAAAACAAGCTTCTTCCTCATTACTTACTATATTAAATTGTAAAATCGTTTTCTTCTTTATATTCAATCGCTTTTATGTATATATAGTTTAGAATTTTAATTCCAATTCCGAATATTAAAAATGCGACTGCGAATACTAGAATTAGTACTTTTATTAAGAGACTACTTAAAAAGTCTATTGTATTAAAATATTCTAAAAGGATACTAACTCCTACTAGGCAAATTAAGTATAAACTCCCTATAACTATCGACATAGTACAAATTTTGTTTAAGGCTTTTGCATTTTCCTTTTCAAATAGCTTGTTTTCTTTTAAATTTTTAAATATTTTAATAAATTGATGAATAATAAATAATGCAACAATTCCTGTTAAAAGAAACACTACGCTAATTATTGCTTCTAGAACAATTCTTGTTAAATAGTTTTCTCTAACAGAAAAGCTATTAAATTCTGAAAATATTGCAATACCTGCAACTCCAAGTGTAGTTACATCTAGTAATATAATTACTAAAAATAAGATTTTTAATCCATTTTCTACTTTTGACGATAGACTTTTCTCTCCTAAAATTTTCATTTATTTTTCCTCCAATCTTTTCTTCATCGAGCAATAGTATATATCTTTTGTTTTTGATTGTCAATATTTTTTTATTGTTTTTCGATAATTTTATTGTATGATAAAAGAAAGTAATTAGCAATATAATTACTTCCTTAATATTAGCTCCAAACCATATAAATTCAAAAAAACCAATTGTTAATATTACTTTTTCGAACTTGTATGGTGTTATACTTTTTTTAGTTTTAATGCTCTAGGTCTACTTAATTATACGCATATCTGTGCAAGTGCCTTTTCCGTTTTCATCTATTTCAAATAAAATATCTATTCTTTCGTCTAGTTCTCCTTCTGAAAAGATAATTTCATATTCTCCACTTTCAAGTTCTCCAACTAAATTACTCCAATCGTAAATTTTTCTTATTGTATCTTCATCTATTTCCTCAAAAGTACCCGTACTATCACAAGAAATATTTGAAATCTTTTGCACTTCTTTCCAAGATATCTCAACTCCTTCTGTAGATATAGTACTTTGCGTCATCCATGTATCTTCTACAGGTGGTATCTCTTTTACTATTTTTCTTGAAATAGTATAATTATTAGAAAAATTATAAGGAATTTCATTAGTATCCCTTATTGTGAAATCAATTCCTGTTTCTGTGATACTATTTATAGAAATTTCTACATTATCTATAAAACTATAAAATTCTCTAATAGCACTTTCTGGTATTTCTATATCACTTTTTTCCTTTATAATTTCTATCTTTCCTGTATTCACAATTTTTCCGTCTTCAATATTTCCGTTAAAATGAATCAGTATCTCTTGACCTTGCTTAAAGCCGATATTTCCCTCTTCGGCAAAATTTACAGTAAGCAAATCATTACTATCTTCAATTCCCATAACATCTAAACTATCTTCATTAACTTTTACAACTACTGCTATCTTCTTAGCAACTGTATTTCTAGTGGCATACGCTACTAAATCATTTACATCTTGACTAACAACTTTTATATTTTTTATTGTATCAAGGTATTCTGCTTGATGTCCTTCAAAGCTATATGCAACTGCATTTTGTATAATATCTCTTTTTTCTAATACTTTAATAGTATCTCCTACTTTCAAATCAGCAACGTTAATCTTATGTCCGTTAATATCCTTTACATTTGCTCCTTCGGCATTAAAAAAATAATAATAAGTTTCTGGTAATACTACTTCAATATTTTTATTGTTTACATCTGTGACTAAACAAGCATAGTCTATGTAGTCTTCTAAAAGTAACGAATTTTCAATATTTTGTACATATATAATGTCACCTATTTCTAAATCTGAAACGTTAATTTCCTTTGCGTTAACATCTTTAATTTTAATTGCTCCCTCATAGAAACTATAATGTCCTTCTGCCTGCTCCACAGCTGTAATTCTGTCTCCATCTATTTCTGTAATTGTAAAAGTATATTGTTCATACTGTGGTAATACAAATAATACGACTGGTACTATAATAATTAGTAGTATTACTATAAAAATTATAATCTTTGTACTTTTCTTCATAAAATTTCCCCTTTTCAAATTTCATTAGTTCACCTATATGCTAACATAAAAGGAAGTAATTAGCAATATAATTACTTCCTTTTATTAATTATTTTATATTCACTATCTGCCACACTTTGATTTTCTGGCTTCTCTTAGTTGCTTCCTAATGTTTCGGCTACCTTTACAAGTTCATCTCTAATTTTAATATGTTGTGGACATACTTCTTCGCATCTACCACATTTAATGCATTCTTCTGCGTGTTTCTTTCCGTGGCCTCCAACTAGCCAACTTTCTTGATGTTTAGCTCCTGCCATATCACCATATAGTGTTAGCATATTCATTGCTGTAAATGAACCAGATATACCAATATTCATAGGACATACTTTTGCACAATAATTGCAAGTAGTGCAAGGAATTAACGGAATCTTTTTCAATTCTTCTTGTGCTTTATCTAATACTTTTTTCTCTTCTTCTGATAATTTTGTAAAATCTTTCATATATGACAAATTATCTTGCATTTGCTCAGTATTACTCATACCAGATAATACGGTAATAACACCGTCTAAATTTGCTGCAAATTTAATAGCCCAAGATGCATAAGAAACATTTGGATTTGCCTCCTTTTTCATATTTTATAATATATCACTTAGAGTGTACTTTAAGTCAATAGATAAGGAAATTTTTTTATCATTTAGTCATTGTTCAAAAAGTTCATTACTAATTCTATAATTATTTCCTTTTCTTTTGGATTAGATTCAGCTATTAATAAAGTTAATGCAGCTAAGGTATTATTGTCTATAGTTTGTTTTCCATCTATGTATAAAATCCCATAAAAGTTTAGAAAGTATATAAATAATGTAGCAGCAATTCTTTTATTTCCATCAGCGAAGACGTGATTTTTTACAATTAAGTATAGGAAATTTGCAGCCTTTTCTTCAATGCTTTTATAAATATCTTGTCCATCAAAACTTTGATAAATATTGCCTATAATCGATTCTAGGCCTCTATCTCTTTCTACTGCAAATAATGAACTTTCCTGATTAAATCTAAGTTTATTTATGATATCTACACAATCATTATATTGTATTTTTCTCTCATCAACTTTTCCACTAATTTTCTTTAATGTTTTATGGTCATAATCATCTAATAAGTCTAATGCTTTTGAGTATTCTCCAATTACCTTTAAAATTTCTTTTGCATCATTATTTTCTAAACGCTCGTCCATTCTATTGGCTATATCGATTAGTTTTACTGTTTTCTCCAGATATTCTAATCTTTTTTGGTTTATAGCATAACCTTTTAGCATGTAATCTTTTAGAACTTTTGTTGCCCACTGTCTAAATTTAGTACCTTCTTTTGACTTTACTCTATACCCAACGGAAATAATTATGTCTAAATTATAATAGTCAATATTCCTTGTAACCGTTCTACCACTTTCATTTTGAACTGTTGCAAAATTTGCAACAGTTGAATTTTTATCCAACTCTTCTTCTTTAAAAATATTGCTAATATGTCTTGATATAACAGACTTATCTCTTTTAAACAATTCTGCCATTTGATCTAAAGTAAGCCAAACCGTTTCATCCTTTAAGTTTACTTCTAATTTTACTCCTTGGTTTTCAAACAAAATAATTTCATTCTTTTTTTCATCCATAAGAACACATCCTTTTTCTATAATTTAGTTCTTACTACATCTATTTTTGCGTCTTAACTATTTCTCTTTTTCCTTGCAAACTATTGTTTGTATTATATAATACAAATGAACTTCTGTCAATAGAAAACGGAAGATTATTTTGACTTTTTAGTACAAAATAATCTTCCTAGTTGTGCTTTTAATATTTTGTATTTTTCTTCATCATTTATAATATTATAAATTCTTTCGCATACTGAACAATGCCTTTTATTTCTATATCTGTATCATTCAATTTAATTGCCATAAAGTTTTCGTCTGGTACATCAAAAGGTGCTACTATTCCATATTCTTTTGCAGAAACATATCCAAATTTCGGATAATATTTGTCGCTACCTAAAACCACAGAATAGTGATACCCTAGCTCTTTCGCTTTTTTATTCCCCTCTTGTATAAGAGTTCTTCCTATTCCTTGTTTTTGATACTCTGGTAATACCCCAAGAGGTGCTAAAGCAAGTTCTTCTTGCTTGCCTATCTTTATTTTAGTAAATAGAATATATCCTACAATTTTATTATCCATAACTGCTACTAACGATAATTCTGGAATAAAATTGTCGCTTTTTCTTAATGCAACTACTAAATCCTGCTCATTCCCATCACTATGCTCTGCTGTTTCAAAAGCAGTTTTAATCACATTATATACTTCTTCATAATCATTTTTATTTTCTTGTCTAATAATTAACATTTAAAATCTCCCTTATTTCATCTCTTCCTCTATAATGTTTACTATTTCATCTAATTCTTCTTTATATTGTGTATGACCAATGCCATAGAAAACATAATTGTCTCTTCTAATTAAGATAACATATTGCCCTTCATCTATCACATATTTTTGATAATTTCTACTACTATTAACAATATATTCTGGCTTTATATTGTTATCTGTCTCTTGATTTGCCCAGTACTCCATATTCCTTTTTGCATCATTATCAGTCCCAAATTCATATAAATAACACCAAGTATGCCCATAATTTTTAGAAATTGTTGCTTGCTTTGTATTTTTACCATTGTATACACTTTCCTGCATTTCAATTTCATATCCGTTTTGCTCTAACAATTCTACATAATTATTCATTTGATTTTGTTTTAATATACTTAATACTACAGATAATATAACTGTTATAACAAGTAGACCAAACATTATTCTTCTTAATATTAACCACCCTTTAGTATTTGTTACTTTTTTCTTTTTTAGATTATTGCATACAAAATACAAATAATTTATCAGGTCTTCTTTTGTTCCACCTTCTATGTTATTTTTATTTAGAATAATTCCCATATTGTACTTTAGCTTTAGAATAATTAAGTTCTTGGTTTCTACAATATTTGTTATTTGACTAAATTCGTAAGTTGTAACATCTCCTTTTTTAGATGTAGATACGATTTTATCTTTACCAATTTTAATATTTGTTTCTACATCTTCATTGTTATTTAAACTTTTGTATCTCTTATATTGTATTTTGTTTCGCCCTGTTACTTTAATTAATAACGCAAAAATGCCAAATAATACTCCAAATGTAATTACTATTTGATAATCTCTATAAATGATGCATAAAATTAGCAAAACTAAAACTACAAATAATGTTATTATACTTGATTTTCTTGTAGCTATATATCCAGTAGAAAATTCTTTATATGTTTTGTAATCTAATGTGTAGTTTGAACTAAATTCTTTTTGATTTTCATTATCCATTTTTTGCAACCCCTTTTACTATTTTTTCTACCATAACTATAACACAAAAAAGATAATTATTCTATATAAAAAATAATTATCTTAATAATTTATTTATGTGATTCTTATGCTATCTATAAAGTATTTGACTTAAGAATAATAAATAAGGATTTTGCTCTATATTGTCAAATGTTTTATATGTACCTGGCATATCTTTTACTGCTTCCATTATTTTTTGTATATCTTCATTATCTTTTACATTTACTATAAGGATTGTTCTAAAAGGAGAATTATCTTCACTTCCTCTATAGGGTTCTAAAATATTAGCATCTTCTTCTAACCAGTTTTGCATCATGTTTAGCTGTTCATCTCTTGAAAGATATTTAATTTCAACCTCACTTGCATTTTCTCTAATTACATTTTCTATATCTTCTAGTTGTTCCTCTGTTATATCTTTTTGCAAAATTATTTGCATTGTAGTAATCATTTTATTATAATTCACAAAGACTAGCACATTGAATATGATTATAATTAATATAATTATTACGCTAACAGAAATTATTACATTTCGTTTACTTATTTTCTTTCTAACACCCTTAAAAGCATCAATCTCTTTTTTCTGCTCTATTTCTCCACTTTCTTGCCTTATTTCTTTTAACACATTATTACAACTTTCACATGTTTTTAAATGCTTTTCAACAAAATTTTTAGAAGCTTCGCTCAAAACCCCATCATTGTAACTAAATAGCAAATCTTTAACAATATCGCATTCGTTTTTCATTTATCTAATTCCTCCTTTAATTTTTGCTTACCACGAAAAAATACAACTCGTGCCCAATTTGATGTTTTATTCATAATTTCTGCTATTTCACTATATTCAAAATTACCAAATATTCTTAAATACATCACATTTCTAGTATCCTCATCAAGATTTTGTAGCTTTTTAAATAGATGTATTTTATTTGCTTTGTTGCAAAGATTCTCTTCTATTGACTCTTCCATAACTAATGAATCTTGCAGAGTATCTAGTGGTATTTCTTTGTTTTGCTTCTCTTTCTTTAGTTTTTTATACCATATATACTTGCTAATCTGGCATAGCCAACTTGATATTTTACACTCTCCTCTAAACTTTTTTATGTCTTTAATAGCTACTACAAAGGTCTCTTGGACAATTTCTTCGGTTATATCTTCGTTTCCTGTTAAGCAGAATACATATTTATAAACTATGTCTCCATATTTGCTATATATTTCATCCATATTCTGCATAACTTTTCCTCCTTTCAAATATTTAGTGTCCATTATTGCTATTTTGTTACAACTTTTTATAATTTTTATTTTTTCTACCCAAATTTTATTTTACAACTTTTAATAATCTAATATTAGCAAAAAAACAAAATGAGAGCAACTTTATGCTCCCATTTTATTGTGATTTTAAGCTACCCACCTATTCCATCTATAATAGACTGTAACAAACTTACCAACTCATTTCGTGTTACGCCAGTAGTTTCAATATCAAAGTAGATATCTTTGTATTCAAAAGTTACAATATACATTTCCTTCCACTGACTTATTACAAGTTCTACCTCTCCAATTTTAGAAACCTTGTCTCCATCTCCAATAAAATAATCTCTTATAGGTGCTTCTATTCCCGAAAATGCTATTTTTATATCATTCAAATCATCTTTTCTATAATTCAATATATAGTCGTGCAGTACATTGTACTCTGCTGTGTCTGTGTTTTCTCTAGTATAAACAGTATAACCGTTTTCAAAATTATATTCTTCCGGTATTTGTAAATTTTCTATAAACGTAAATTCTTCTGGTAAGTTTTCTAGTTCAATAGTTTTTACGTCTGCATCTAAACTTGTCATAGACATATCTTTTATCTTATTTATATTTAATTCGACTCCATCGTTAGCATCGGTTTTCCCAATGTCAACTGTATTTCCTGGTAATAGATTTTTGTTTACTCCAACAAATATTCCAATTCCTAATATAAATACTGCACATATAGATGAAAGTACATATATTACTTTTTTATTCTTATTTGTTTGCATACCAAACTCCTTTCTGATGTTTGATATAGCTATTTCTTCTTTTATGTTTTTCCTAATTTTTTCTTTTAGCTCATTATCTTTCATAGCCATAACCTCCATCTTCTAAATTTCTTTTTATTTTCTTTCTAACTCTGTGAAGAATGACCTTCACTTTGCTAGTAGAAAATTTTAATTTTTCTGCAATTTCTTTTATTGTTTTAGCCTCGCAGTAAAACATAATAAATATTTCATATTCCTCTGTTTTTAAAGTTTTTAGTGTGTTTTTTATTATTAAGTTTTGCTCATTTTCTTCTGCTAATTTTTCAAGATTGCTATTTTCTATTATTTTTTCTTCGTACTCAGATATAGATACATTTGCTTCTGTTTTTCTATATTTATTTTTTATCCTATTTTTAGCAGTCCCTGCTAAGTATGCCTTTAAATCTGTTGTAGCTGATAAGCTCTCACTATTTTTCCAAATAGCAACAAACACATCAGATATTATTTCTTCTATATCTTCATCTGTAATATGGCTACTTACTCCGTTTTTTACAATAATATATACATAGCCATAAAAGTCATCAAGCATTTTGTCTATATTTAGTTTTCCATTTTCTAAGTAATCCTTTAACAAGTAATCCTTTAACATTTCCTTTTTCAATTTAGATCTAAATCTCCTTTTGGGTAGTTAACTTTCATCTACATAGTAACATTTTTTAGAGAAAAGTTACAAGGTTTTCGCAAAAAAATAGAGATTAGTTTGTCTAATCCCTATTTTGAGTTTCTAATAATTTAAATTTAGTTGTCATTAACTATCTTTCTTGCTCTTCAATTTCACGTATTAGTTTTTCGATATTTCTTTTTCGTGCTTTCATTTCTTCTATATATCTATCTACCCTCTCTTGCGTTACATCTTTCTTCCTATATCTTTCATTTCATATTCAAAACTTTTAGCTAATGCTCTTGCTAAAATATGAGGAGAAATATCACAATATTTAACTGCAAATGTGTCGCTATCTACTTCTTCACTAATTTTTCTTCCAGTAGCACTATTTTCTTGCTGATTAGGACTAAAACAATGTCCTAATTCATGACAATATATAGCTTTTCTTTCTTCTGCCGTTAATCCGAATGTCTAATAATCGTTCTTTGTCTCTTATAATTAAAGCTAATTTGTCATTTATTTTATAAGTACCACATCCCATATTAAAATCTATATTTTCAATTATATCTGCATAAATAGCATAAAATTCTTTAAATTTCATTAAATCTGATGTTATAATAGCTTTATTTTTTCCAATTAGTATAATTCTACCTTTTTTGAATTTTTCTAATAACTCTAGCATAACTTTTGTTCCTTTCCCACTTATTTCTTTGTTACACCCTTAGCTTAAATGTCTTAGGAGCATATTTGTATGCTAAATATAATGAAATAAGCGAATATGTCACACAAAAAGCGATGGTAGCTATTCCAAAATAAAGGGTTGGTAACTGAATTTGTATCATAAACCAGCATACAAGATATGTTATACCCTGTACAGTTTTATAGGTACTACTTCTCATTTCTGTATTCACATTATATGGTTGCAATAAATAGTACATCACCAAATAATGAACAGAAAAGAATATACTCATTGCTATAATTGACACAAATAGCACCATATAGTTTAGTGGGTTATCTGTGCCACCAGAAAGGTTTAGCAATACTGCTAAGCCTAAACCTATTAGTGTAGCTGGCATTAGGTTTATTGTTATTAAAGTTTTAAGTCTTTCTTTAAATATTCCAAGTATTACTTTTGGCGTCCTATAAATTCTATAGGTTAGCATACTGTGGTCGCAGTTCATAAACATTGCTTGTGTAACAGATGAGCTTCTATTGATGCAATACATAATAAACACAAAATATGGTAGATACTTCATTAGTATTTCATTAGTCCTATTCTTTAATTCTTCATTTACTTCAATACCAATAATCATTGCAATAAAGATAACTAATATAATAACAGATTGTTTTTTAACTGCTTTAGTTAGTATTTTACTATGTCTTTTTACAAATAAATCGTGGAAGTAGGCAAAGCCAGATTTATTGCTTGTATAATTTTTATCTAGTTCTATTTGCTTTAGGCTGATATCTTTCATTGCCTGTGTTCCAGCATTATTTTCAGCTATATATACATTTGATGCAGTTAATATTTGTTTATACATTTTTCTGTAATCTTTAAAGGTATGTATTTTTATTAAACTATATATTCCTAATATTAGTGAAATAATAAATGCTACTAAAAATACTGTAACATTTATAGTGATATTTATTGCTGGCAAGCCATACGATAAAAGTAAACATACTGCTACAAATCCCCAAACAAATTTAGTTGGTAAATTCTCATTAGATGCCTTATTTGTCTTCTTAAAATCGTATATAGAATAATTCATTACAATTAACTTAACTGCTAGTACAAAAAATGGTAATGCTATTTGAATCCATAATGGCACACCTGCTATCATTCCAAAAAGTATGGTAAATGGTAAAAATCCAACAACTAACTTTATTAGCTGATAATAGTAATTAGATAGTCCATACTCTCTTGCATTCATATTCATAAGTATAATTGCATAATACTTATCTTTTGTAGGATTAAGCATATATGTATTTAGTACTCCGCCTGCGAGAGTTAGAAATGTAAATATATGAATAAACGTGTCTGCTTGGTTTGTGTGATACCAAGATAATGCCATAAATATCATTGTTAAAATATATATAATTTTTCCAATAAAAATACCTATAATTTCGCTCAAAATGCTTATAATATTTGCAAATATTTTTAAACCACTATTTTTGTATAAACTATCTGGCAATATTTTTTTGACAATTGGAAACTGCTTTATGGAATAGATAATGCTATTAGTTCTATAGGTGTTTTTTAGTTTAAAAGAAGTTATAAATGTTTTAATCATTTTTGGTACGTTCCTTTCTTAATTATTTTTCAACCTTCCTCCGTTAATGCTTCTATAATCTTATTCTTAAACTGCTCATTATTTAAATTACTCTTGTCAATTTCCTCTAATACACCTTTATTAAGTATAAC
>CALXWT010000025.1 GCA_944392445.1 uncultured Clostridia bacterium
TTCTAAAAAAGTATGAAAATATGGAATGGAGAGTACTTTGAATTAGAAATTCTTAATAAATTTTATGGAAAGAGTTCATCTCTGATGGAAGGGTGCCATAAAATTTATTTAGAATTTCTATGAAAAAGTAGCTGGACCGACATATTTGAAATACTTTTTTTAGAAGTTTACTCTAACCTATAACTAGAATTCAATAATTGTAAAGTATAAAGTTATCAAATTACAACAAAAAAATAGACTTCTTTTTTAAGAAATCTATTTTTTGCAATTAATTAACTATTAAAAATCTGGTCAAATTCTTCTCCATCGATTTTTTCTTTTTCTAAAAGAACTCCTGCAACCCTATGAAGTTTGTCTATATGTTCTCTTAAAATTGACTCTGCTTTTTTATATGCTGCATCTATTATCCCTTTAACTTCTTCATCTATTAAGTTGGCGGTTTCTTCTGAATATTCCTTAGCTTGAGCAAAATCTCTTCCTAAAAATACTTCTTCTTGGTTTTGTCCTAGAGTAATAGTTCCTACTCTATCGCTCATACCATATTTAGTAACCATAGCTCTTGCTATTTTAGTTGCTCTTTCTATATCATTGCTTGCACCGGTAGAAATATCATCAAGTATAAGTTTTTCTGCAACCCTACCACCTAGAAGTGATACTATATTTTCTACCATTTCTGTTCTAGACATAAATGATTTATCTTCTGTTGGTCTATACATTGTATATCCACCAGCCATACCTCTTGGTACTATTGATATTTGATGTACTGGATCTTGAGTTGGTAAGAATCTACTTACAACAGCGTGACCAGCTTCGTGATAAGCAACTAATTTTTGCTCTTTGTCGCTTCTTACTCTAGTTCTCTTTTCTGGTCCCATTGTTACTTTAACCATAGCATCTTCTATTTCTTGCATACCAATTTCTCTTAAATTTCTTCTAGCAGCTAAAAGTGCAGCTTCATTTAATACATTTTCAAGGTCAGCTCCTGAAAATCCTGAAGTATTTTTAGCTATTGTTTTTAAATCTACATCTATTGCTAACTTTTTCTTTCTGCTATGAACTTCTAGTATTTGCTCTCTTGCCTTAACATCTGGTGAACTTACTACTATTTGTCTGTCAAATCTACCTGGTCTTAATAAGGCTTTATCTAGTACATCTGGTCTGTTTGTTGCAGCTAATACTATAACACCTTCATTTGCTGAGAAACCATCCATTTCAACAAGTAATTGGTTTAATGTTTGTTCTCTCTCATCATGTCCTCCACCAAGACCTGCTCCTCTTTGACGTCCTACTGCATCAATCTCATCTATAAATACAATACAAGGTGCTTTTTTCTTAGCTTCATCAAATAAGTCTCTTACACGTGATGCACCAACACCAACAAACATTTCAACAAAGTCAGAACCACTTATAATAAAGAATGGAACTCCTGCTTCTCCAGCAACTGCCTTTGCTAAAAGTGTTTTACCAGTACCTGGTTGACCAACAAGTAATACTCCTTTTGGTATTCTTGCTCCCATATCTGTAAATTTCTTTGGATTTTTTAAAAATTCTACTATTTCTTCTAACTCTTCTTTCTCTTCGTCAACACCTGCAACGTCGTCAAATGTAACTTTATTTTTGTCTGTTGGGTTCATCATTCTAGCTCTACTTTTTCCAAAAGACATTGTCTTGCTTCCACTGTTGTTTCCTTGACCACCACTCATAAATATAGCCCAGAAAATTAGGAAAATTATAAGTATTCCGAATGGTGTTAAAAGACTTAATATAAATACCCAAATAGATTCAGACTTTTCTGTTACAGTTACACTTCCTGCAGACATACTCTCTTGTAGATTATCCATCAAATTATCAATACTTGGTATATTTACTTGTTTTACAAAGTTTTCATTTTTTAATTTTACCTCTGCAGTCATACCATCTGCAGAAATTTCTATTTCTGAAACTTCTCCTGCTTCTATACTCTCTATTAGCTCAGAATATGCAAGCTTATTGTTATCGCTATCTACTATAGATGTTAGTAGCACTACAAATATTATGCCTATTATTAGCCACATAGCTAATGTTTTTATTCCACTTTTCAAATTTAAACTTCCTCCTTTTGTCGGGTTTAGGGACAGGCTCTTTTCCGACATACTTGTCGGGTTTGGGGACAGGCTCTTTTCCAACATACTTGTCGGACTTTTGGACAGACTCTTTTTTACACATCTGCCGTTTTTTTAGACGACTTTGCCTTTCAAAACCTTAGTCTCTTTCCTATCACCTTTGAAATATACCATATAACTTTACTTATTTCAAGGCTTTTTTGTAATTTTTTTATGCCATTTTATTATTGTCTACGGAAACTCGAGTTGGACAAGAAAAAAATTTTTCCTTTTTTAACATATATTTTTATTTCCTTACGTGGTGTCAAATATTTATTACCTATATTATTATTACAAAGTTTTATTATGTCATCTATATGTATTTTTTCTATTCCTACTGCTGTGTCATAAAGGTTTGATATAGTATATAATATTAGTCTTGATTTTATTACATTATCTAATTTATTAAATTCTTTTAAATTTAAAATTGCTTTAATTTCTTCGTTGTTAATTTCTTCTTTTCCTTCATACATATTTCTTTTTTCTTCATTATTATTTTGAACTGTTTCTTCTACCGATTTATTTTCTGTTTCTAATAAAAAGTCTTTTCCCTTTTTCTTATTACTTTCTCGCCTTTCTTTAATTAAAATTCTTTTATATTCCTCTTCTACAAGGCTATTTAAAAATCTTTCTTCTTCTGTTGCTATGTTAGATAGTCTATTTATTCCCTCTATTATATTAGGATTAAATTCTTTTTGTATATATGGAATTAGTAAATTTCTTACTTTGTTTCTGGTATATACATTTTCCTTATTCGATTTATCATATCTAGGATTTAGATTTTCTATTTTGCAGTATTCTTCTATTTTGTCTCTAGTAATTTCGATTAGTGGTCTAATAAATTTATTATCTCGCATTTTTTCTATTCCTTTTAGCCCAGATATAGAAGTTCCTCTGATGATATTCATAAGTACTGTTTCTGCATTATCGTTGCTATTATGTGCTGTAGCTATTTTGTTTGCCCCTACTTTTTTCGCTACTTCTTCAAAAAAAGCATACCTTATATTTCTTCCAGCTTCTTCTGTTCCTATTTTTAATTTTTTTGCCTCTTGCTCGACGT
The DNA here is from genome assembly GCA_944392445.1 of uncultured Clostridia bacterium. Taxonomy (GTDB): domain Bacteria; phylum Bacillota; class Clostridia; order TANB77; family CAG-508; genus CALXVA01. Next base: position 3,202 of record CALXWT010000025.1, read on the forward strand.
CTATTTTTTTGAAAAAGAATTCAACACCTATTTTTTTACAAAATTCTCTTACATACTCTGTTTCTTCATCTGCTTCTTTTCTTATACTATGGTTAATATGTGCCACATAAATTTTTATATTCAATTTTTCTTTAAATTTGTTAAGCACATTTAATAAAGTAATAGAGTCTGGTCCACCAGATACTCCTATTACTACTTTATCTCCCTCTTTTATCATATTGTATTTTTTTATTGTGCTAAGCACTTCCTTTTCTATCATTAAAGAATTCCATTCCTCTCTATTTATGTACGTTTTTAATTAGTTATAATATTTGATTCTTAGAGAATACAAAACCAAATATTATATTTGCTATTTTTCTTAAATTTTTATCAAGACTGCCTTTACCAGTTTTTGTTTATATTACATCTATTTGTTTTTACTACTATGAATAGTTTAATAATATATCTATTTGTTTATATTACCATAATTTATTATAGAATTCAATAATTTGACATAATTTGTTCAATTTTGGTATAATATATTTATAAGCTTTTAGCTTACCGTTTACACACCCCAAAACTGGAGGTTACTATGAACATCACGAAGCACATTATCACTCGGAACGAATGCCGACTTCCCTTGGTAATACCTCGGGAGGATGGACGCAACATTCCTAGGTTTATTACTATCCACGAGACCTCGATTGGTCTCGAAAAGCAACCGGCATATAAGGACGCCAAGCACTACATCGAGCTCTTGGAACACCCTAAAGGTGATCCTCGAGTTGCATACCACTTTCTGTGTGGTGACAACCAAGTTTGGCAATTGTTGCCGACTTGGGTTCGTACTGCTCACAGTGGTTCTACTGAGGGAAACAGTTCGATTGGCGTCGAGCATTTGGTCAACGTCGAAACCAACTTCGACAAGGCCATTCGCAATCAAGCTAAGCTGACTGCAACCCTGATGAAGATGTATGGCATCCACATTTCCAGAGTGGTACCTCATAAGTACTGGTCTGGGAAGGAGTGCCCCGCTAGGCTTCTTGCTGGCGAATACGGATGGGACTGGGGACGGTTCATCCGTACTACTATGGACTACTACGAGAAGAAAGATTTCTTCTCTGATGTGGATGAAGGCGTCAAATAATCCACGCTCCTCGCTTTCAGGACTTTTAGCCTAGTGCCAATGGTCTTGGAAAGTCTTAAGGATCTTGAAAAGTCTCAAGGAGGTAGACCTCCACAAATAACCCAGAGTCATAACTATGCTCTGGGTTATTCATTTTATTAACATAAATCAAATGTTAGTTTTTTATCAATACTTGCTACTCATAGTTGTTTTTTATTCTCTATATTTATCAATATTAGCAAATTTGGTATAGTTTCCAAGCCATAATAGTTCTACAGTTCCTGTAGAGCCTGCTCTATGTTTAGCAAGTATTACTTCTGCTATATTCTTTTTCTCACTATCTTCGTTATAATAATCATCTCTATATAGAAACATAACTATATCTGCATCTTGCTCTATTGAACCAGATTCACGAAGGTCGGAAAGCATTGGTCTATGGTCTGGTCTTTGCTCTGGTGCTCTGGATAGCTGTGATAGTGCTATTACTGGCACTTCTATTTCCTTTGCTAAAATTTTTAAAGAACGGCTTATTTCTGCAATTTCTTGTTCACGGCTAGAACCTCTTTTACCACTGCCTTGTACTAATTGTAAGTAGTCAATTACTACTAAGCCTATATTTTTTTCAAGCTTCATTTTCCTACATTTTGCACGTATTTCCATTATTGAAATTCCTGGTGTATCATCAATAAAAATTTGTGATTCTGAAAGTGCTCCAGAAGCCTCTGCAAGCTTTGCCCAATCCTCATCTTCTAGCGTTCCTGTACGTACCTTATTGCTATCTACCATTGCCTCTGAGCAAAGAATTCTGTTTACCATTTGCTCTTTAGACATCTCCAAACTAAAAATTGCAACTGGTACATTTGCTCTTACTGCTGCATTTGTAGCTATATTTAATGCAAAAGCAGATTTTCCCATAGCAGGTCTTGCAGCTACCAATATCAAATCAGATTTATGAAGTCCTGCTGTTTTATAGTCTAAATCTGCAAAACCTGTTGGTACACCTGTTACGTGTTGTTTTCTGTTATATAATTGTTCTAGTTCTGTGAAAGTGTCTACCAAGATATCCTTAATTGAACTATATCCTTTTTGATTTTTCTTTTGCATTACTTCGAAAATCTTTTTTTCCGAGGTATCTATTATTGCTTCAACTTCTTGAGTAGGGTCATATCCTAAAGTAATTATATCGTTTGCTGTTTTTATTAAGTTTCTTAATATTGATTTTTCTTCTACGATTTTTATGTATTGCTCAACATTAGAAGTGGTTGGTACCTTGTCTGGTAATTCAGCTATGTATTCTAGTCCACCAACTGCCTCTAATTTTCCCATAGAAGACAATTCTGATTTAAGTGTGATAATATCTATTGGCTCACTTCTATTATATAGGTTAAGTATGGCAGTGTATATAATTCTATTGTCCTCCCTGTAAAAATCTGTTTCTTTTAGCACCTCTACTGCAGAAGAAACAGCATCTTTATCTGTAAGCATACTACCTATTACAGCTTGTTCTGCTTCTGTATCATTTGGTGGTACTTTTCCTAGTTCCATTTCTTTCACCCCTATTTTTTATTGTACTTGTAATGATATAAATCTACATTTTTTTCAATTACTCTTTTATTGTTAGTCTCTTAAAGCCTAGGTAATATATATTACCTAGGAATTGTTTTATATCATTTCAAAAAATCTTTATCTAGTAAACTCAATTATACTTATTCACTAATAACCTCTATTCTTAAATTTGCAGTTATTCCTTCAAATAGTTTAATTGATACATTAAAACTTCCTAAAGTCTTTATAGTATCTTTTAACTCAATTTTCTTTTTATCTACAGCAAAGTTATATTGGTTTTTTAAATTTTCAGAAATTTCTTTGGAAGTTACTCCTCCAAAAATCTTGCCATTTTCCCCTGCCTTAACCTTTATTTTAAGCATAATTCCTTTTAACTTTTTAGCAAGTTCCTCTGCATTTTGTTTTTCTTGATCTTTTTTATAAATTGCTGATTCTTTTTTATTGTTTAATTTTGACATATTCTCTGCATTTGCCTCAACAGCTAATTTTTTAGGTAAAAGATAATTTCTTGCATAACCATCTGATGCATTTATAATTTCATCTTTCTTACCTACGCCCTTTATATTATCTAGTAAAATAACTTTCATTTTCGCTTCCTCCTCCTTTAGATTTGCTCACTAAAATACTCGTTAATCCTATTAATCAACTCCTGTTTAACCTCATAAATATCCATTCCTTCCACTTGTGCTCCGGCTAAGGTAATATGGCCTCCTCCACCAAGCTTTTCTAGAATTACTTGAACATTTATATCTCCTATTGAACGTCCACTAATGCATACTTTATCTCCTGATTTGCCTATTACAAAAGATGCTGTAATATTACTTATTGTAAGCAGTTCATCGGCTGCTTTTGCACATATTACGTTTGAATCTTTGTCTTCGTCCTCATATATAGAAATTGCTATAGAGTCATATACTAGTTCTGCTTTTCCAATTATATTTGATATTTTGTTGTATGTTTCTAAGTCACTTTGGAACCATTTTTTAACTTTTATTATATCTACACCACATTTACGTAAATATGCAGCTGCTTCAAATGTTCTAACACCTGTTTTGAAGGTAAAGTTTTTTGTGTCCATCATTATACCTGAATACAAAGCTTCTGCTTCTAGGTTTGTTAATTCTGGTTCTGAATTTGCATATTCTATAAGTTCTGTTACAAGTTCTGAAGCAGATGATGCATATACTTCGTGGAATGTAAGTGTTGCAGTTTCTATATAATCTGGGCTTCTTCTATGATGGTCTACTACAAATATTTTCTTGGCTTTTGATAGTACTTCTGGCGATTCTACATAGTTTTTCTTGTTTGTATCAACTACTACTAATAATGTATCATCATCCATTTCTTCAACTGCCTTTTCTGGTTCTATGATAATATTTTCATATTCTTTATCACTACTCAATTCACTTAGAAAGGCTTTTAAGTTTTCTCCCTTAGGATTTAATACAATTTGCGCTGATTTATTAAGATGTTTTGTTAATCTGTATATTCCCATACTAGCGCCTATACAATCCATATCGGAATTACTATGTCCCATTATTAAGATTTTGCTTGACTCGTTTATTAACCCTTCTAATGCATGTGCAATAATTCTTGCTTTTACCTTTGTTCTTTTTTCTAGTTCTTGGGTTCTACCACCGAAGAAAGTATATTTATCTTCTTCGTGAATAACTGCTTGATCTCCACCTCTTCCTAGGACAATATCCAAAGCTGCTTGAGCTGTTTTATATTTTTCTAAATTGCTATTTCCTTCATTAGATATTGCTATACTTAGTGTAAATTGCATTTTGTCAGATGGTTGCAAATCTTTTATTACATCTAAAATATCGAATTTTTTATCCTCTATTTCTTTTATATATTGTTTTTCAAATATACATACAAATGACTCTCTTTCAGATTTTAATATTAAACCATTGTATTCTGATGCCCAATTATATAACCTTTTTTCTATTTCTGCCATAAGTTGTGGCTTTTCACTATCTGGTATTCTTTGTATAATTTCCTCATAATTGTCTATCATTATGATTCCAATATACATATCTTTATTATCAAATAAACTTTCTAGTTCTACCAATTTGGTATCGTCTATAAAATATATTGTAATTATATATTCATCTCTTAATGGCATATAATCTCCATAAAGTTTATATGTTTTTTTATCTATTTTAATCTCATCACGTATTTTTTCTTTTCTATCATTATTTTTTATTTCTAGCTTAACATCATTTAAGATTTTAGCTAAATAATTATTTATATCAATATTTGCAAATTCTTGATTAAATTTTGTGTTTCTAAATATTAGGTTTCCATTTGTTTCTGCTATTACCAATGGAAATGGCGAATTTACTAGTGCAATTTTAGCTACTTTATCTACACTAAATGTTAGATTGTTGATATGCTCAGTTAATTCTTCTTGCCTTTTATTATTTGTCCAATATGCATAGGCTAATAAAAGTCCATACACAATAATAGATGGAACTATAAAAAAAGGATTATATACACATATAACAATTAAAAGTATTGCTATAATTGCTAAATATATTTTTGTTTTTGATACAATTTTTTGCAATATTTTTTTATTATGGTTCATAAAAACCTCCATTAAAACAGTTTATATTGTACTATTTTTCGCAGTTTTTGTCAAGGTTACATAAGATTTACAAAAGGGGACGGTCCTGTTTTGCAAATCGGTCAACATAACTCGAAAGATTAAGAAAAAACTAGTATATATTTTTTCTTTGTGGCGGAGTGCTTAAGGTGGGGACCGGCAAGTTTACAAACTGTTAAACTGAATGAATATGAAGTTTTTACAGTTTGTACGATGTTGGGGGCCGAAGCCACAAATAAAAAATATATACTAGTTTTTGAATTACGTCAACTCTTTTGCAAAACGGGCCCGTCCCCTTTTGCAAATTAGTTAACATAAAAAACTTAGACAAGAAAGTATAATTTTCTTGTCTAAGTTTTTTTCTTAAGCCTCTTTATTTTCTATGTCTGTGACTTCTGTATTTATATGAATGTTTTTATATTTTGCCATACCAGTTCCGGCAGGAATTAACTTACCAATAATAACGTTTTCTTTTAGTCCGATTAATTCGTCTACCTTACCTTTAACTGCTGCTTCTGTAAGAACTCTTGTTGTTTCTTGGAATGATGCAGCTGATAAGAAACTCTCTGTTGCAAGTGATGCTTTTGTAATTCCAAGTAGAATACGTTTGTATGTAGCAGGTCTCTTTCCCTCTGCTATAGCCTTTTCATTTTCGTCTTCTACTTCATAGATGTCTACTAATGATCCTGCAAATAATGGTGTATCTCCATTATCCTCTACTCTTACTTTCTTTAACATTTGTCTTGCAATTACTTCAACGTGTTTGTCATTTATATCAACACCTTGGTTTCTATATACTTTTTGTACTTCTTGTACTAAGTATAAATAAACTCCATCTGGTCCATTAATTGCTAAAATTTCGTTTGGATTTATAGAACCTTCTGTAATTGGAGCTCCTGCTTTAATTTCGTCTCCATCTCTTACACGAAGTTTAGATCCAAATGGTATTGTATATTTCTTTGCGTCGTCTTTACCTGTAACTGTAACTTCTTTTCTTGTTTTGTCGTCTGAAATACTTACTTTACCATCTATTTCAGAGATTATAGCTAATCCCTTTGGTTTACGAGCTTCAAATAGCTCCTCAACTCTAGGAAGACCTTGTGTAATATCTGCAACACCTGCAACACCACCAGAGTGGATAGTTCTCATTGTAAGTTGTGTACCAGGCTCACCAATTGATTGTGCTGCTATAATACCAACAGATTCTCCAATACTTACTTCTTCACGAGTTGCTAGTCCCATACCATAACATTTAGCACATACACCGTGCTTTGTTCTACATTCTAGTACAGAACGAACTTTAACACTTGTAATTCCAGCTGCAACAATTTTATCTGCAATATTTTCAGTAATTAGTGTGTCTTTATCCACAATTAGTTCATTTGTTTGTGGATTATAAATGTCTTCTAATGGATATCTACCTAATAATCTTTCTTCTAATTTTTCAACTACTTGATTTCCGTCTTTTATGTCTGATAATTCTATTCCATGTGTTGTTCCACAGTCATGCTCTCTAACAATTATATCTTGTGATACATCAACAAGTCTTCTTGTTAAGTATCCAGAGTCAGCTGTTCTTAAAGCTGTATCTGCTAAACCTTTTCTAGCACCATGGGCAGATATAAAGTATTCTAGTGGGTCTAGTCCCTCTCTAAATGATGATGTAATAGGGATTTCAACTGTTTTACCTGTTGTAGATGCCATAAGTCCACGCATACCAGCAATTTGTCTTAATTGGTTTAGGTTACCTCTTGCTCCTGATTCTGACATCATATATACTGGATTTAGTTTTTCAAAGTTATCTTTCATTGCGTCTGTAACTTTGTCTGTAGCATCTTCCCATATTTTTATTACAGAGTTATATCTTTCTGCGTCTGTTATTAAACCACGTCTATATTGTTTTGTTACATTATCTACTTGTGCCTGTGCATCTGCTAATATTTGCTTTTTAGCTGGTGGCACTTTAACGTCATCAACAGATACAGTAATACCAGCTGTTGTTGAATATTTGTATCCAGTTGCTTTAATATAGTCTAGAAGTTCAGCTGTTTTGCTTAATCCATGTTTATTTATGCATTTTGCAATAATTTTTCCAAGATTTTTCTTCATTACTGTGAAGTTTAATTCTGGTTCAAATGCATTTTCTGGATTGCTTCTATCTACAAATCCTAAATCTTGAGGTATTCCCTCGTTATATATAAGTCTTCCTACAGTAGTTTTTACCATTTTGCTCTTTTTCTCACCATCAATTTCCTTAGTAATACGTACATTTATCATTGCATGCATTCCTAAATCGTGATTAAAGTTGGCCATTATAGCTTCTTCTGGTGATGAATAGTATCCACCTTCACCTAGCTCTCCTGCTACTTCCATTGTTAAGTAATATGCACCTAAAATCATATCTTGTGTAGGTACTGTAACTGGTTTACCATCTTGTGGTTTTAAAAGGTTGTTTACAGAAAGCATTAAATACCTTGCTTCTGCTTGTGCTTCTGGTGATAATGGTAAGTGAATAGCCATTTGGTCACCATCGAAGTCAGCATTGAATGCTGTACATACTAATGGGTGTAATTTTATTGCTCTACCTTCAACTAAAACTGGCTCGAATGCTTGAATACCAAGTCTATGTAGTGTAGGAGCACGGTTTAGCATTACTGGATGGTCTTTTATAACATCCTCTAATATATCCCATACTTCTGGACGTAATCTTTCTACCATTCTTTTTGCGTTTTTGATGTTGTGTGCAATTCCACGTCCGACAAGTTCTTTCATAACAAATGGTTTAAATAGCTCTACTGCCATTTCTTTTGGAACACCGCATTGATAAATTTTAAGTTCTGGTCCTACAACTATAACTGAACGTCCAGAATAGTCAACACGTTTTCCAAGTAGGTTTTGTCTAAATCTACCTTGTTTTCCTTTTAATAAATCTGATAATGATTTTAAAGGTCTGTTTCCAGCTCCTGTTACTGGTCTTCCACGTCTTCCATTATCTATTAGAGCATCTACAGATTCTTGTAACATTCTCTTTTCATTTCTTACAATTATTTCTGGTGCACCTAATTCTAATAATCTTTTTAATCTGTTATTTCTGTTTATAACTCTTCTGTATAAATCATTTAAGTCTGATGTGGCAAATCTACCACCATCTAATTGTACCATTGGTCTTAAATCTGGTGGTATTACTGGTACAACATTCATAATCATCCATTCAGGTCTATTTCCTGATAGTCTAAAAGATTCAACTGTATCTAATCTTTTTACAAGTTTTGCTTTCTTCTGCTCGCTTGCTTTTTCAAGTTCTTTCTTTAATTTATTTGATAATTTATCTAAGTCAATTTCTGCTAAAAGTTTTCTTATTGCTTCTGCTCCCATTTCGGCTTTGAAAGAACCTTTTCCATATCTTTCTTCAGCTTCATGATATTCCTTTTCAGATAGTACTTGTGCTTTTGTAAGTCCTGTAGTTCCTTTGTCTACAACTATATATGAAGCAAAATATATAACTCTTTCTAAGCTTCTTGGTGACACGTCAAGCATAAGACCTATTCTACTTGGAATTCCTTTAAAATACCAAATATGTGCTACTGGTGCTGCAAGTTCAATGTGTCCCATTCTTTCACGTCTAACCTTTGCTTTTGTAACCTCGACACCACAACGGTCACATACTATGCCTTTATATCTTACTCTTTTGTATTTACCACAATGACATTCCCAGTCTTTTGTTGGTCCAAATATTCTTTCGCAGAATAAACCATCTCTTTCTGGTTTTAATGTTCTATAGTTTATAGTCTCTGGTTTTTTTACTTCACCTTTAGACCATTCCCTTATTTTTTCATCTGATGCTATACCTATTTTGATTTTATCAAAAATATCTAATTCGTCCACGTGGTTTAGCCCCCTTAAAAAATTTATTTGTTTGCTTCTAAAGCAATTTTCAGTTTTTCACTGCTGTACAATTCCCTCTGGTCAACTTTAAAATTCTTTTTGAAGCTATTCAGTTAAATTTTATTTTATAATATTAATGTCACACATCTATTGAACGAAGCAAAAGTGTGTATATTGCTAGGCAAAATCTTAAAGAAATACCGGAAGCGTACTTGGTGTACTGCTAAAGGATTTTTTTTAAAATTTTAACGACATAGCAACTAGTCACATTCTATTTTTCTATTCTACAGTTTTGAAGATAATTGTTCTTGGCGTTGTTGCACTTCAGTTGAAATTTAAAGCTAAAGCTTACTGAGACTGTGACAAACTGAGCTTTAACAGCCTCAGTATCAACGTACACAAAGTACGCCTCATAAATTTCAAATTCGTGTACCTAGCCAAAAAACAATTCTTTTCCAAACTAATTATTCGTCATCATCAACAATATCCTGATCATTCAAAAGATTATCCATTCCTAAGTCTGTATCTCCAAGTTCAATCTCATCATCTGATAAATCTTCAAATAAAGCTTCATCATCCTCTTGTTCTTCGTCATCTTCTACAGCCTCTTCTTCATATCCATTATGAAGATCATTTTCATCTAATACACTATCTCCTGCCTTTTTATCATCGATGTTATAGTCTATTCCATCATCTATGTTTTCTTTTAATTCTAATTCTTGATTATCTGGTGATAATAATCTTACATCAAGTCCTAAGGATTGAAGTTCTTTAATAAGTACTTTAAATCCTTCTGGGACACCTGGTTCAGGAACGTTTTCACCTTTAACAATAGCTTCATATGTTTTTACACGTCCTACTGTATCATCTGATTTTACAGTAAGCATTTCTTGTAATGTATATGCTGCACCATATGCCTCTAATGCCCAAACTTCCATCTCACCAAAACGTTGTCCACCGAATTGTGCTTTACCTCCAAGAGGTTGTTGTGTAACTAGTGAATATGGTCCGGTTGAACGAGCATGTATTTTATCATCTACTAAGTGGTGTAGTTTTAACATATACATAACACCAACTGTTATTGGATGATCAAAGGCTTCACCTGTTCTACCATCATATAGAGTGGTTTTTCCATCTTCTGAATATCCAGCTTCTCTAAACATTTCTCTAATTTCTTCGTCTGTTGCACCATCAAATACTGGTGTTGCAACTTTCCAGCCTAATAATTTTGCTGCCATTCCTAAGTGAACTTCTAGAACTTGACCTAAGTTCATACGAGAAGGAACACCTAGTGGGTTTAAAACTATATCTACTGGAGTACCATCTGGCATAAATGGCATATCTTCTTCTGGTAATATTCTTGAAATAACACCCTTATTACCATGACGTCCGGCCATTTTATCTCCAACTGATATTTTTCTCTTTTGAGCTATATAGCAACGAATTACTTGATTTACACCAGGTCCTAATTCATCAGAATTCTCTCTTGTAAATATTTTAACATCTACTATAGTACCTGCTTCTCCATGTGGAACACGAAGTGATGTATCTCTAACTTCTCTTGCTTTTTCTCCAAATATTGCACGAAGTAATCTTTCTTCTGCTGTAAGCTCTGTTTCTCCTTTTGGAGTAACTTTACCTACTAAGATATCTCCAGGTCTTACTTCTGCACCAATACGTATAATACCATTTTCATCTAAATCTTTTAATACATCATCACCAACGTTTGGTATATCCCTTGTAATTTCTTCTGGTCCTAATTTTGTATCACGGCATTCACAATCGTATTCTTCAATATGAATTGATGTATAAACATCTTCTTTAACAAGTCTTTCACTAATTAAAACAGCATCCTCGTAGTTATAACCTTCCCAAGTTGTAAATGCGATTAGTACATTTCTACCAAGCGCCATCTCTCCATTTTTAGTTGCTGGACCATCAGCTAATAAATCTCCTTCATTAACCTTTTCACCACGAACAACAACTGGTCTTTGGTTAATACAAGTACCACCATTAGTTCTCTTGAATTTTCTAAGTTTATATGTATCTAATCCATCTTTGTTATTTCTTACAATTATTTCGTCGCCAGTTACTTTTTCTACAACACCTGCATTTTTAGCAGTAACTGTAGTTCCAGAGTCTTTAGCTGCTCTATACTCAATTCCAGTACCAACTATTGGAGATTCTGGCATTAAAAGTGGAACTGCTTGACGTTGCATGTTAGCACCCATTAGAGAACGTTTTGCGTCATCATGTTCTACGAATGGAATCATTGCAGCTGCAACAGAAACAAGTTGCTTTGGAGAAACGTCTACATAGTCAACTCTTGATTTGTCAACCATTGTAATTTCTTCTCTCATTCTTACTTTTATTCTATCATTTACAAATCTTCCTTCTGCATCTAATGGTTCTGATGCTTGTGCGATAATGTATTTATCCTCTTCATCAGCTGGCATATATACAACTTCATCTGTAACTTTGCCAGTTTCGTGATCAACTTTTCTATATGGTGTTTCAACAAATCCATATTCATTTATCATAGCAAATGATGAAAGTGCTGAAATAAGTCCAACGTTAGGTCCTTCTGGTGATTCTATAGGACATAGTCTACCATAGTGAGTATAGTGAATATCTCTAACCTCGAATCCTGCTCTTTCTCTTGAAAGTCCTCCTGGTCCTAATGCAGAAATTCTTCTTTTATGTGTAAGCTCTGAAAGTGGGTTAGTTTGATCCATAAATTGTGATAATTGTGAGCTTCCAAAGAACTCTCTTATAGACGAAGATATTGGTTTTGTGTTTATTAAAGTTTGTGGTGTTACAACATCTAAGTCTTGGATAGTCATTCTTTCACGAACAACTCTCTCAAGTCTTGTTAAACCAATTCTAAATTGATTTTGTAAAAGTTCTCCAACACATCTAATACGTCTATTTCCTAAATGATCTATATCATCTATTACACCTAGTCCATGGTCTAAATTCAATAAATAGCTTATTGAAGCAATAATGTCCTCTGTTGTAATGTGTTTTGGAACTAACTCATCCATTCTCTCTTTTATAGTATCATGTAATTTATCTTCATCTGTGCTTTCTACTATTGATTTTAGGACTTCGTAGTTTACATACTCTTTAATGTGTAAATCGCTGACATCTACATTTGGTAAGTATTTATGAATGTTTACAGTACCATTACCTATAATTCTTACTTTCTTCTCATCAATTTTAATATCAACTACATTGATACCAGAATTTTGAATATTTTCTGCAGTTTCTTCTGAAATTACATTGTCCTTTTCAACAAGTACTTCACCTGTTTCAGGATCTACTATAGTATCAAAAGCAACTTTTCCTTCAATTCTTGATGCTAGACTTAATTTTTTGTTAAATTTATATCTTCCTACTTTAGCTAAGTCATATCTTCTTGGGTCAAAGAATAATCCATTAAATAGGTTTCTGGCAGCATCAACTGTTGGAAGTTCTCCTGGTCTTAACTTTTTATATATTTCAATTAATGCTTCATCTTGTGTTTTTATTGGATCTTTTTGTATTGAAGCTTCTATTTTTGCTTCTTCTCCAAATAGCTCTCTTATTTGCTCATCTGTAATTACTCCAATAGCACGTAATAATGATGTTACAGGTATTTTTCTTGTTCTATCAACTCTTGCCCAGAATACATCATTTGCATCTGTTTCATACTCTATCCAAGCACCTCTTAATGGCATTACAGTTGAAGTATAAATTTTCTTACCTGTTTTGTCATAAGCTGAATCATAGTAACATCCTGGTGAACGAACTAACTGGCTTACTACAACTCTTTCTGCACCATTGATAATAAAAGTACCGCTATCTGTCATAAGTGGGAAATCGCCAAGATAAATTTCTTGCTCTTTAATTTCTCCTGTCTCACGATTGATTAGTCTTACTTTTACATGCAACCTTGTTGAATATGTAGCATCTCTCTCTTTAGCTTCTTCTACTGTGTATTTTGTTTTATCTTCCATGTAGTAATCTAGGAATTCTAGAATTAAATTTCCTGAATAATCAACTATTGGAGATATATCTCTTAAGATTTCTCCTAGTCCTTCTTCTACGAACCAATCGTATGAATCTTTTTGGACTTTGATAAGATTTGGCATTTCGATTGAATCGCCGATTTTTGCAAAAGTTTTACGAGAGCATTTCTCGTGTTTTATTTCTTTTACCAAAGAAAATCACCCCTAAAAAAGATTAAGCAGAATAAAATATATATACTTTATCAAGAAGTCCCTCTTGTATATAATATTATGTATACGTTTTTATTGGTTTACTGCTCACTAAACCATTATTTCCGTAAGTAATATTATATCAATTCCTCTTCTTTATAAATTTACATAACGAAGTAAAAACGGCAATAAAAAGGCAGGTTGGCATTTTTTTATTTTTGCCAACTAACCTTCTTCTGTTTGTTAAAATTTATTTACTAAAATTAACTTTTTTATATTTATCACCCTTAGTTTTTATTTAAGAGTTATTTAAGTTTTACCTAGCCGAACGATAAAACTCCTATGATATATCATTTTATAACATTTTGGGTATGCTTGTCAATGGTTTTGAGGAAATTTTTGGAGGGATTTTTTTAGGAGATTTTGGAAATTCTTTTGTGGGATTGCTACAATTCCTTTTTTCTGTTATAATATCATCATTATGGAAGAAATAGAAAGATATAAACACTTAAATAAATATTTAAAAGAAAAATTTGGAGAGCGCACCTTAAAAATATGCGTCGATGGTGGATTTACTTGTCCTAATAGAGATGGTAGTAAAGGAATTGGTGGCTGCATTTTTTGTAGCGAAAAAGGTTCTGGAGAGCATATAAAAAGTGAATCAAATAATCTTATTATTGATTATAACTCAGACTTACCTCTTTGCAATAATGTTTTGCAATCTACTGCAAGTATTGCTGAACAAGTAAAAAGATATTTTAATAGCTATAAAGCTCAAAGAGCAAATAAATTTATTGCTTACTTCCAGAACTTTACAAACACATACGATACTATAGAAAATTTGAAACTAAAATACGACTCAGCTTTAATTGATGATAGAATCATAGGACTTGAAGTTGCTACTCGTCCAGATTGCATAACAAAAGATATCGCAAAGCTCCTAAAAAGTTATACCAGCAAATATTATGTATGTGTTGAACTTGGACTTCAAACTGCTAATGAAAAAACCGGAAAATTTATAAATAGACGCTATACTAATGAAGATTTTTCGAATGCTGTTACAATATTAAATAAGTATGGTATTGACGTTGTAACACACATTATGATAGGTCTACCTACTGAAGATGGTAAAAATATTGAAACTTTGTCAGATATTGAAAACACCGTAGATTTTTTAAACAATCATAATATACAAGGCTTAAAGATTCACTCTTGTTATATTGTAAAAAATACTAGGTTGGAGAAATTATATAATGATGGCAAGTATGAGCCTATTTCATTAGAGCAATATATAGAACAATGTTCTTATGTATTAACTCACATAAGTCCTGATATTGTTATTCATAGAGTTTCTGGAGATGCGCCAAAAGATCTATTAGTTGCGCCAAGCTGGAATGCACATAAAAAATGGATTATAAATGGATTAGATAGATATTTAAAGGAAAATGATTTGTGGCAGGGAAAGTATTTCAAGTTATAATAATTGTATAATTATTCATCATAGCAAACTGTTTGCCAAATTATTGTAAATGATTTTTGTTGCAGTATTTATATAATTATTCATCATGTGTCACAATCACAGGCATTTTTAAGTGATTTTTAGTTGTTTTTATGGAATTTTTTATTATTTTTGGTTGATTTTTTGAAAATTTTTTAATTTTTTTGATGCGTTCGACTAGTTTCTACATATTTCGCGTTTTGATTATGTTATAATAATATTAGTTACAGATATATTTTTTACATTATGATTTTCTCTTGATTATGTCTTATTCGTTTTTCTTTCTTAATAATCAAGAAAAAGATTTGTTTCTAGAAAATGCCAATGTTAATACTTTTTTCTATCATTGACATTTTCTTTTTTTGTGAAATACAACTGATTTTAAAATTTTTATTATAAATATTTTTATGATTTCATTTGAACAATTCACTATACTATAATTAAATAATATCTATATTATCAGAACGTTCAAAATTATGTTAAAAAAAATCTTTCCATTCTTTTTCTTTAAATCCAATTAATATACCTTTATCACTTATTAGAATTGGTCTCTTAACTAACATTCCATCACTAGCTAACAACTTGACTTTTTCTGTATCAGACATGCTAGGAAGTTTGTCTTTTAAATTTAATTCTCTATATTTTAGTCCACTAGTGTTAAACCAATTCTTTATATCTTTATTACTTAATTTAATCCATTTTGACAACTCTTCTTCAGTGGGTTTATTTTCTACAATGTGTCTATCCTCAAATTTTATATTATTTTCCTCTAACCATTTCTTCGCTTTTTGACACGTTGAACATTTTGGATATTCTATAAATAAATTTTTCATATTTAATCCTCCTAAATTAAATTAAATCAAATACTATTTTATCTGCTCCTGCAAATTCGTATTTATCTTTTTCATCTTTTGTTATCCATTTATAGCTTTCATGTTCTAGCAGTTCTATATTCTCACTTAATAATTTTGCCTTATAAAAAATTAATTTTATATCCTTTTCTGGATAATGATAGATGCTTTCACCTATATATTCAATTACCTCTATATCTGCATTAAGTTCTTCTTTTATTTCTCTCTTTAATGCTCTTTCATAAGATTCATTTTTTTCAACTTTGCCTCCAGGGAATTCCCATAATCCACCTTGTGCTTTGTTTAAATTTCTTTGCGCTATTAGAAACTTGTTATCTTTATATATTATTCCTGCAACTACTTCTATCATTTTTAGCTCCTATATTTCATTTTTTACAAATATATCATATAATCTCGATTTTCTCAATAAAATTAGATTTTATTTATAGTAAAAGTTGATGCGCGAGAATTGAACTAAAAGAATTTCTAGAAGTTGTGACGATTAATTAATTGATTAATTCTGTGGTGAGATTATAACCTTCTGGTTATGAGGGCTAGTTGAGAGGTTTGTGTAATTTAGTGAAGTCAATGGTTTTAGCTGATTTATCAATGAAAATTGGGGAAATGAATTTTAAAACATTTGTGTGATTTTTTGTACTTTTTTGAGAATTTTTTCCCCAACTTTTCCCCAATTGTTTTTAGCAAAAATTAGAAATAAAAAATGGGAAACCTGAAAATAAAATTTGGAGTTTTTGATTATGAATAAAATTACTTATCACAAAGAAGGAGATTATTTGATTCCTGATTTAATTATGGAGAATTCTTACAAGAATTATCATATTGGAAAATATGGTAGATTAAGGTTAAATTATATTAAAAATTATAAAAGAGGCTTATGTACCGAATTAATGATAAATGGAACACTCTCTAAACATCTTGCTGATATTGAAAATGCGGTTAATAAAAGAATTGGTTTAATAATTAAACAATTAGCTGAATCAGAAAATGTTATTGAAGATTTAAAAAGTAGTAATCAACTTGCTTGGGTTCAAGCAATGAATAGCATTAAAAATCGTGCTGAAGAAATTGTTTATAATGAGATTATTTATGTGTAAGAGGATTTGATATATGAGTTTTAGAGAAGTTAATGATGATATTTTAAAAGAGCTTTGGGAATACAGAGACCAAACTGAATTTGCATACATGACTAAGGAAGATAAAAAACATATGATTTATTTTGATGAGATTACAGAAAAAATTTTAAACAGCATTCCAAAACAAAACAGGAAATTTGTTGGGCAACAGCTTAATAAACTTGATGATAATTTTTCTGATTATATTGGCTATTGGAGTGAAAAGTATTATAGAAATGGCTTTGTTGATGGTATACAGATGATTATTGGGTGTGTTAATAATTAACTATCATAAATTAAACTTTATAATAAAATACCTGAAGTGAATTATAAAACTTCAGGTATTTTTACTCGGGTTTTTATAGCATTTATCCAGGTACTTATGAACAAATGAAATTATTGTTAATATATCTAATGCTTCATTTTCATCTTGTTTCCAATTTATTTTTGGAGTATGTGCCATCGGATTTCTGACTAAATGAAATAACGAAATTAATAATTCTTTTAACCCGTTATATTCGTTTTTTTCAGAATCTGTAACTAACATATTCAAAACTATATATGGATCTTTAGTAGCAAATGCAGTTTGAAATAGTTCATTTCCATCAGACTTTAATCCTGAAATTTCTCTTACTCTTTCTGCTATTCCTTTCGTAGCTTCAAAAACTGCATCAAAATAATCTTTTCTTAAATAATCTTTTATGCAATATTTCACCACTTCACTATGTATATTTCTATCATACATCTTTTTCTTCAATGAATTTACTCTTCTATCAACTTCATCTAGACTGTTAGCTTTAACAATTTCAATTAATTTGCCTGATAAATCAATTTGACATCCTAATAACAATAATATTTTATTTAATTCTTCTAATATAAATTTATATTGATTTCTTTTCTCTAATTTAGTGTAATTGATTGGATTCATTACAATTTCAATAAAATTTATAATTTTGTTGAAATTATGAGTAGAATTTATTTCATTAATCAAGCAGTTATATAACCAATCTCTCTTATTAAGACCAACTCTATAATATAAGCCATTATTAAAAGAACCATCACTGACTAGTGTTATTTTACTTTCTTTTAAATATCTCTCTAATTCACTCTTAGTTAATCCTCGACTAGTATCAGCAATAATAGCTGATATACTATGCAAATTTTGTTCTGTAAATATTCTATTTAAATTCATTTCTACCTCTCTATTTGCTAATATTATTACTTGATTTAAAATGTATTTATATTGTTTTAATTTCCTGTATTCTCGAAATTATTTTGTCTATATTATCTTTTTGATCTATTTTTTGTAAAAAATTTATCGCATTATAATGAAAAGAGTTATAGGTTGTTTCTTCTGAAATTTTATATATTAAATCAATAAAATCATTTTTTTCTTCTTCTAATAGATTATTATATATTTTTTTCATATAGTATTCATTGCTTTCCCTTACAAATTGATATTCTGTAATTATTGATTTTAGTTTATTTCTATTTGATATATTAAATTTGTCAAATCCAATGTTCAAAAATCTCTTTAAAGAACTAGTATAATTAAAATCAACATCTTTTCTTGTATAAAAATCAAAAAATTTATCAACAGCCTCATCATATTTTTTCTCATCAATTAATTTAAAAATAGGTATACCATATAAAACCTGTATTGTTTCTTTATTATACTTTTTTACTTTGCTTGCATTCAGATTAAGTCCCAAACAATTTAATTCTCTTGAAATTACATACATAATATTATTTAATTTTTCAATATTTTTTACAATTATTATTTGATCATCTGCATATCTAATATATATTGCATTAGATATATCACAAATTTGTTTTACTGTTTTATCATAATTTTGTAAATAGAAATTTGCTAATAATCTTGATTGATCTCCAAATTCATTTTGAGGAATTCCAACTGACTTCAAATGATATTTATCATTTTTTAGATTCCAATTTCTCAAAAAATACATTAACATATTAATAAATTCCAATTTCTCACTTGGTACTGATACTAGCAATTTCTTTTCTAATAAGCTTAAATTTATATTATCATAAAAATTGGCTATATCTAATTTTAATATTATATCATCTTCATTTAGTGTTTGAATTTGATTAAATAGTATATTCTGAAATTCTTTCCAATTCTTGTTCCATAAAGTAGGATTATAACTTTTATATACATATTCTATTTCTGCATCTTCTTCTATTTTTATTTTATTACCAATTCTCCAACCACCATATGTATTCTCTGTTCTATTAATTGCTATCTCATCTTCTAACATTTTACATACAAAATAATATAATAGTTCATCTTTAATAGATAATATAGGTATTATTCTTGCAACATTATTCGTTTTATATGTAAAAAGTTTTTCATCTATTACATCCGTTCTATATTCATAATTATTTAATTCATCATATAATCTTAAGATTATTTCCTTATATTCTTTTTTATCTACATTTCTATTTATTTTTATTGTAGATTCTTTAACAATCTTGTCATATAAACTACTTGAAAAGAAATTTAAAAATTCTTCCTCATTTTTTATAAATTTCATAATTCCCTCTTTTACTATATAATTAAATATTAATTTATTTTCCATTCCCCATTTTTCTTACTATTTTTTCTTTCTATTAAACCTTTTTCTTGCATTGCTGCCATATATGTTTTAATAGTTCTAACAGATTTATTAATTTGATTTGCTATTTCTTCCTGCGTTGCCCTTGGATTTATTTTTAATATATTTATTATTGCCTTTTCTTCTAAAGTGCAATTATTGCCCTTTAAATTATTTTCATTTGCACTTTGAATATTATCTATATGTGTATATCTATTCTTTAACTCATAATTGCTATTTGTAAGTAAATTATAAAAGAATTTTTCTAAAAATGAAGTATCTTCAAATATGTTCTTTTGAAAATTTGTATAATTGGCTCTTACTAATGAATTTCTAAAATACCATGAGTTATCAGCAAATACTTCGTCATTAATATTAAATCCAAAAGTTCTTAAATATTTTATTATAAATACAGCCGTTGTTCTTGTATTACCTTCGCAGAATGGATGTATTTGCCACATATTTGCAGTAAATGAGCATAAATGTTTTATAGATTCTTCTAAACTTAATCCTTTATATGAAAAAACTTTTTCTTGTTCAAAATCATATTCTAAAGTTTCTTTTATATTTTGAAATGAAGCATATGTTACTGTGTCTCCATTTAATACCCATTCTTTTTTAGTAATATTATAATCTCTATAAATTCCTGCTCCATCAAAAATATCTTCAAATAATCTTTTATGAATATTTAATAACTCTGCTGGAGAAAAGTTAAAAGCCTTTTCACTTAGAATCTCTGTTATTCTTACTGCAACTTTATCTGCTTCTTCATTATCTTTTTCAACTTTTTTTCTGCTATCTTGAACTTCATAATATTCATCTATTCTATTTTTAGCTTCATAAATATCTATGTTACCTTCGATATGATCTTTTGCAGTTTTAATTAAATATTTCGAAGTCTTTAATCCATCTACATCTTGCAAACCTATAGCTGTTTCCCATGTTTTAGTCTTCTCTACACGATTTGGTTCGCCTTGTTTTATATATTCTGATAATTCCAAATTCCAATCTTCTTTTTTATCCATTAGAAATACCTCCTATATATATTATATCAGTTATTAGATACAATATCAATATTTAAAGTGCAATTTTTGCACTTTAAAATGTGAGAATTGCACTTTATCTATATATAATAAATATGAACTAATTGTGTCTATTTCTTCTATTCTTTATACTCAGCTTTTTCTTTCAAATCATATACATAATCTTCTATTTTAATAATATCAGAATCTATATAAAACAAACTATAAATTAATCCAATAATATCATAATGTATTCCAATGACTTTATCAAGTGTTCCATCAGAAGTTAGTGAAGCAAAATAATCTGCTCTACTCTCATTATATTCATCATGAATATAATCAAATACTCCATGACCAATTTCGTGAAACAATACTTCTTCAAAAACAATTTCAAATAATTGGGCTATATCAGTAATTTCTGGATCTTTAAATCTTTCAAAATTATCTTTACAAAATTTATTTATTAATTCTGGACATATTAAAATAAATCTCTTACACTTTTTCATCTCTTCTAGATCTTGTTTGCTAACTTCAGACTCTAATAACTCAAATATTTTTTCATTATAATGACAATACATGCCTAATACATCAGAAATATCTCTAGGGCTATTATTTAGGTTGTTACAATCATATCTAAATATTCCAAGCTTAAGCATTGCATTCTCTGATAATGTAAATATATTATCAAAGTAAAATGTTCCAATATAATTTATTAACGCCATTTTTATAAAAACACTTTTTTGCATATAATTATTTAAATACAATATTTCACCAGAATCTTCAAAACCTGGATCTTTTAATAATTCTGTTGGAGTAATTGCATCTAACAAACTGAATAATTGTCTATAATATTTATTTCTAATAGATTTTATTTGATATATATAATCATTATTCATTTCAATAGTTTTTTTATCATATTTTATTATTACTTTGTCTTCAGTCTTAATTCTATTACATATTTCATTTATTTGATAATTCTCAACAATATTTTTTATTTTTTTTAATTGTTCAATATCTAAATGTTTAAAATCTATATCAAAATTGATCGTTTCCTCCATTATTTTTCTCCATTTCATCAATATATTTTTTACACATATCTAATGCGTCTTTATAGGAATCATTTATATCGATATCTAGAAATCTTTTATAAAAGTCATGATAATTATTATTTTTAACTTTATAAAGCAACGATAATTTAATAACATACTCAATAGCATCATTGAATACAAAATAATATTTTTTATCTTTTTCACTTTGTATACATTTTTCCATAAAATTTAAATATTCTAAAATATCTTTTTCTATGCCTATTATCAATTCATTAATATCTGCATTTTCGTTATTAAATAATATTTGATGCTCCTTTGAGTTAATTCCAAAGTATTCTTCCATTGCTTCTTTAAATAAATCAAGATTATGATTATTGTTATCTAACATAATATAATTTATATCAGATATAGTGTTTTGGTCACTAATATAACTTCTTAAAGAAAAAAGTTTATCAACTTTAGATGGAAAATAACAAGTAGCTATATTGTAGCAATTACTATAATCTTTATATTTCAAGCATACTATTAAACCATTATTTAAATCTACAATATTAACAGAATCATGCTTATAACTATATTGTAAATCATATTTTCCTTTTGAAATATAATCAAACTTTTTTGATAAATCAATACTAGCTTTGTTATATGAATCTATTATTGTTTTATAATTATCATATTTTATCAAGGAATTCCATTTTCCTGTATGTTTTTCTTTAATTGGATGCTTATGTGCATGGGCTTCAAGTGAATTATTATAATATTTGTGATCTTTGTAAAATGGACTTTTTTCTACCCACTTAAATTCTTTTTGAAATCTTAAAATCTTATTTATTCGTTGTAAATCAATCAGTATAATCACCACCTATTATTAATTTGTTTATTATATGTATTATATAATAATAGCTTTATTTTTTCAATTTCAAAATTCTAAATAATTTTTTGTCATTTTATTTATATTTAAATAT
>CALXWT010000026.1 GCA_944392445.1 uncultured Clostridia bacterium
GAAAGACAATTAAGGCAATCAGTAGCACAGGAGCCAAGAATCGAAAATCTTCAAGTTAAAGAAGGAAAGCAGTCTAGACAAAAAGAAAATGAAATTGCAGTTCCACAAACTAGACAATTTAGGAGAAACCCAACTCTTAGAGATTTAATAAAAATATTAATATTAAATCAATTATTAGGAGGTAGAAGACCACCACATAGACCAGGAAGACCTCGTCCACCATTTCCTGGAGAGCCTGGGCAAGGACCACGACCTAATCCTAGACCACCAATGAATCCAAGAGACTATGGTTTAATGTAATTTAATATGTGCCGGATTAGAGTTAATTTCAAGAATGCTGTATTGGAACCGGAGAAAATGGGAATATTAACATGTAATAAGATAATGGTACCATTAAGCCAAAGTTTTTAGAAATAAAAATAAAATAATTAATGGAGAAAGGTACGTATAATATATTAAATTTTAAACTTTACTATATTATGCAAGGAAATTAAATGAAAGTAATTTTAGTTAATGGAGGGCCACATAAAAATGGTGCCACAAATTTAGCATTAGAAGAAATTGCAAAAGAATTAAATAAGGAGAACATAGAAACAGAAATATTTTGGTTAGGAAATGAACCAATACGTGGATGTATTGGCTGTGGAAAATGCAGAAAAACCAATAACAGATGTTTTGACAATGATGTGGTAAACCAATTTTTAGACAAAGCCGAAACAGCAGATGGATTTGTATTTGGCTCGCCTGTACATTTCGCATCAGCTTCAGGAGCAATTACATCATTTTTAGATAGAGCTTTCTATGCAGGTGGAAAATATTTAACAGGAAAAGTATGTAGCTGTGTTGCAAGTTGTAGACGTGGTGGTGCAAGTGCCACATTTGACCAATTAAACAAATATCCACTTATAAACAACATGTATGTTGTTGGTAGCTCATATTGGAACCAGATACACGGAAACAATAGAGAAGAAGCAACGCAGGATTTAGAAGGCTTGCAAACAATGAGAAATATTGGAAAAAATATGGCATATATTTTAAAATGTATGGAAAAAGCTAATTTGCCAAAGCCAGTATATGACGATACTATAAGAACAAATTTTATAAGATAAAATTTGCAAAAGGGGACGGGCTTGTTTTGTAAAAAAAATGTTAAAAAAGCTGACCATCAGTATATATTTTTGACAAATAAAAATTTGAAAAATTTTCCAAGATATGTAATTTTAAATTGCATATCTTTATTTTTTTAGTCAATAATAATAAAAGTAGCTTCGCTTTATGTGCGTTTTGCTTCGCAAATACGCACGGCAATTCGCTACATCTGCATTTCGCTTCGCGAATTTGCACGTTTCAAGGAAACTTAACTTTGTTGCTTTGGAAATTTCTATGCAATAAAAATGAAGATGTTTTGAAACAAATTTTATAGGAGGATTTTATTATGAAAGTTAAAGATTGTATGTGTAAAGAAGTGGTATTTGTTAAACCAGATTGCGATACAGAAGAGTGTGCAAAATTAATGTGTCAAAATCATATAGGTTGTATACCAGTTTGCGACGATTCTAAAAAAGTTGTTGGTTTAGTAACAGATAGAGATATTTTATTAAGGACTATTGGATGTGGAAAAGAAATTAAAAACACACCAGTTAGTGATATTATGACTTGTAATGTGACTTGTTGTACTCCAGACGAGGAAATAAGAGAAGCTGAAAAAATGATGGGAACAAACCAAGTTAGAAGAATACCTGTAATGGAAAACAACAAAATAGTAGGTATGATAACATTAGGAGACTTAGCTAAAAATAAAGAAGTAAATCCTGAAGGAATTTATTTGACATTAGAAAATATTTGTGACTGCGATAAGAAAAATGCAGAATAGTTTATGCTGTAAATTTAGATTAAGCTAGTTTTTTAGTGAGTTATAATAGCACAGGTATGATCTTAAAAAAATAGTATGAAAATCTGTCGTTCAAGCTGATTTTCGCACAAATACTACGAGAAATTTTGGCAGCGCCCTCAAAAGGATTTGAGATTCCCTACCAAAATTTTCTTAGTATTTGTATGCTCAAATCACTTTCAATTCCATCTTTTCATACTATTTTTTTAAGACCATACCTGTGCTTACACTTATAAAAGTCACTTAAAAACTTGTTAATGAATAAATTTCCATATTAAGCATAAAATATAATAAAGGACAAGTTATAAAACAAAGGAGCATACATAATGGTAATAGATATGAATTACTTAAACAAAGTAATAAAAAATATTTTCATACTAATTTTAAGCATTATACTCGTGTATCTTGCTTTTAAATTAGCAGTATTTTATATGCCATTTTTAATAGCATTTGTAATATCTTTAATACTAGAACCTATCATTAGACTATTAATGAGAAAAATTAAATTAAGTAGAAGGACAAGCTCTATAATAATATTTGTTATTGCTATTGCAATTATTGTAGGAATACTTATCTGGATTGTTACAACGCTTGTAACAGAGACCTCTAATCTTATGTCAAATATAAATGTATATATCGATGCCGGAAACAATATATTCCAAAACATCATATCTAGTATAGACCTAAGTAGGTTTAACATTCCACAGAATGTGATGGAGGTAATTCAAAATTCAGGCTTAGAATTTTTAGACACTATAACAGACTGGGTAAAGGGTGTCCTTACTAAATTAATAGAATTTATAACTTCAATACCTACTCTTGGAATATATACAGTAATTACTCTAATTGCACTCTATTTTATGTGCGTAGATAAAATCTATATGATAGACCAATTAGAACATCATTTGCCAGAAACTTGGGTAAAAAGAATAGGGGTACATTTAAAGGCATTAGTTAAGTCATTAGGAGATTACTTAAAAGCTGAATTAACGCTAGTTGTAATATCATTTTTTATATCTCTAGTAGGGTTATACATCTTTTATTTTTTAGGTTGGAATATAGAATTCCCTTTGTTAATTGCACTTCGGAATAGCCTTTGTAGATGCATTGCCAATATTCGGCTCTGGAACAGTAATGCTACCTTGGGCTGGCTTTTTAGCATTTACAGGAGACCTAAAATTAGCAATAGGAATTTTTGTTTTATGGTGCATTATGAGCATCGTTAGGCAGTTTATTGAACCAAAAATTGTTAGTGGCAGTATTGGAATACATCCAATTTTTACTTTAATTGCAATGTATACAGGTTTCAAATTTATAGGTGTATGGGGGTTACTTTTAGGACCAATAATACTCATAATATTAAAAAACATATATGGTACAGTAATTGATAAAGGTGTAGTTAAGTCTATATTGGAGAGATGAGAAAACTTATCTAAAAGTATTGATTTTATAAATAAAATGCAGTATAATGAATATACTAATATTGATAAATTAATTTATCAAATAAACTAGGTTAGCACAAACCTTTGATTAATCTCATAAATAAGTGCAATTTATAAACATTAGGTTAGATATGAGCCTTTAGGATGAAATCCTATAAACGAATATCCTATTGAACATTAGGTTAGAAACGAGCCTTTAGTTTTAAACTATAAACAAGTTTCCAGAAAAATTGTGGGGGGTACTAAAAAAGTATCCCCAATATTTGTAAATGGAGAAAAATATGAAAAATAGTAAGAAAATAAAATTAAAAAAGTTAAACTTTTATATCATAGAAGATGATTATATCAATTATCTAAGCCAATATGATAAACATATTGCATATAATAACCATATATAGGTGTTGTAATTATAGTAGATGGTCATTATTATTTTGCTCCTCTATTTTCTCCTAAACCAAAACATAAAACTTATAAAGATAATTTAACTTTTTTTAAAATTATAAATAATAAAACTAAGAAGGATTTAGGTATTATTCGATTTTCCGATATGATACCTGTGCCTCTAAGCTGTTTATGTCTTTTAGACATGCAAAATAAAAGCTATGGATATAGAAGATTACTTTCAGAGCAATATTCTTATATAAATATGAGAAAAAACAAACAAAAAATTTTAGATAAATCAGAAAAACTTTATGAAATAGTAACTAAATCTAATAATGGTAAAATGGCTAAATTTTATAAAAGCTTAAGTTGCGATTTTAAATTATTAGAACAAAAAAGTATTGAATACAAAATTTGAAATGCTTTTTACTCTTGGAGGTAGAAATGAGAATCTTAATTGTAGAAGATAATGATACAATAGTAGAAGGACTAAAATTTTCACTAGAACAAGAAAATTTTAAAGTAACTATTAGTAAAACCATAAATGAAGCAAAAATAGAAATTCTGAATAACCTATACAATTTAGTAATATTAGACATTATGTTACCAGATGGTGACGGAGTTGAACTTTGCAGATATATTAAAGAAAATTTTGATATACCGGTAATATTCTTAACTGCGAAAGATGCTGAAATAGATATCATTAAAGGTCTTAATGTTGGAGCAGATGATTACATAGTAAAGCCATTTCGAATAGGCGAACTGGTAGCAAGGATAAATAATGCATTACGTAAATACAAAAAAGATACGAATGTTATAAAAATACATAATGTAGTAATCAATCCGGAAAAAATGAGCATATTGAAAAATGATTGTGAGGTTGCTCTTACAACTCTTGAGTGGAGAATTTTAAATACATTACTAAATTCAATGGGAACCACAGTTACAAGAGATAAACTATTAAAGTTAGCCTGTGATACAAGAGGTAACTTTATAAACGATAATTCGCTTACTGTGTATATAAAAAGAATTCGTGAAAAACTAGAAGATAATGTAAATAATCCAAAAATAATTAAAACAATAAAGGGAATAGGGTATAGAATAGATAATGCAAATAATAAATAGTTTAAAAAATAAAAATGTAAAAAAATATTTAATAATTTCCATAATAACAATAGTAATTTTTACAATAGCAATTTATGGAACTTTGTATTTGGTACAACAAAGAAATATTGAGCAAGTGTTAACTAAGTATGAGGTACTAAATTTAAGTGAAAGTTTTGCTTTAGAAGAAATACAAAATCAAACATACAGCTTATTTTACTTATTAACAGGAGCAATTTTTGTAATTTTTCTATTAATAGTATTATATTTTCTCTTGGCGCTTAACAAAAATGAAAAAGACACAAAGAAAATAAGAAAATATTTGAATGAAATTGCAAATAGCAATTATCAATTTGATATTGAAAATATGTCAGAAAGCGAAATGAGCAATCTAAAAAGCGAAATGTACAAAATTGTGCTAGAACTAAAAGAGAAAACAGAAAACTTAGCAAAAGATAGAGAGACACTTTCAAACTACTTGGCAGATATATCACATCAAATAAGAACTCCACTTATGGCCATAAGTTCAATGGTAGATGCAATTATAGAAAATGAGAGTAAGCTAGATGAAAACACTAGAAAGTTTATTTATGAAATTTCAAGACAATTAAATCAAATAAACTGGTTAGTAGATAACCTATTAAAAATGGCACAATTAGATACAAAAACAGTAATTTTTAATAAAGAAAGCATAAACTTAAAAGCACTTTTTGAAAAGATAGAAAAAAATATGAGTGTTTTTCTAGAGCTTAAAAATCAAAAATTAATTATGAGCATTGATGAAAACTTGCAAATAACTGTAGACACAAAATGGACAATGGAAGCTATTGAAAATATTATAAAGAACTGTATTGAACATTCAACTCAAGATTCTAAAATAGAAATAAATGCAGAGCAAAATCCACTTTATGTTCAAATTCAGATTAAAGACTATGGAACAGGTATAAACCAAAAAGATTTACCACGAATATTTGACAAATTCTATAAAGGAGAAGGCGCAAGCAAAAATAGCTTTGGCATCGGTCTTTCTCTTGCAAAAAGTATAATAGAAAATCAAAATGGAGAAATTATGGTACAAAGCAAAGAAAAGGCTGGCACAACTTTTACTATTAAATTGTATAAGAAAATTTAAAATTGTTGCTATTCGTATTTTTATTTATGGCTAGATAGGGTGTATTTAGAGAATTTTTGAAGTGACGCGTAAGCGACCAAACGAGTCTTGTAAAAGACGAGTGCGAATTGGAGCAACCTTCCTGCGCGAAAAAGAAAACTTGTTTTTCTTTTTCGCATACGAAGGTGTGCGACACCAAGTCGCAAAAAAATTTGATAAATATACCCTATCTAGCCATTCTAAATAAGTAGCAATAAAAATTTTCGCTCTTTTGTCATTTTAAAGTCACTTTAGAACGATATAATGGTAATAAAAGTAGGAGGGGATTATGGAAATTTTAAATGTAAAAAATGTAAAAAAAGAATATGCAAATGGAAATAAAAAATTATATGCACTTAATGATGTATCATTTACAGTAAATCAAGGTGAATTTATTTCAATAGTCGGACCAAGTGGTAGTGGAAAATCCACCTTATTACACATTATTGGTGGGATAGACAAGCCTACAAGTCGGAGAAGTAGATGTAGGAGGAGTTGATATCTCCACTTTAAAATCTGACAAAATGACCATATTTAGAAGAAGAAATATTGGAATAGTGTATCAATTTTATAATCTAATACCTACACTAAATCTAGTGGACAATATGATTTTGCCGGTTTTGCTAGATGGTAAAAAAGTAGACAGAAACAAATTAGAAGAATTAATCAAATTATTAAAGTTAGAAGATAGAAAAACAGCTATGCCTTCTGAACTTTCTGGTGGAGAGCAACAACGTGTATCTATAGGAAGAGCATTAATGAATAAGCCAAGCATTCTTTTGGCAGATGAGCCAACAGGAAACCTAGATAGTACTGCTTCAAAAGAAATTGTAGATATTTTTAAGTATTACAATAAAAATTATAAGCAAACCATTTTATTAGTTACCCACGATGAAAGAATTGCACTACAAGCAGACAGAATAATAAAATTACAAGATGGAAAAATTGTGCAAGATGAACGAAATAACAATGTAACATAAGTGTCTAAAGAGCTTACAGAAAAAAATCTAAAAAGAAATTTCGACAAATTTATAAGACAAAGGGGGAAGGAAATATAAATGGGAGTATCGTGGAAACTAGGATTAAACTACATAAAAAATAATAAAAAACGTGCAATTGTTATTGGAGTTTGCATACTTATATCCACAATTCTAATAACAACCATATTGCTATTAATTAACAGTTATAGAGAATATATGATTACCAAAGTACGAAATAAGGGAAATTGGGAAGTTCGGATATAATGATATTACATATCAAGAAGCCTGCACAATAGAAAAGCATAGTAATGTAAAAGAAATTTCTGTTATGCGTGATTTGGGTAGTTTTAATGCTTCAACTGGTAAAAGAGAGTATTTTCAACTAGCACATATAATAGGGTATGACCAAAACGCAATGAATAACTTGGCAGAAAATAATTTGGTGGAAGGTAGGTTTCCTCAAAATACCGAAGAAGTGCTTATAGAGTATGGAAATACAATGGAAGATATTGGTGATGTTATAACTCAAACACTTGAAAATGGAGAAACAAAAGAGTACACAGTGGTTGGAATTATAGAACCATATAATAATATTTCTGACCCAAATGAGGTCATAGCTTTAATTAATAGAGAAGCTCTAAAGCCAGAGGATAAAGTAGATATAACATTACTTAGTTATAACGTAAAGCAAATTTACAGTGATTATTATGATATTTATTATCAATTAGACTCATACATAACCTCTACAGGTTCTATTTTAGACCAAAAAGTACAGTACAATAAAACATTGTTAGAATATGAAGGAGCAATGGACTATACTTCAGATTTTCAAAAAAGCATTTATACATTAGAAGGTGTTTTTATTGGAATTGTTGTAATATGTTCTGCAATATTCATATATTCTATAATAAATATAAGTGTTGTAGAAAGGAAAAAATATTTTGGAATTTTAAAATCTATAGGAGCAACGGCAAAGCAAATGAGAAGGAGTGTGCGCGTAGAGTTACTAATTATTTTATTAATCGCCTTACCTTTAGGAATTCTAATAGCAATAGGTCTAGATTTTGCATTAGTAACTATATTAAATAATGCTCTGCCAGAGCTTGCAACTTCTTATAGTGCAGTGCTTAGTATATTCGAAGAAAATCAGCAAATTATATTTGCTATTCCGTTAAGCTCTATTGTAACTGCTATAATTATAGTGGTTGCAACAGTATACCTTTCGTCAATGATACCAATACGAAAAACCACGTGGTCACAAGCAATAACACTAATAAAACAAAATAAAGAAAAAGTACGCATAAAGAAAAAAGCAAAGGTAAAAGAACTAAAAAATGTAGAATTTAGATTGGCAAGTAAAAATATAGAAAGATATAAAACTAGATATATAGCTGTTATAATGTCACTAATTATTAGTATTGTACTTATTATTGTATGTAGCTATTATATAGAAAATATTGCAGAAAAAGCGTATCAATCTGACTATAATTACAGCATAGCTATCGAATATGATGAAAGTAAATATGGTAACTTGATGGAAAAAATAATTGACGATATACAAGAGGCAAAAATCGCAGAAAAGATAATTTCAAACTACACAACTTCTTTTACCATGCTAATAGATATAGAAAATATAAGTGACACCGAAAAAGAATTTGGTGAAAAACTATATGGAGAAGAATATGGACTAATGGCACATTTTAATTTAATTTTTGGCTCTGATGAGCATGATTATAGTAAAGCTTTAGACATTTATTTTAGACCAATTCAAATTCTTATATTAAATGAAGATGTACACAACACTTATTTAAACTCTATTGGAGTGGATAAGTTAGAAGATAATGAATGTATATTTGTTGATTATGTTAATGAGAAAACAAAATACTATGATGGAATCCATCTTACAAATTATAAAGATGGAGATGAACTAATACTAAAAATTAGTGGTGTAAATGCTAGGTCCACTTTAGAAGAAGTGCAAGAAGATAATCTAAAATTAAAAATAAAAAAGATTACCGATAAAATCCCAGGTGACTTAAATTATCTAGAAAATGGACCTGTTATAGTAGGAACAGAAGAAACCATTAGCTCGTTATTTAGGCAATTATATGGTTCTAAATATGGTTCCAACAGTGAATCCTCTAGTGGAATGAAAAATAATGCTATTTATCTTAAAGTAGACAATATAGAAGCAACAGATAAATTTGTGGAAACTATAAAAGAAAAGTACAACTTAGAATATCTTGACGGGGATGACTTTACTTTTAATTATAATACTAATAGTATAACAAGTTGGGAAACTGAGTCACAAGACAATATAGATAATACAATGATACTTAGAAATACATTCATATATAGCTTTATAGGTATAATTACCCTAGTAGGAATACTAAATATGTACAATGCTATAAATACGAACTTAGAAATTAGAAAAAGGGAAGTGGTAAGCTTAATAACTATTGGAATGGAAGAAAAGCAAATAAACAAGATGCTATTTATAGAAAATGCAATATGTGGACTTCTTGCTATCATTCTAGGCATAGCAATAGGTATAGCAATTTCATATATTATATATTACATAAATATCGACTTTACATGGTATGCCTTCGAAATTCCTTGGGTTTCTATAGTATTTAGTATTATAGAAATTGTGCTTGTTATTTTAATATCAACAATATATTTAAAAAAGAAAATATTTACAAACAATCTTATAGGAGTGTTAAAAGAAGAAGAAATTTAAATTTACAATTGGGGACGGGCCTATTTTGCAAAAGAGTTAACATAATCGTATTAGATTTCTGTAGTGATAATATAGTCTTTTGCAAAACAACGCCGTCCCCATCTGCATTTGAAAGAACACATAATAATTAATGAAATGACAGGTTGATAATTCATCTTCACAGAACAGTAGAAGTAGTTACAAAGCTATCATCTGGTGGATATACATATTCTTCATCTGGTGCATCTACCTGGTTTATACTTTCTACTTCAATAATAGGCATATCGCCATAATAATATCCTTTTGTAATTGTACCTTCAACTTCTACCCAGCATCCAGTACCAAAGTTTTCGGCTATAGTAGAGTGACACAAAAAGCCAACAACTACAGTCTGAAAATCAGAAGACACTATCATATCTCTTGCTAATACAAATTGCTCATCTGTAAAATCGTAGATTCTATACACATATCCCGTGAACTTTATTTTCTGCCCCACATAAGTATCAATATCATTATGCACTTGCTGAAGCACATTTGTATAATTCCTTGCTTCAATAGTATAAACCGTGCTTTCTGGAAGATATGTATCATTTGTTTTAAAAAAATTATTAAAAATAACTTTATAGCAAATAAATGCTGTAATTATTAGAATAATAATACACAGTATTGCCATTAAAATTTTTGCTGTTTTGTTTCCATTAATCTTAAAATTAAAAATAAACATATACAAACCTCTTCTCATTTAAAAAATGGAGACTTTGTCGTATTTACAAAATGAGTCCGTCCCCAATTGCTGAAAATTCTTAATAAATGTGTATGTTTGTAATAGAAGAATTATGCTATAATTTATTGCAAAACTTAGGTAATATGTATATTTATCGAATTTTTTTGCTCCTTGGTGTCGCACCCATTCTTGATGATAAAAAGAAAAATAAATTTTTCTTTTTATCGCAGGAAGGTTGCTCCAAATCGCACTCGCTTCAAAGAAGCTCGTTTGGTCGCTTACGCGTCACTACAAAAATTCTCTAAATATACATATTACCTAGGATTAATGCCTAAATTTTTATAAAACAATTGACGACTGTAACTTATGTTATAGTAAACTTTTAAAAAAACTTGCAGTTTCTCTTAAAAAGTGGTATAGTATCATAGTATAATTTAGGTTAAAGTTAAACACCTAAGATAGTGATGGAATCTACATCGCAATAGAATAAAATCAAACTTGAGGAAGGAAGAAAAATAATGGGTTTATTTAAATCATATAGCCAAAAAGAAGTAAAGAGAATTATGCCATTAGTTCAAAAAATTAATGGTTTAGAAGAGAGTATACAAAAATTATCTGATAGTGAATTAAAAGGAAAAACAGCAGAATTTAAAGGAAGATTAGAAAAAGGAGAAACTTTAGATGAGTTACTACCAGAAGCATTTGCAGTTGTTAGAGAAGCTGCAAAAAGGGTTTTAGGTATGAGGCATTTTGATGTGCAACTTATTGGTGGAATTATACTTCACCAAGGTAGAATTGCTGAAATGAAGACTGGTGAAGGTAAAACATTAGTTGCAACACTTCCAGTGTACTTAAATGCTTTAACTGGAAAGGGCGTACATGTAATTACAGTTAACGACTACCTAGCAAAAAGAGATAGCGAATGGATGGGAAAGGTATATAGATTCCTAGGTTTAACTGTTGGCTTAGCTATAGCTGGTATGTCTCCAAAGGATAAGCAAAAAGCATATAATTGTGATGTTACTTATGGAACAAACAATGAGTTTGGATTCGATTACCTAAGAGACAACATGGTTATATACAAAGACCAACTTGTTCAAAGGAAATTAAATTATGCAATAGTGGATGAGATTGATAGTATTTTAATAGATGAAGCACGTACACCTTTAATAATATCTGGTAGAGGAGCACAATCTTCAGACTTGTATAAAAAAGCTGATAACTTTGTTAGAAAGTTAACTCCAAAAGTTATTGTGGAAGAAGATGTTAAAGACATTGCTCAGGCAGAAGATAATGAAAAATATGACTACATAGTAGACTTAAAAGCAAAATCTGCATCACTTACACAAAAAGGTATAAAAAAGGCTGAGCAAGAATTTGGATTAGAAAACTTTAACGATATAGAAAACTCTGAATTAGTGCACAATGTAAATCAAGCACTTCGTGCACATGGAATAATGAAAAAAGACATTGACTACATTGTAAAAGATGGAGAAGTTTTAATAGTTGATGAATTCACAGGACGTATTATGTATGGAAGAAGATACAACAATGGTCTTCATCAAGCAATAGAAGCAAAAGAACACGTAAAAATAGCTGATGAGTCTAAAACACTAGCTACAATAACATTCCAAAATTACTTTAGGATGTATGACAAATTATCTGGTATGACAGGTACAGCTATGACAGAGGAAGACGAATTCGAAGAAATATACAAATTAGATGTTATAGAAATACCAACAAATAAACCTTTAGCAAGAATAGACCATCCAGATACAATATATAAAAACGAGAATGCTAAATTTAGAGCAGTAATAGAGGACATAAAAGAAAGCCACAAAAAAGGTCAACCAGTTTTAGTTGGTACTGTATCTATTGAAAAATCAGAAAAATTAAGTAAGCTACTTTCTAAAGAGGGAATAAAGCACGAAGTATTAAATGCTAAATTCCACGAAAAAGAAGCACAAATAGTTGCACAAGCTGGTAAATTTGGAGCAGTAACAATAGCAACAAATATGGCTGGTCGTGGTACCGATATTATGCTTGGAGGAAATAGCGAATTCTTAGCAAAACAAGAAATGGCAAAACTAAAATATTCTCCAGAACTAATTGAGCAATCAACAGCATTTAACGAAACAGACGACCAAGAAATACTAGACGCAAGAAAAAAATACAAAGAATTGGAAGAAAAGTTTGATAAAGAAATAAAAGAGGAGAAAGAAAAAGTAATTCAAGCAGGTGGATTAAAAATAATTGGTACAGAAAGACACGAGTCAAGAAGAATTGACAACCAGTTAAGAGGACGTAGTGGACGTCAAGGAGACCCTGGTGAATCTAAATTCTACATTGGACTAGATGATGACCTAATGAAAATCTTTGGTGGAGATATGATTACCAACGTATACAATACATTAGGTGCAGACGAAAATATGCCTATCCAATCTAAAATGCTATCAAAAGCTGTAGAAAATGCTCAAAAGAAAGTTGAGGGACGTAACTTTACAATTAGAAAGAATGTACTTCAATATGATGATGTTATGAACACTCAAAGAGAAATAATATATAAACAAAGAAGAGAAGTTTTAGATGGTGAAAATTTAAAAAGCAGTATAGAAAAAATAATAGACACAGTAGCAAACAAACTAGTATCTGCATACACAACAGAAAATGGTATAAACAAGGAGCCATTTATGCAAGATGTAGTTACTACATTTGGAATTACAAAGTTAGATACACTAGATTCATTAGAAACATCAAGTAAGAAAAGTATAAAAACAGAAGACGTAGCTACAGAATTAACTGAAAAAGCACATCAAAAATATGCACAAAAAGAGCAAGAATTTGGCGAAAATGTTTTAAGAGAACTTGAAAGAGTTGTAATGCTTAAAATAGTTGATGAAAGATGGATGGACCACATCGACGCAATGGATGAGCTAAAAGACGGAATAGGACTTCGTGCTTATGGACAAAAAGACCCAGTTGTACAATACAGAATAGAAGGCTTTGATATGTTCGACCAAATGGTAGAAGACATCCAACTAAACGTAGTAAAAGTATTAATGAATTCAAGAAAAAGGGAAGGTGTACCAACTAGACAAGAGTCAGTTAGAATTACAGGAGAAGGCTTTGAGAATGCAAATATGTCTTTAAAAGGAAATGCACTAAAACAGGAAAAAACACATACACCTATAGTAAACACAGAGCCAAAAGTTGGAAGAAATGACCCATGCCCATGCGGAAGTGGGAAGAAATACAAAAATTGTTGTGGAAAGAATGCATAACACCTTTATTTACAGCATTTCACAAAAATTGAAAATTTGGTGACAAAATTAGGTTGTCAACCAAACCTAAATAAAAAATTCATAAAAGCTTAAAATTAAAGAAGTGTAACCTAAATGAAATGGGTGACACTTCTTTTTGCATAAAAAAATAGTTTTATAAGTATTGAATAATTAATATTTATATGATACAATACAAATGTTCGTAAGAACTAATTATATATTTTTTTAGAAGGTGCGAAAATGAATGATAAAATAATTGGAAATGAAAATAATATTTTATTTTATAATGATGAAGAAGGAAATGTAAAGGTAGAAGTATTGCTCGAAAATGAGGATGTTTGGCTAAATACTGAAGCACTAGCAACTCTTTTTAATATTGACAGAAGTGGTATTGTTAGGCATATTAATAATATTTATAAAGATGATGAATTAAGTGAAAATAGCACATGTGCAAAAATTGCACATGTGGGTAATGACGGGAAACAAACTTACAGTACAAAGTATTATAATCTAGATATGATTATCTCTATTGGTTTTAGAGTTAATTCAAAAAAAGCAATTAAATTTAGAACTTGGGCAAATAAGATAATCAAAGATTATATGGTTCAAGGTTTTGCTTTAAATGATGAAAGATTTATGAAAGCAAGAAGGTCTGATGAAGAATATTTCAAAAGATTACTTGAAAGAATAAAACTAATTCGTACGAGTGAAAGAATGTTTTATCAAAAAATTACAGATATATTTGCAGAGTGTTCAATAGATTATGATAAAAATAGCGATACAGCAATAACTTTCTATAAAACTATTCAAAATAAATTTCATTTTGCAATCACAGGGCAAACAGCAGCAGAAATAATTTATAATAGAGTTGATGCAAAAAAAGATAATATGGGTCTTAATACTTGGGAGAATTCTCCTGATGGCAAGATTTTAAAATCAGATGTAACTGTTGCAAAAAATTATCTGGATGAAAAAGAAATTAAAAGCCTAAATAATTTAGTAAACTTATTTCTAGATATTGCAGAGAATAATGCAGAAAGAAATATTCCAATGTATATGAATGATTGGAAAAATGAAGTCGAAAATGCCCTAAAAGTTTTTCATTATGAAGTGTTAGAAGGAAAAGGAAAGATTTCGCATAAACAGGCAATAGACAAAGCTGAAACCGAATATGAAAAATATAAACTTATTCAAGATAAAAATTATGTTTCTGATTTTGATAAATTATTAAATGAGACTAAAGAAATTGAAAATAAATAAGAAGGTTGTATATTTTTTCTAATAATGATAAAATAATTATGTTTATAATATTACATTTGAAAGTGGACAAAAGCATAAAAATTATTGTGGAAGGAATCAGTAGATTTAAAGAAGTGTAACCTAAATAAAATAGGTGACACTTCTTTAGCATTAACAACAATAATAGATAAATCTATTGCTAAAATGAAAAAAATCGATTAAAATAAATTAGAAAAAAGTTGAAAGAAGGAATATACTATGGTAAAAGATTTATTTAATTTAGATGGAAAAGTTGCAATAATTACAGGCGCAAGCAAAGGCCTTGGACAAGGCATGGCTATTGCTTTAGCCGAAGCAGAAGCAAATGTAGTAGGAGTAGGGCAAAGCGACATGTCTACTACAGAAGCAGAAATAAAAAAAGCAGGAAGAGAATTTTTAGGAATAAAAGCAGATTTAACATCTACAGACAAAGTAGATGAGATTGTAGAAAAAACAGTAGAAAAGTTTGGAAGAGTAGACATTTTAGTAAATAATGCAGGAACTATAAGAAGACAAGATGCAATAGACTATACAGAAAAAGACTGGGATGATATTTTAAACTTAAATTTAAAAACAGTATTTTTCTTATCACAAAGAGTAGCTAAAGAATTTATGAAACAAAAATCAGGTGGAAAAATTATAAGCATTGCATCAATGCTATCTTTCCAAGGAGGAATTAGAGTACCAGCATACACAGCAAGTAAAAGTGGTGTTGCAGGTATAACAAAGGCATTAGCAAACGAGTGGGCTAAATTTAATATAAATGTAAATGCAATTGCACCAGGTTATATGGCAACAGATAATACAAAAGCAATAAGAGAAGACGAGAAGAGAGAAAAAGAAATACTAGATAGAATTCCAGCTGGAAGATGGGGAACACCAGAAGACCTAGCAGGTGCAGTAGTATTTTTAGCTTCAAAAGCATCCGACTACGTAAATGGTTATACTATAGCAGTTGATGGAGGTTGGCTTGCAAGATAATATAAGAAAAGGAGAGTTAAAATTTATGAAAATAGCTTTAATAAATGAAAATAG
This sequence comes from uncultured Clostridia bacterium, assembly GCA_944392445.1. Classification (GTDB taxonomy): domain Bacteria; phylum Bacillota; class Clostridia; order TANB77; family CAG-508; genus CALXVA01. Next base: position 15,986 of record CALXWT010000026.1, read on the forward strand.
TCAAGCATCAAAAAATAAAATTATATTTGATGCATTAAAAGAGGTAGCAGACAAATACGAATATGAAGTGTATAATTACGGAATGGAAAATCAAGAAGAGAATAATTTAACTTATGTCCAAGCAGGATTACTTTCTGCAATTTTAATAAATTCTAAAGCAGCAGATTTTATAGTAACAGGTTGTGGAACAGGGGAAGGAGCAACACTTGCACTAAATAGCTTTCCAAATGTGCTATGTGGGCATATAACAGATTCAACAGATGCATATTTGTTTAGCCAAATAAATGCTGGAAATGCAGTAGCTATTCCATTTGCAAAAGGTATTGGATGGGGAAGTGAACTAACTCTTAAATATATTTTCGAAAAGTTATTTGAAACAGAAGCCGGAGGAGGCTATCCAGTAGAAAGAAGAGAGCCAGAGCAAGCAAATAAGAAAATATTAGATGAAGTTAAGAAAATAACTCATAACGATATGATGACTATTTTAAAGAACATAGATAAAGAATTTCTTTATCAAACAATAAATAGAGAGCAATTTAGAAAATATTATTTTGACAATGCCGAGGACGGAGAGATTAAAGAATATATAGAAAAATGCATATCTAAATAACTACAAGCTATAATATATCATAATAAAAGGGGAGATAAAATATGATAGATGTTCATTGCCATTTAGTATATGGAGTAGATGATGGCTCTAAAAATATAGGTGAAAGTATACAAATGCTTAAGGAAGCAAAAAAAGCGGGGTTTACAGATATTATCTTAACCCCACATTATAGCTATTATTTTCATGTTCCAGCAGTTGAGATATCTGAAAGGATAGAAGAGATAAAAAAGGCAAGCAGGGATATTGGAATAAATTTATACCAAGGAAATGAAATATATATAAATTCTACATTAGTAGATGATTTAAACAATAAAAGATGTATGACATTAAATAATAGCAAATATGTATTATTTGAAGTACCTACACGTAATTCACCATATAATATAGATGAAGCGGTGGATAGTATATTAAATGATGGCAAGATTCCAATATTAGCTCATCCAGAAAGATATGATTTTGTACAAAGCAATCCTAATTGGCTTTTAGATTATATAAAAAAGGGAGTATTATTTCAATCAAACTATGCAAGTATAATTGGCAGATACGGAGAATCAGCCAAAGATACAGTTAAGAAATTGCTTACTCATAATATGGTGCATTTCTTAGGTTCGGATAACCATAATCCAAATGCTATATATGTAGAAATGCCTAAAATACTTAAAAAGCTAGAAAAATTGATTGGTAATAATTATTTAAAAAAACTTTCAGTGGATAATCCACAAAAAATATTAAATAATGAAAATATAGAATTTGTCTTATTTTAAGTTTTTTATGGAAAAATCAGAAATGGATTTAAATGCAACTGGATATGAAATATAGCCTAGAATTGCGCCCTAAAATTGTTGAAAATAAGTATTGAAAATTTACATAAAATATGTTAGAATAGAAGTTGAACGTTGACTTTATAAAAAGTTTTGCATTAAAAAAAGAAAGGAGAAAGCGTTATGCTTATAATCATCAAAGAAAATATTCGGAATGTAGAATTTTGGGTAAATAAAATGTACGGAGTTACCCACATGGGTAAGTTCCATGCCGATGAGGTGTTCGCGTCGGTAATTCTTGAACTCTACTTCGGAACGTTATACGTTATTCGGAGTCAAGACAAAGACATCCCGAAGGAGTTACCCTCTAATGTGATTGTGTATGATGTAGGGCTGGGAGAATTCGATCACCACCAATATGGTGGCAATGGGATTCGCCCGAACGGAGTCCCGTATGCATCATGCGGGCTAATTTGGAAGAAGTTCGGCCTTTCTATTGTAAAAAAGACTGGAACTCGTGAACCTCAGCTGGTTTGGGAATGGATTGACCATGAGTTAATCCAAAGCATCGATGCTACAGATTGTGGTGCAATGCCGAAAATGGTATACCCTGCGAAACCTTTTACGGTTTCGACAATTATCGGTAATTTTAATCCTACTTGGGATTCCGACAAGGACGTGGACCAAGCATTTTTGGAAGCATGCAGTTTTGCTAAGACTGTTTTAAATAATGCATTAATACATGCTTTGGCGAAAGCAGAAAGCAAAGACATTGTCGATAGAGCTATCGACGAGTCGACTAACCACATAATGGTGTTGCCAGTCTATGTCCCTTGGCACGACTGGTTCTTTGACAGTCAGAACAAAAAAGCCAGCGATATCTGGTTTGTGGTGTATCCGAGCCGGCGTGGTGGGTATAATTTTCAAGGAATTCCCACTAAACCGGGCGAAGGAGATCAAAGAAAAGCCATACCGAGGAACTGGCGAGGAGTTCCGAAAGAACAACTTAGAAAAATTACCGGCGTAAATGATGCAAATTTTGTGCATATTGCCGGTTACCTTGGAGGAGCAGAATCCTTTGAGGGAGCAATGAAGATGGCAAAGATGTTGTCTTCGGCGTAAGCTTTCTTCTTGTACTAAGCTTAAGTACACTGAACTTAGGGCTTAGTACAACAACCAAAAGAGCAGGATCCTATTTAATATAGGCCTGCTCTTTTGGCTTGTATTAACTTTAGGAGACAGGAAATAAACATTAAATTCTAAGCAATACTATTCCAAAGTAATGCTGGAGCAGGGAGAATATATCTTAGGATATATTCTCCTTGACTTTTTTACAGTATATTATTATAATTTAAGTGACTTATTAATAATAAGGTATTTCGCAAAACTAGCCTTTGAAACATTTGTAAAATTAATGAAAAAATATAAATAACATTTACATGAAAGGATGTGATAAATTGATAGATTTACAGGAAATAGGACAAAAACTACAAGAGATAGAATACAAATTAACAAAGATAGGTGATTCACTTTGACATAACAAATTTAGAAAACGAATTAGCTAATTTAGAAAATCAAACAAATCAGGCAGAATTTTGGAGTGATTCGAAAAATAGTTCCAAAATTTTAAAAAGAATTACCGAGCTTAAAAATAAAGTTAGTCAATTTAAAAAAGTTAAAACTGACTTAGATAATTTAATAGAAATTAAAAATTTATTGCTTCAAGAAAGTGATGCAGACTTAGAAAAAGAGTTAGAAACAGGGATAAACACTTTAGAGACCGAACTTGAAAAGCTTGAAACATCTACATTATTATCTGGAAAATATGACATTAGCAATGCAATTATAACTCTACATCCAGGTGCAGGAGGAACCGAAGCACAGGACTGGGTAGAAATGCTATATAGAATGTACACTAGATGGGCAAGTGCCAATGGATATAAAGTAGAAGAGCTAGACTATTTAGCAGGTGAAGAAGCTGGTATTAAAAGTGTAACCTTTTTGGTATCAGGAGATTATGCTTATGGATACTTAAAAGGGGAGCAGGGGGTACATAGACTTGTAAGAATATCTCCATTTGATGCAGGAGGGAGGAGGCACACTTCATTTGCATCTGTAGAAGTATTACCAGAAATTACAGAAGATATGGAAATAGATATAAATCCAGATGATTTAAAAATAGACACATACAGAGCATCTGGTGCAGGAGGGCAACACATTAATAAAACATCATCTGCAGTTAGAATTACACATATACCTACAGGAATAGTTGTAGCATGTCAAACTGAAAGATCTCAAATTCAAAACAGAGAGACTGCAATGAAAATGCTAAAATCAAAATTACTACATATAAAAGAACAAGAGCATAAAGAGACTATAGACGAATTAAAAGGTGTCCAAATGGACATTGCTTGGGGAAGCCAAATACGTTCTTATGTATTTTGCCCATATACAATGGTAAAAGACCATAGAACAAATTACGAAGTAGGCAACATTCAAGCAGTAATGGATGGAGATTTAAACGGTTTTATTGAAAATTATTTAAGAAGTATTGTATAACTTATATAATACAAACTAGTGCAAGTTTATTATAAATATTTATGTTGTTTCGCAATGAAAATAAAAATAAATAAACCTATTCTCATTAGAGAAAATAAAGTTGTCACTACACTCTCAATAAAATAATAAAATATATTATAGGCAAAATATAAATATATTTACGCCTTGTACATTTATATATAAAGGATTGCTTTATATGGAAACTATAGTATTAAAATTTGGAGGGAGTTCGCTTGCAGACAATATAAAACTAAATATTGTTGCAAACAAAATTATTGATTTTTATAACAAACAAAATAAAATTATTGTTGTTGTATCAGCACAAGGAAAAACTACAGATGGCCTAATAAAAGAGGCAAAAGAATTATCATATGAGCCGGATGAAAGGGAAATGGATGTATTGCTTAGTACAGGAGAGCAAGTATCAATTTCTAAGCTTGCAATATTGCTAAAAAGACTTGGATATAATGCAATTTCTCTAACTGGCTGGCAGGCAGGAATTTATACATCAAATACAAATGGAGAGGCAAAAATCGAGTATATAAATACAGAAAGGATAAAACAAGAACTCGATAATAATAACATAGTAATAGTAGCAGGATTTCAAGGTATAAATAATCAAAAAGACATTACCACACTTGGTAGAGGTGGCTCCGATACTACTGCAGTTGCAATTGCAGCAGCAATAAAAGCTGACCATTGTTATATCTTCTCCGATGTAGATGGAGTATATTCTACTGATCCTAACAAAATTACTGATGCAAAGAAAATAGAAGAATTATCTTATGACGAAATGCTTGATTTATCTAATGAAGGGGCAAAAGTATTACACAATAGATGTGTAGAAATTGCACAGAAATATAATGTGCTTATAGAAACAGGTTCTACATTTAATAACAATATAGGAACACAAATAAATGGAAAAATAGAAGAAAGTGCTGTAAAAAGCATTGTAAAAAATGATAATTTATTTTTAATTACATTAAAATATGAAAACTATAATGCAGATATGTTAAATAAATTGTATTTCTCATTATTAAGCAATGATATTATACCTACAAACATGATAAACAATAGTATAAATAGCTTTAATGTAAGCTTTACAATTAAATCATGTGATTTGGGGAAGTTTCAAGAATTATTAGAAAATGAGTTAGGAGGATTTACGTCTTCTTTTACCAATATTTCAAGAATCTCACTTGTGGGTTATGGAATCATGAATAATGAAAATATAATAAGAAGGACATTAGAAATATTTAATATGAATTCACTAGATATATTTTCTATGCAATTGGAAGAGTGTAAATTATCTATAATGACTAAGGAAAAAGTAAATAACAAATTATTAGAACAATTACACCACGAGTTAATATAAAAAACATAAAAAAGAAAGGAGAAAACCTAATAAATTTAGGTTAATAAACGATTATGGCTTTTTATTCATATATATTTTCAGCAAATTATAAAAGATTTTTTAAAAATTTACAAAGGGTATCAGAAAGAGAAGATAAGAATTTTCTACAACTAATACTAGATACAGGCTACTGTGTTTTTAGGTATGGTTTTGCACTTAGTGATTATTTAAATTATAAGTTGTACAATAAAAGTAAAGCTGAAAGAAAAACATATCTAAGTACAAGAAGAGAAAATAAATTTTATGAGATTGTATCACCTAGTGAGTATAAACAAAGATACACTATAAAGCCAAATTTTTTAGAAGATTTTAAAAAATACACTAAAAGAGGTTTTTTTGTGCCACAAGAAGGTAATTATCAAGAGTTTTTAGAATTTCTTGATTCGCATGAAGCATTTATGTCAAAACCATATGATGGCTTAGGAGGAGCAGATGTAAAAAAAGAATATTCAAAAGACATCAAAAATAAAGAAGAATATTTTAATAATGCAATAAAGAACAGAATATTTTTAGAAGAACTTGTTATTCAACATCCTATAATGAATTATTTGTGTGCTAGAAGTGTAAACACCATGCGTATAATGACTTTTAACAATTATGGTACACCACGTATTTTGTGGATGGGGTTAAGAGTGGGAAATGGAGTAAATGCTATAGATAATTTCCATGCTAAAGGCATGGCAGTAAATATAGACATGGACACTGGAATACTTGTTGGAAATGCAATAGATAAAGATTTAAAAGAATACAAAGAGCATCCAATTTCTCATACTAGATTTGATGGCTTTCAAATTCCTTATTTTGAAGAAGCTAAGCAAATGGTATTAGAAGCTAGTTTAGAAAGTGACAAAATACTTGTCGTAGGCTGGGATGTAGCTATCTCTGAAAGTGGACCAGTTATAATCGAAGGAAATAGAAGACCAGGATTTGACATAGTACAAGTTTTATCTGGTGGAAGAGCCGATATAGTTGATGATGTGTTAGCTGATATGAAAAAGCATAATCTGGAGCAAAAGTAAAAATAGCTCTAACATAAATAAAAACTTTAAAACACTTCAAATAGTTATAAATTTGAAGTGTTTTTTCTTTGCTTTGTTCTAAAATAGACAAGTTGTGAATATAATATTTTATAGCTAGATAATAAAAAAAGATAATTGGAGGTTTACATATGACTATTGATGAAAGAAAAAATAACAATCTTACAACTAATAATACTGTTCAAAATCTATTGCTGGAAAATAGAGAAAAACTAACTATATCAGGAGTACTTGATGTACTTAGTTTTGATGACCAAATAGTTATACTAGAAACAGAGTTAGGTTTATTAACAGTAAAAGGTGAAAATTTAAGGATAAATAAATTAAGCTTAGATACAGCTGATGTAATTGTTGATGGAGAAATATATAATTTAGGATATAGTGAAAAGGATTTAGAAAAAAAGAGTGGGGGAGGAATATTAGGTAAAATTTTTAAGTAGTAGATGATGTAATAATGTGGTGTAAGATTATTTCAAATGACTTTTTAAAAGGAGGCACTTTTTTTGAATGAACTTTATATATTTTTACTGTATATTTTAACTGGTATAAGCATAGGAATTTTATTCGATATTTTTAGAATTTTAAGAAAAAGTTTTAAAACTATAGACTTTATTACATATATCCAAGATTTTTTATTTTGGATTCTTTCTGGGATTATTTTATTATACAGTATTTTTTCATTCAATAATGGAGAATTAAGAGGCTATATTTTTATTGGAGTAATAATAGGTGTGATTTTATATATGTTAATTTTTAGCAAATACTTTGTAAAAATTTCTGTTACAATAATAAACATACTAAAAAAAATAATATATACCCCTATAAAATTTATAATAAATGCTGCAAAAAAATACATTATTAAACCGTTATCTAAAATCTTGAGAAAAACCAAGAAAGCTGTTATGACTTTTACTACAAAAAGAAGATTTAAAGACAAATTTAATTTAAAAAGGGAAAAAAATGACAAATTATTTAATAAAATCGAATGATTTTAGAAGGATTTTTTGGAAAAATGTAGAAATAAATATATAGATTAATTCTGGAGTGAAAATACATATGAAAAATAAAAAAATAAATAGTTTATTAAAAAAAATTCTAGTGCTAATGTTTATAACATATTTCGTATATACATTAATAGCACAACAAAAAACCTTAAATAGTTATGCACAAGAAAAAGAAAAATATAACACTAATATAGAGACTGCTCAAGAAGAACAAGAAGAGTTAAGGAAAATGAAAGATAATATAAATTCAGATGAATATATAGAGCAAATTGCAAGAGAAAAATTAGGAATGTATTATCCATATGAAAGAGTTTATATAGATATCGAGAAATAAGAAATGTAGCTTCGCCTTTTGTAGCATTTTGCTTCGCGAATATGCATGGTCAAAAGAAACTTAAACTTGTTGCTCTTAAAATTTTACTAAAAATTTCTTATGAAATAAAATAATTATGTGTTAGCGTAAGTAGAACTTTGCTAACACATATGCATAAATTTATTTGCTTTTTTCAATTTATTTAATTTCTTATTAAATTTCAATATTTAATTAAAAAAATATATTTAAAATTAAAAACATAGGGGGATTAGTATATGGATTATAAAGATTATACATTAGTTGAATTACGCCAATTAGCAAAAGAGCATGGCGCAAAAAATGTTTCAAAATTAAAAAAGGAAGAATTATTAGATTTTCTTGAGAATGAGGGAAATAACAGAAAGCTAGAAAATGAAGATATGGAAAATAATACAAAATTTGACGATTCTAGAGAACTTGAAGTAATGGATGAAGAAAGAGTAGAAGAATTTAATTCTTTAGGATATAAGTTAACAAATAATGGCGATAAAATTGTTGAAGGAATATTAGAAGTTTTACCTGATGGATATGGCTTTTTAAGAGGAGATAATTATTTATCAACAGCTGATGATGTATATATTTCTCCTGTGCAAATTAGAAGATTTAAACTTGATAATGGAGATAAAGTAACAGGAATTGCAAGAATGCCAAAAGAAGGAGAAAAATTCCCAGCTTTAATTTTCGTTGGAAAAGTTAATGGAGATTCGCCAGAAATGGCATTTAAAAGAAAAAAATTTGATGACCTAACACCGATTCATCCAAATGAAAGAATACATTTAGAAACTACTTCTACTGAATATGCAATGAGAATTATAGACTTAATGTCACCTATAGGAAAAGGGCAAAGAGGTATGATTGTTGCTCCTCCAAAAGTAGGTAAGACTACTCTATTAAAGAAAATAGCAAATAGCATATCAACCAATAATCCTGAAATAGAATTGATTGTACTTCTAATAGATGAAAGACCAGAGGAAGTTACAGATATGCGTCGTTCTATAAAAGGAGACGTTATATATTCGACATTTGATGAATTACCAGAGCATCATGTAAAGGTTGCTGAAATAGTATTAGAAAGAGCAAAAAGACTAACTGAACAAAATAAAGATGTAGTTATATTATTAGATAGTATTACTAGACTTGCAAGAGCATATAACCTAGTTATACCATCTTCAGGAAAAACACTTTCTGGAGGTTTAGATCCAAGTGCATTACACAAGCCTAAAAAGTTCTTCGGTGCTGCAAGAAATATAGAAAATGGGGGAAGCCTTACAATTCTTGCTACAGCACTAATAGAAACAGGTAGTAGAATGGATGATGTTATATTTGAAGAATTTAAAGGTACTGGAAATATGGAAGTACACTTAGATAGAGGATTGTCTGAAAAGAGAATTTTCCCAGCTATTGATATAAATAAATCTGGAACAAGACGTGAAGAATTATTACTTTCACCAAAAGAACAAGAAGTTGTTTTCGCATTAAGAAAAGCTATGTCTACTAAATCTGTATCTGATGTAACAGAAGAGTTAATTGAGCAAATGATGGCAACTAAAAACAATGAAGAATTTTTAGATAAGATGTCTAATTTTTTAAAGATGTAATTAATATAGATAAATAAAATTATAAAATACTTATAAGGATAAAAGGACAGGGAAAGGGAAGTACCTAGTCCTTTTTAGTATAATTTTAAGATTGTACTTATTGCACAAAATCAATGTTTATATATACTAAATTGTAAAAATACAAGTTGATATAAAAAATATCGGCTTGTATTTTTTGTGTGCTAAAAAAGG
>CALXWT010000027.1 GCA_944392445.1 uncultured Clostridia bacterium
ATGTACTTTGTTGGTATTGATGTATCAAAGTACAAACATGACTGTTTCATCACTACTGAAACAGGTACTGTAATTACACAAAAAATCGATAGGAATTTCCTATCGATTTTTATCATGTACAACTAATATACTTTTAAGTTATAATGCTTCTATTTCTTCTTTGGACAAATTCGTTATTTCTTCAATTATCTCTATTGCAATTCCTTTATTCTTCATATTTTTAGCCATAGTTTTTATTGCCTCACTTTTTCCCTTACAATAACCAGTATATTCAGCTTCTCTCTCATCTAATATTGCTTTTTCTCTTAGTTCTGCTAATCTTCTTAATCTTGCATCTTCACTCATTGTTTCCAATTTTTCCTTTGCTTCTTTCATATTATTATTTTTTTCCATATAATTTACTACCTCTTTACTTTCTGGATTTTCCAAAAAATGTAACCACTCTTTTAGTTTTGCCTCTTGGCCTTTTACATCTTCTTTATACATTTTTGGTATTTCTATTATATGTAACTCTAAATCTTCTGTCAATATCTGTTTTCTCTTTTCTGTCTCTCTTAGCTTCCATTTACTATGAAATCCTAATTCTTTCAAGTTATCTAATTCAAAATCTGCTATTAAGATAACAATTGTTCTTTTTAGTTCTTTATAGTCTTCTCCTTCTTTTACTCCTTTAATATATTGTCTTGACCAGTAGTATAATAATCTCTTAATGATATTCTTTTTTTCTGCTAATTGCATTTCGATATTACAATATTCTTTTCCATTTACTTTAGCTAATACATCTACAATTCCCATTTTTTCATTTGGTAACTCTCTTCTTAATACAATATTTTCATTTAATTCAACTTCTTCTACCTTCTCGTCCAATACTGTATTTAATAAATCTTTTGTTATTCTTTCACTTCCTACTTCGCCAAACAAAATTTGAAAAACCACATCCAATTTTGGTGATAGTATACCATTTTTCTCTTTAGTATTTTTTTCTTTTTCATAGCTCATAAAAGCCTCCTTTCTTATAATAAGGCTTTATATATTTACTTTTAATTTAATAGATTTAAATTTTATTGACAATAATTTTTATATAAAGAAATAAATATATAAATTAGAATTTAAAGTTAATAGATTTCAAAAAATTCATTGACCGAATTACTATATATTCTTATATCATACTTTTTAATTTATAGCAATAGTTTTTCCATTTTTTTACAACAATCGTAGGCATTTTATTGCCTACGATTGTTCAAACTCTCTAATTAAAATCCTAATTCACTAAGTCATGTTCTTATATTCTCTGTTTTAAATTGTTTTTCCTTATTTTTGTAAAACCAGCTTATCTTATATTTAAAACCATTTTATTAAATATTCCTTTAATACTTTTCTGCCCATTTCTTTAGTTCTAACTCATCAAAATTTGCCCCGTGAAGTGATAATCCTTTTTCTATGGTACAATTTGTACATAATCTCTTTATATCTTCTTCACTTCTGCCAAGTCCACTACCTTCATTAGAGCAAAAAGGTTTTATAATTTTATCTGTTAATTTTGTATTTTCAAGGAACGTAAACATCACCATTGGCATTGTTCCCCAGTAATTTGGATAGCCTAAATAAATAACAGCATAATCTTCTAATTTTTTTGGATACTCTTTAAGTTCTGGTCTTGCACCTGCCTTTTGGTCTTGCCTAGCTTCTTCAATACATTCTGAATAATCCTCTGAATATGGTAGCATTGGCTCTATTTTAAAAATATCACTATTTGTTAACTCTGCAATTTTTTTAGCAATTACTTCTGTATTACCAATTTCTAAATACTTTATTTCTCCATTTACGTAGTTGTATCCAGCTCTTGAAAAATAAATTACAATGCTTTTCACCGGTTTATCTCCTTTCTCCCTATTGTTACTAAATATAACAATTTTCGTCCTGGCACTAGGCAATATGTATGTTTAGAGAATTTTTGTAGTGACGCGTAAGCGACCAAACGAGCTTCTTTGAAGCAAGTGCGAATTGGAACAACCTTCCTGCGATAAAAAGAAAAATTTATTTTTCTTTTTATCATAAAATGGTTGTGACACCAAGGAACAAAAAAATTTGATAAATATACATATTGCCTAGTGTTTATATCATATCGTTTTATAAAACCATTGTCTAGTAACCCTATTTGAATTATAGCATCAAAGACATTGACAAGGAAGTTCAAAAAAGTTATAATTGCATTAACTAATGGTTTAAGCAATTAACTTTTTTTATTGTATAGGAAAATCGCAGATTTTTGCTATACAACAAGGTTAAGTTTCCTTGGGCCGTGCGTATTTGCAAAGCAAAACGCACATGTGGCGAAGCCACTTTTCTTATTTCTAAATTAGCACTGTGCTTATTAATAAATTGTTAAACTAATTTTCTAATTGGAGGTTTTTTATGTATAATAAATATCTTGATGTTTTTATTCAAGTAGCTGATACAGGTAGTTTTCAAAAGCAGCAGAAAAGCTGTATATTTCTTCTACTGCTGTAATGAAGCAAATGAATTTAATGGAGCAGGAACTTGGTTTGTCTTTATTAGTAAGAACAAATCATGGTATAACTCTTACAGAATCTAGGAAACAGATTTATAAAGATAGTAAGTTTATAATTAATTATGCTAATCGTTCTATTGAGAAAGCAAAAAAAATTCAAAACCGAAATAATTATTTTATTACCATTGGCACTTCCTTAATTTGTCCTTGTAAACATTTAATTGATTTATGGTATCGGATAAATGACGATTATCCTGAATTCAAAATTAAAATTGTGCCATTTGAAGAAAATCATTCAAGCACTTTAAATACTCTTAACAGTAATGGAGTTAAACTAGATTTTATTGTTTCTCCGAATGATTCCCCAAAATGGACTGAGAATTTTAACTTTTTAAAATTAGGAGATTATAAATTTTGTATTGCTGTTCCAATTAACCATCCTTTATCTAAAAAGGATAAAATTTCTTTTGAAGATTTATCCGGAGAGAAAGTAACAACTATAACTACTGGAGATAGTAAACAGAATCAAGATATTTTGAATAAAATAAAAACAATTTGCAAAGATGTAGAAATATATGATGCTCCATTTTTTATGATATAAGTGTATTTAACAGATGTGAAGAAAGTGGAAGTTTTCTTGTAAGTCTAGAATGTTGGAAAGATGTTCACCCAGCATTTAAAACTATTCCACTAACTTCTGGAGAGAGTATTCCTTATGGAATACTCTATGATAAGGAACCAACACAAGATGCAATTAAGTTTATAGATATAATCAAAAGCGTTATATAATTATTCTAGGTTTTACACATTTTAAAAGGCAGGAGCTTATCTCCTACCTTTTTATGTTTTAGGATAAATCCTAATTTATTTTAAGTTGCTTATTTCTACATTTTCGATAGTATTGTCTTCTGTAGCTGTGAATGTTATAGTAACTTCATCACTATCTTTTGTAGCAGTTATAGTAGCACCTGTACCATTTAATCCAAATGATTGTAAAAATGCTTTTACATCATCAAAATTATCATCTGTTACATCATCTACTTTTCTTAAATCTTCATCTGTAATATCAACAGATACTCCATTTAAGTCTATTGGTGCATTTGTTTTTGCAACAGTGTCTATTGTTGAAGTTTCTCCTTCTTCTACAGATACAGTTACATTCTTATCACCTGTTAATGATGCTTCTGTTATATCTACATCACCAGAATTTACTTCTACAGTTAATTCTGCATTAACATTAGCTTTATCTGATGTTACAGTAACTTTTCCACCATTAGATTTAATAACAATGCTTCCAGATTGAACTGATGTATTGTCTTCTTCACCTTCAAAATTAATTGTTAGGTTTGAATCTACTTTATTTTCAAATACTAGATTATTATTTTCTGCATTAACTTTAACAGTTAAAGTATCTGTGCTAGCTGTTACTACAGTTTCTTCTTCAGTTGTTACACTTGCTCCATTTATGATAACTGTAGAGTCAGCAGCTATTGTATATTTTCTTTCCCCTGTAATTTCAACACCATCTGTTAATGTTATTTTATCTACTGCTGTTCCTGTTACTGTAAACATTGAGTCAGTTCCTTTTAATATAACTTCTTTAACCTTTTGGCTTCCAAAATTTATATTTTTGTTGTATTTATTGCTTTCTATTTCAAATATTGTTTCTTCTAGATTTGTAACATTTTTAAAGTCTCTTCCTTCAACTTGTGCAGATGCTCCACCATCAAGTTTTAATGTAACTTTTTGGTCTTCTATTGTTACAACATCTCCAACTTTTAAAGCATTAATTATTTTCATTGAGTTTGCTAATTTTGCACTATTGTAAGCAGATAATTCTATTGTTTCACCAGCTACTATAATAGTATCAGAATCTACTGCAAATATCTTTCCTTCTTCTGCATCGTCTGCTTTGTCTACTACTGTTAAGTTCTTTAATTCTGGTAAAGTATATACTGGTGTAGAATAATCAGATTCAACTTCTTCTCCATCAACTACTGCAATTAGTTTAAATGAATATGGAGAATTGCTATCTAATCCATCTATAACTATTTTTCCATCTTTTAATTCTACATCTCTAGTATCAATTAATGTTAATGTAGGTTCTTCTGGATTTCCACTCTCATTTACATCAAATATTTTAACTTTATATGTAGTTGTTTTTCCATTTATAGTAACTCCTGTTGCATTTAATGTAATTTGATGTTCAGAAATTTCTGCTGAATCTATTGAAGGTGTTCCTACCTTATAGAATTGATCTGATACTGTTTCTTCAGATGAAACTGTTGCTAATTGACCATCTTTTGCAACAACTGTTACTTTTGCAACATAAACTGTATTATTGTTAATGTTAGATGTAACCTCAACTTCATTTTTGTCTGTAGCTGGTGATGATATTGTTGCACTTTCAGTTTCTTTTCCATCTTTATCTACTGTGTATAATTTAATTGCATATTCTTTGAAGCTATCTTTGTCGTTAGAATTTGTCCATGAAAGAATAACTTTGTTATCTTCATTTCTAAATTCTAATCCTGTTACTGCTGATAAGCTATCTACAGTTACTTCTTCAGATTCTGTTACTTCTGAAGCGCTTGTGTTTTCTGTTGCATCAGCATATACATCTATATAATATGTTCCTACTTCAGACATTTCTGTTGTAAAGTCAACAGTTAAATCTGTTCCTGAATCATTTTTTACTGTTTTAACAGCAACTGCATTTCCGTCTTTGTATAGTGTTGCTACATAGTTAACACTTTGAACACCTGTCCAAGTAAAGTTAGCTGTTCCTACTTCTGCTAATTCAGGAACTGTAATTTCTTCAACTTTTTCAGCTTGAGTAACATCTTCGCTATCACTTGTTATTACAACTGATTTCATTGCAGATTTACTTCCATATGAATTTTCTAAAACATAATATAATTTATAAGATGTTTTTGTTGCTAATTCATTTGAAACAGTTACATCTGTTATAGAATTTCCTGATACTTCAAGTTCATTTACTAATTCATCTTCAGATGGCTCACTTGATGAAACTAAATAATGAACTTTTGTTATATCACTATCTCCACATGCTTCTAAAGAAAGAGTTGCAGATTTTGTACTAACACGATTTGTTATAACTTTAGTAGCATTTGGTACTACTGTATTTTTTTCTGTTGTAAATGTACCAACTACTTTATCTCCATCCATTACTTTTCCTTTAATAACACCGTCTTTTAGTTTTTTGAAGCTTGCTGTGCTAACTGATGTTTCATCATAATTAGAATGTGCATCTATGCTTATTCCTTTAGCAGCTTCAAAACCATCTTCATCTTCGAAAACTACAGATAGTCTTTTTGCTTCTTCGAATGGCTCAGATAATTTAATTTTTATTATTGAATTGTCTTTTGTTTGAGCATTGATATATCCATTATCATTTATTGTTACTGTGTATATAGACTCATCTTCCTCTGGCTCTTCTGGTGTAGGTATAGAAATATCTTCCTTACCTAATAGATAATCTTGAATTCTTAAAGCATCTGCTGTTGTTATCTTTCCGTCAGCTGTTGCATCTGCTGCAACTTTTAATATAGCATCATTTCCAGAATCAAAAGACATATCTTGTACTTTTAATGCATCACTTGTTTTTACAGTTCCATTTCCATTAGCATCTCCTAGAATTATTACTGTATATTCTACATTATTTGCTTTGAAAGTATCTCCTGTTTCTAATGATGCATTTTTATCTGTAACAGCTATTCCATTTACTAATTGTAAATTTTCAAATTCAGCCTCTACATCTTTTACTGTTAAAGCTGTATTACCATCTTCTAATATGTATGGTACTACTGTTTTTCCTTCTACTAATTGTTTGTATACTCCAACAGATGTTAAATTTGTTGCAGCATTTACATTTGCTCCTAGTACGCTAGCAGTTAGAATTCCTGCTGCAGCTAGAGATGAAAGTATTTTTTTCTTATCCAAAATAATCGTCCTCCTATTATTTCATATTTATGTATAGGAAAATTTTATATTTTCCTATACATACACTTCTTTGTGTAATTCTTTATACACCTTGATATTTTATATTTAAAATTTTATTTTCTTGTAGCTTTGAAAACAACTAAGCTTGCTACTACAAGAATAGCAATTCCTGCTATTATAGCTGGTACAACACTACCTGTTTGAGGTAATTTTGTTATAGGATCACCATTTTCATCAACATAGTCATTGTTATTATCATTGTCTGATGGTTTTTCTGGATTTGTTGGTTCTTCAACATCTCCTGGATCCTCAACATCTCCTGGATTTTCTGGATCTGTTGGTTCTTCAACATCTCCTGGATTTTCTGGGTCTGTTGGTTCTTCTGCATCTGCTATAGTTACATTTATAGTATCTACCTCAAATGTTTCTCCAGTTTCATCTGAACCAGCAACAAATTCTGTATTAGAAACTGTGAAAGGTACATTCTCTCCATTTTCTATTGCTTTAAATTGTAAAGTTAATGTGTTTGTTGCATTTCCTGATTCAAATGCTGATACTCTTACTACTCCATCACTTATAACACGAGATGCTGTATTAGCTAAAGCTGAAGTAGCTGAGTCCTCAACATATTCATATTTAGTTGAATCAAAAGTAATATCAAATTGCATTGATGCTACTTCTTGTTCTGTAGTTACTGTAATTGTAACTATTTCTTCCTTTTGCATTTCTGTTTTGTCAGCTGTCATTGTAGCTGCGTTTACTGATGATACTAACATCATTAATAATACTGTAACCATTGTTACGATTCCTAAAATTTTTGTTTTCATTTTTTATCCTCCCTTATTTTTTGAACAAATTTCCTTTGTTCGATTTTGTATTTTGAGGTGCAAATTCTATACCTCTTCTGCTTTTAGCATAAGTCTTGTCAATCCCCCGGGTATTACAAGTAATAAGTGTTACCACTCTTTTATTATTTGTATCTTGATTTAAACAATCCAAATCTGTTGGTGATATTGTTTTCTTTTCATTAATTCTATAAGTAACTTTTTCCTCAGTTTCCTTATCAATTATGTAAAAAGTATCTCCTACTTCCAACTTTTTCAAATTATTAAACAATCCGCGGGCATTATGCCCTGTGATTACAAAGTTTCCTCTTTGGTTTAAATCCGGTCCATAAAATTTGGTAACAGCAAGGTTAAGCGAATAGTCATCTGTCGAATCTAAGATGTAATTTTCCATATCAATTTCATCAATTACTATTTGTCCTAGTACTCCATAGCCTTGTATGTAGTCAGGCATATCTACATCAACAATTTCTTTTAAGTCTACATCATTGACTATTTCATTGCTTAACTCATTAGAAATATCGTTTTCTTGAATGTCATTTACAATATTTGTACTTACTTCTTCTGAATTATCACTATTTTTTTGAATAATGATTACGAAAAGGACAAATACTAATAATAAAATGATAAGCATTATTGCAAATTTCTTTTTGTTGAACTTTCCTTGTTTTATTCTTGTATGTTTACCGCGCAAGTATTTCTTCTTCACTTAACTTATAGAATTCACCTCCTTTTTTAACCTGTTTTAGGTTATCTTCGAATATTTTAATCTATTTCAGGTTAAATGTCAATAACCTAAAACAGATTATTTTAAAATTTATTATAGAAAATGTTTTTTAATATATTTTTAGGAGGTTTATTATGTATAAAAGATTAAAAGAATTAAGAGAAGATCATGATTTAACCCAAGCACAAATTTCTAAATATCTTAATATGTCCCAAACTGGATATTCGAAATATGAAACTGGTGAAAATGATGTCCCTACCAAAATTTTAATTGAATTAGCTAAATTTTATAATACATCTGTGGATTATCTCTTAGAACTTACAAACGACACAAAACCATATAACAAAGAATAAGACAAGTCACCTATATTATAATAATGACTTGCCTTTTATATTTAAAGTTCTTTTAGAGTTAATTTTAAATTCTTGAAAATAATGGTTCTATATTTTCTAATTTTAAGCCAATTTTTGGTTCAATAATGTTCCATCTCTTTTCTTGTAAGTTTAAATACTTACGAATTTTTGTGCATGCACTTGGCATAAATGGTTCAAATATATTTGCTAAATTTGCTATAATTACCGCACAAGTATATATAGTATTATTAAATTCTTGGATATTCTCCCTCTTTTGTATCCAAGGTTTTTGTTCATCATAATATTTATTTGCAGTTTCTACTAGTTCCATTGCTATATCTGTAGCCTGTTTGAATTCTAGATTTTCTATATTCTTTCCTACTAATTTATATGTTTCTTCTATTTTTTGTTTGATATTTTCATCTAATTTTCCTTCTGGAATTTCTTCTAGCTCTTTAAACTTTAAAGTTCTATTTACTAAATTTCCAAATTTATTTAGTAATTCTCCATTATTAGTTGCAATTAACGCATCTATTGTAAAGTTAGCATCTTTTTTCTCTGGACCATTATTTATCAAATAAAAACGTAGTGCATCTGGTCCATATTTTTCTACTAATTCTATAGCAGGAATTCCATTACCTTTACTTTTTGATATTTTCTCATCGTTTATATTTAAGTATTCTGATGAAACTATTGTGTTTACTAGATGATAGTTTTCTTTCATTGCTAATAATAAACTATTAAATATTATACTATGGAATACTATGTTATCCTTTCCATGTACCATGTAAATAGTTGGTTTATATTCTTCTTTCCAAAATTCTTCCCAGTTTGTTCCTAGCTCTTCACATTTTTTCATAGTTGCTGTAATATATCCAAGTACTGCTTCTATCCATACATACATTTTTTTAGACTCATATCCAGGAACAGGTATGTCTACTCCCCAGTCTAAGTCTCTAGTTACTGCTCTATCTACTAAGCCTTGTTTTAAATATTTGCTAGTTTCATTTTTAGCATTAACTCTCCATAAAATATTATTTTGGGTCACATATTCTTCAATGTCTTTTTGAAATTTAGATAGTGCCAAATACAGATTTTTATTATCTTTTAATACTACTTTTTCTTTGCATTCTAAACAAATTCCATCCTTCAAGTCCTCTATAGTAGGAACATATTGGCAATTGTCACATTGTTCTGCCTTTGTAGTTTGTCCACACTTTGGACAAGTTATCTCAAGTTCTCTATCAGACAGAAATTTTTGGCAATGATTACAATATGCTTGTGGCTCTATTTTTTCATATATATATCCATTGTCATATATCTTTTTAAACATCTTCATAACTTCTTGCTTATGAAAATCTGTGTCTGTATTTGTATATAAATCGTAAGAAAAATCAAATTTTTCTAAAGTTTCTCTATCTCTTTTGTCATAATATGTTGCTATGTCTTTTGGCAATTTCTTCTCTCTTTTTGCTCTTTCTGTTATTGGTGTACCGTGGCAATCTGTTCCCGATACAAACATTACATTGCATCCTTGTAATCTAAAATATCTAGCTAAAATATCTCCTGATATAAGTCCAGCTATGTGTCCTAAATGCAAGTCACTGTTTGCATATGGCCATGCTCCACCTATTAAAACGTTTCTATTCATAAATACCTCCTTCTATTTATATTATTAATTATAGCAAAGTAAAATTTACTTTGCTATAACCTTTATTACTATTAAACTTTTTTCCAAAACCAGTCCAAACTATTATCAATACTCTTTTTCTTTTTCACTTTAGCTTCGATATCATCTACCCATAGGTAAGCTATGAATGAAAGTAGCACAAAGATTAAGTCAAATACCATTGTATAATTTATATCAGATAGTACATCAGCAATAAGCGAGTTTCCTGTTAAATACATTATTAAATGTACTATAAGAAGAGCAATAAATCCAAAAAGCATTATAACTGCAATGGCACTTTTTTTGGTTTCCTTTGCTAATATTAGAATAAGTATGTATATTAAGGTTACTATTAGTAAAGTTAGTGGATTAGTGAAATTTATCATTGGCATTCTTAAACACTCCCATTTATATATTATTTTAATTTTTCTTCAATTAATTTTGCTAGGTCTTTGGCTTTTGTTTCTATATGTTTTTTATCAGTTCCCTCTATCATCACCCTAACCAAAGGTTCTGTTCCAGAAGGTCTAATTAAAACTCTACCATTTCCAGAAAATTCTTTTTCTAGTTTTTCTATTGCCTGTTTTATTTCATTATCTTTATCATAATCATATTTCTTATTTCCGTCTACCTTTGCATTTATTAATACTTGAGGATATATTTGTATTATATCACAAGTTTTTGATGCTGACATATTTTTTTCTAAAATTATTTTTGTTAGCATTAAAGATGTTAAAATACCATCTCCTGTTGGATTATAATCTAGCATAATTATATGTCCCGATTGTTCTCCACCAAGATTATATCCCTCTTTTAACATTTTTTCAAGTACATATCTATCTCCAACTTTAGTTTCTTCAAATTTAATATTATTTGCTTCTGCATATTTTTTTAGACCCAAGTTACTCATAACTGTTGCTACTAGAGTATCTTTATTTAATTTTCCTTTTTCCTTCATATATTTAGATATTACTGCGAGGATTATATCTCCATCAATTTCATTTCCATTTTCATCAACTGCTAAACATCTATCTCCATCTCCATCATATGCAATTCCTAGATTACATTTGTTTTCTACAACATACTTTTTTAGTACATCTAAATGTGTAGAACCACAGTTGTCATTTATATTTGTTCCATTTGGAGTATTATTTAAAATGTAATGTTTTATTCCAAGAGCTGAGAAAACTTTTTCTGCAACTACAGAGGTTGCACCATTTGCAGTATCTATAGCTACTACAAAATTTGATGTGTCTAATTTTTCAAAATCTTCCTCAAAGTTTTTTCTAAAGAAGTACACATATTCATCAAGCAAATCTGTTCTTATTTCAGATACTCCTATCTTATCATTAACTGCTGAAAAATCATCTAGCTTTCCCGAATCCATTATCTCTTCTATTTCTTCCTCTAATTCATCAGGAATTTTCATACCTTTATTACTAAAATATTTTACACCATTAAACTCATAAGTATTGTGTGATGCAGATATTACCACACTAGCATCTGCTTTTAGTTTTTTGGTTAAATATGCTACGCCAGGTGTTGGAAGCACACCTAAAATTTTTACATTTGCACCATAGCTTAAAAATCCTGCTACCATGGCACTTTCTATCAATGTTCCAGATATACGTGTGTCTCTACCTATTAAAATTGTAGGCATATGGTCTAAATGTTTTGACAAAACATAAGCTCCTGCCTTTGCTACTCTATATACTAAACTAGGTGATAATTCAGTATTAGCAATTCTTCTAATTCCGTCTGTTCCAAAGTATTTTCTCATTTTTAACCTCCATTTGTTTTGTAAAACTACGTATAATTTACAAAACATATTATACTATATCTATTGTGCAATATGCAAGTATTTTGATATTGCATACTACATTTTGTTTGGCATTTGTATTCCTAGTAAACTAGCACCTGTTTTTAATATTATATTAGCACAATAAGTTAAATATACTCTAGCATTTTGTAATTTTTTATCTTCACAAATAATTTTATTCTCATTATAAAATATGCTAAAAGCTTTAGCTACATCTATTAAATACTTTGAAATTATATATGGTTCGTTTTTATCTGCTGATTGTTTTACTATGCTATTAAACTTATATAGTTCTTTTGCAAGATTTATAGATGCATCATCATTTAAAGCATTAATATCTATTTCACTCGCATTAGGAATCTTTCCTACTTTTTCTAGTACACTGTTTGTACGTACATACATATATTGTAAATATGGTCCCGTCTCACCATTAAAATTTAAAGCTATATTCCAATCGAAAATTTGGTCTTTAATATTACTTGTTGACAACGTATTAAATATTATAGCACCAATTCCTACTTTTTTTGCAACATCTTCTTTATCTTCTAGTTCTGGATTTTTTTCTTCAATAATTTCTTTTGCTTTCTCTATTGTTTCATTTAACAATTCTTCTATCTTTACTACATTTCCTAATCTAGTAGACATTTTTCCAGATGGTAAACTAACCATTCCATAAGAAACGTGTTTTAACCCGTTTACATATTTTTCATCTACTAAGTATTTTGCTACTGCAAAAATTTGCTTAAAGTGTAGGTTCTGCTCATAAGCAACAACATATAAACATTTATCAAAATCATAAGTTTTTGCTCTGTACATTATAGCTGCCAAATCCCTAGTTGCATAAATTGAGGAACCATTTGTTTTTTGTATAATGCAAGGTGTCTCAATCCCTACATCTGATAGGTCTACTATTCTTGCTCCCTCTGATTCTTTTAATACTCCTTTGCTTTCAAGTTTTTCTACAACTTCATTCATTTTATTAGCATAGAAAGCTTCTCCATTGTATGAATCAAATTTAACATCTAAAATATCATAAATTCTGTTAAACTCTACCATACTTAGTTCTTTAAATTTATTCCATATATCTGTGCAATATTTATCTCCTGCCTCTAACAATCTAAAATTTTCTCTACACTTTTCAAGAATAGCATCATCTTTTTTGCATAAATCATTTATTCTGACATACATATCCATCATCTTATTAATTGGGTCTGTAGATAAATCGTATTCGTCTTTCCACATATTATATGCTTCTATCATTTTTCCAAATTGTGTACCATAATCTCCTAAATGATTTATTCCTATTGTGTTGTAGCCCAAGAATTTATATATTCTATATAATGAGTTTCCTATAAGAGTAGTCCTTAAATGTCCAATATGAAATGGCTTTGCTATATTTGGAGAGGAATATTCCACCACAATATTTTTGCCCTTTCCAATATTGCTACTACCATATTCTTCTTTTTTTACATCAATTTCATCTAAAACTGTTTTTACTATAGCCATCGGATTTACATAAAAGTTTAAATAACCGTTTATTACTTTAGTTTCAGACACTATCTCTTTTGAAATATTTAATTTATCATTTATTTCAGTTGCTATCATCTGAGGGGCTTTTTTCATTTCCTTTGCAAGCTTAAAGCATGGGAGAGAAAAATCTCCCATCTCTTTGTTTGCTGGAACTTCTATATAATCATAAATATTTTCTATATTTGTAACTTTTTTTACTTCATCTGCTATTATATTTTTAAAGTCTAACATATTATCACCTTTCTATGCGCAATTAGTACATAGTTTATTTTTGCGCAAATCTCATTAATCTCCTAAATTAATTCCAATGGCTCTAGCTGTTTTTACTAGTTCATCATCCATTGTTACTTTTCTTAAGTTACTCTCTGGTGTATTTCCAGATACAGCACCAATTTGTTTATTATTTCCCACAACGTCTTCTAATGATACACAATTTAGTTTTCCATCTTTTATTACGGTTAGCACATTAAATTTTCCTTCTAGTGCAAGTTGCATTGCGTGTGAACCATATTTTGTAGAAAGTACTCTATCAAAAGCAGTAGGAGAGCCACCTCTTTGCATATATCCAAGTACTGTGCATCTTGCTTCTAATCCTGTTAATTCTTCTAATTGTTTTGCAACAATTTCGCCAATTCCACCAAGTTTAGTATTATCCACACCAGAACCATTGCTTCTCATATTTTTAACGTGTATATCTCCACCTTTTGGTTTTGCACCTTCTGCAACAACAACTATGCTAAAAGATTTTCCTCTATTTTTTCTATTTATAACTTTTCTTGCAGCACTATTTATATCAAAAGGAATTTCTGGTATTAAAGCCACATCAGCTCCACCTGCTATTGCAGATTCCAATGCTATCCAACCAGCATATCTTCCCATTACTTCTAGTACCATTATTCTATGATGAGTTTCTCCTGTAGAATGTAATCTATCAATAGCTTCTGCTGCAACAGATACAGCTGTGTTATATCCAAAAGTAATTTCTGTACATGCCACATCATTATCTATTGTTTTTGGAACACCTATAACATTAATTCCTTTTAAAGACAAATCTCTTGCAGATTTTTGTGTACCGTCTCCTCCAAGAGTAAATAAACAATCGATTTCATCTTTTTTAATATTTTCTACACATATATCTGATAAATCTTTGTATACTGTTTGTCCATTTTCTTCTACTGGATAATTGAATACATTTGCATTAGTTGATGAGCCTATAATTGAGCCGCCTTTTGGCAATATTCCTACTGCATTACCTGTAGAACTTGTACCTAATCTGACAATATCGTTCTTTAGTAAACCTCTATATCCATCTATAAATCCATAACATTCTATATCTTTATTTTCTGCAGTTTTTATAATTGCTCTTATAACAGCATTAAATCCTGACACATCTCCACCATTAGCAAGAATAGCTACTTTTTTTAACATAAATTTTCTCTCCTTTGTAAGTTTATTTTTTTCACAATAATATTATACCAGTAAATAGAAAAAATACAACTTTTTTTTGTTATTTTTCTACTTTACTGGTATAAATTGTCTTAAACTGCAATATTAGTTTATATCAAATATATATTTTCTTCATTCTTTTGTAGTTATATGTATATTTCCTATATCTGCATTTAACTCTCTTGTAATAATATTTTGAATCTGCGCAATTTCCTCTTTCTTTATGTCATTTCCTTTAACAATAACATTTATACTATCTCCATTTACAAAAAT
This sequence comes from uncultured Clostridia bacterium, assembly GCA_944392445.1. Classification (GTDB taxonomy): domain Bacteria; phylum Bacillota; class Clostridia; order TANB77; family CAG-508; genus CALXVA01. The sequence continues at coordinate 15,138 of CALXWT010000027.1, forward strand.
AATTAAATCCTCTATACCTTTTGTCTTCAATAAATCTTCTGTTATCATCAAAGCATTCTGTTCGTTATTTAATTTAGTTATCTCTTCTTGAGCCGTTTTTTTCTGTGCTTCGCTTACATTAGAATTATTTAATATATCCTGGTAGTTTTCTATTCTCTGTGAATACATCGTTTCCCTATCTAGTCTTGAACTTGTAAAATATTCGTCTATACTATTTGAATTATTTGAACTAGTTTCTAATGTATTTTCATCTTTAGTATCTGTTATTGCGCTAGTTTCAGTATCTACAATTTCATTTATACTTGAAGCCAAATCTGTGTTATTTATATTTTTATCTGTATTATTAGTCATTTCATTTACACTTTGTGCCACATTAGCACTCACAAGCTTAGCATCACCTATACTTGCCATTTCTTCTGAATCTGCTATACTGCTTGCTTCTAGAGATGAGTTTACATTATCATTATTATTCATATAGCTTAAATATCCTGCTGTAATTAGCATTAGTCCTATTGTAAAAACAATAATTTGATTTTTCTTTAAAAAATTCATATTAACCTCCTAATTTTGTCTTTGTCGGGTTTGGGGACAGGTCTATTTGAGACACTATTGTCATCTTTTTGGACAGGTCTTGTTTTTATATATGCAATTTATTATTTAAGACCTGTCCCCAAAACTGCCACTTTTGTCTCAGTTAGACCTGTCCCTAATGTGACATTTCAAATACTTGTATTTTATGTGTAGATAACCCAGTTACTGCTGAAACCGCTTGTATTATATTAGTTTTAACTGTAACATCACCTGCCCCTTCTGCTGTAATAATTGCCCCTTCTACCGTTGGACTTATTACGCTCTGTGTTATAAGTGTTTTTTCATCTCCATTTTCTTCGTATATAACTTCTTTTTTAGTGTCTGTTTGTGTAATTTTTCTTGTGCCTCCTTCACTGTCTGTTTCTTCCGTATCTTGCTGGCTACTTTCTTCGTTGTATACTGGAATTACTTTATTTGTTTCTGAATATGTAATCATAACTTTTACTTTTCCTACACCACTTATGTTAGATAAAATTTCTTCTAATTCTACAACCATTGTATTGCTGGAATTAGTTGTTTCTGTGCTTTCTGTGGTTCCAGTATTTTGATAGTCTATATCTGTTGCTAGTTTTTTGTTTGCGTCTGTAGTTTGTGTGTTGCTTTCGCTATTTTGACTATCTCCATTCCATATAAAGTTTATAATTATTATTGTTATAATTAATATAAGCACAAATACTACTAAATTTTCTAGTTTTTTCTTATCTGCTTCATTTTCTTTTTTTGCTAATAAACTTTTTATCTTATCTTTTAACATTTTATCTTTTCCCTCCTTTTCTAGAATATAATGAAGAACTAACCCAACTAATTAGCAAAAATTTTAGTCAAGATTTGTAGATTTCTATAACAAGAACCGGACCTGTCCCCAAAGATGACATCTCTGTCGGAAAAAGAGCCTGTCCCCAAACCCGACAACCGTGTCGGAAAAGAGCCTGTCCCCAAACCCGACATTATATAGTTATGTTATTTTTATCTACTTCATATACACTGCTAATATAATCCTTTAACTCTTGTTTCTGCGTTATTGATAAACTGTTTTTTTCACTACTACTGCTATTATTTTCTATGTTACTATTTTCCGAGCTGTTATTCTCTGTGCTACTATCTTTATTACTTTCATTTGTTTCTGTGCTATTTATTGAAATACTTATATCTATTTTGTTTATTCCTTCTACATTTTCCACCAAGTTTTCTTCGTCTTCTTGATTTAAACTTTCACTTGAGCTTGTATCCATATTTTCCACATCTAGTGCAATGCTTTGTATTGTATAGCTACCATCATTTGCTACTTTAATGTCTATATTATTCACTACATAGCCTTTTGCTCCTATTTTAGCCTTCATATCTTCTTTTATACCACTTACATATATCCTTAAAATATTGTCCTCGTTTTGAAGTTCCATTTGATTTTGCGTTTCGCTAGCAGTTTTTACCTCTTCTATATACTCATCTAAATCAAGTATGTCTGATACTTGTATTTCCTTGCCAGAGATTTTTGTAATTACTGGTGATACTATTGTAAAAAGTACATATATTCCAATTACTACTTTTATATATTTTTTGCTATTTCCCTCTGGGAGTATCATTTCTATAATTGTACCTATTATAACTGTCACAATAATTGCTTGTGACCAATCGCTTAACCATCCAATAATTATCCCTCCTTCTTTTGTTTATCTATACATCATTCCACTGTTAGATATTTTTATAACTAATGTGACACCTATAATAAACATTACAGATACACTACACATTATTGCTAAGAAAGTTTTAAATGTATCGCCCATTTGGTCCAATAGTGAAACTATTTTGCTATCTGCTATAGGCTGGCACAGTGCTGAACCTAAGTAATATATGCCCATTAGAACTGCCAGTTTTACAATAGGCAATACTACAATTCCTACAATAATTATTATTCCTATAATGCCTGTAGCATTTTTTAGTATAGAGCTACATCCTATTACAGTATCTACTGCATCTCCTAGTATTTTTCCTACTACAGGTATAAAGCTAGATACTGCTGCCTTTGCCGTTTTTGCAGTTATTCCATCCACACTACTGCTTAAGCTTCCTTCTATTGAAACTAATCCCACAAATAATGTAAGCACAACTCCTAATACCCATACCACGCCACTTTTGAAGAATTTTGATAATTTATCTATTTGCATTTTGTCCGATATTTTTGATACAATTCCCAGCGACGTAGAAATAAGCACAAGTGGTATTATTATTCCCGTTATAAAGTTTCCAATAAATGTTATAACAAAAAGTAGTATTGGCTGAATTAAGTTTGCAGATACTACACTACCTGTTGTGAGCATTAGAGTTATTAAGATAGGTATTAAAGAATTCATAAACCCAACTAAGCTTTGTATAGATTCTTTAATAACTTCTAAAATTTGTGCAAAGTTTGTCATTATTAGTGTTACTATAAGTATATACTGAACATAATATGTAATTTGTGCTATTCCTTTATTTTCCAGTCCTTCACTTATGTTTTTCAAAATACTATGTATAACTATTATTACAAGTATACTTGCAAGCACACCTATTGCATCAAATACTTCGCCTCCGAATTGCTTTTAGAATGCTATTAATTATAGTTCCATTATCTATGTTTCCAGTTATGGCAGATGTAAAAAGCTCTCCCATATCTAAGTCATCATACACATCTTGTGTGTATTTATTTGCCTCTTCTATAAATGAATTTATATTCAGTATTTCCTGTTGCGATTTCATAATGCTTTCGCTACTTATTGTTTCTTCTGATGCTTGTACATTGCACGGGAATATTAAGAAATACATAAAAATTAGAAATGATGCTAATAGTAATTTGCTTACTCTTCCTAAATATTGGTTATAGTTTTCTGTCCTCCTCATTTGTTTTATCCATCCTTGTTTATTACTTTTTTGTTATGTATAAAATTGCGTCAGAATTTTTTTATTGTGTAGGAAAATCAACCTTTCTTTGTATTTCAGTATTTATAACGATTTAGCTTCCAGCTATGGTAACACCTCTAAAATAGTTTCCAGTAAACTTGAAATTATTGGTATTGACATTGATACTATAATTATTTTTCCTCCCATATCCACCTTATTTGCTATCGCCGATTCTCCTGTATCTTTGCATATGCTAACTGCAAACTCTGTTAAGAATGCAATTCCAGTAATTTTAATTAATAAAGTTAAAAATTCATTGTTTACCCCAGCTTTATTTGAAAGTGAAGTTAAAATATCAACAATACCAGTTATTTTATCCATAAGGAATACTAGAATAATAGCACCTGCTAGTAGCGAAACATACAGGGTAAATTCTGGCTTGTACTGTCTTATTACAATAATTATTATTAAAGAAATAAGCCCAACTCCAATAATTTTTATAATATCCATCGACTTTTCCTTTCTTTATGTGAAGTTTTGTACTGTTGGGAGATTATCCCCTTTGGTACAAATTTAAAGTCCAAATACAACTTTAAAGTCCAAACATAGTTCTTACAGAGTCAAATAATGTGCTTATTTCTTTTATAACTAAAGTAAGTACAATAACTAATCCGGCAAGTGTTGTCATCATAGCTTGATCTTCTCTTCCTGCTCTTACTAAAACTTGATGAAGAACTGCTACTAAAATTCCTATTGCAGCAATTTTAAATAACAAATCTATATCCATATTAACCTCCATTCGAGCCGATTTGCTCTAACAAAACTTTATTAAATAACCCCTACTAATTAGCGAGAACGATAGAGGTTAATATTAGCACTTTAAACTAATATGATCACTATTGCTAGTCCTACTACTCCTCCTAGAGTTCTATATAATTTTTCGTTTTTTTCTTTTTCCTTTTCAGCAATTTCTATTTGTGTGTTTAGGAAATTCTGTACAAGTCTTATTTCACTTACTTGTCCGTCTAGGTCAGTTTTGCCAAGTAATTTTCCTAGCCCTTTTATTATGTCCTTGTCCTCTTTTGTAAAGCTTGTATCAACTTTATCGATAACTTCCTCCCACGCTTCTCCTGCTGATTTTTCCTTCATATTTTCTGAAGCTAGTCTAAATATTTTTCCAATATTTCCATTTATGTTGTTTCCTATTTCGTTAAAGCTAGCTGGAATTGCCTGATATGTAAATTTAATCTTTGTTAAAAACATATTTAATGCATTTTTCATGTCTCTTAGTTCTTGTACTCTATTTGAATATTTTTTAGCAATTATCTTTCCAGCATTTAAGCTACCTATGAATATTAATAATAAGATAAAAGTTTTTATAAAAATCATTTGTTTTTCTCCACTCCTTTTACATTGTTTAGATATTACTTTACACTATACTTTTTACATTATTTGTATGTTTCTTTTGATAAGCCAAGCATATTATCTGCTATCTATTAGTTTTAAGCCTCTATTTTGTTCAATTAAAATTGTTCTTTCTATCATATTCATTTCATACAGTTCCTTAAGTATAGGATTTAATAAGACGTCTTGCAGTCTTGCTCCGTGTGCTGTAAAAATCCCCTTTACACCTGAAGTTACTGCATATTTTATTGCTTCCACATCATCCTTAGTTCCGATTTCGTCTGCTACAACAACTTGTGGGCTCATCGCTCTTACTAACATTCTCATTCCTTGGTCTTTGTTAATATTATCTAAAATATCTGTCCTTTCCCCTAAATCGTTTTGAGGCACACCTTTATACATTGCTGCAATTTCTCCTCTTTCATCCACAACACCAATATGAATTCCTTTAAAACCTATTTCGTTAATCCCGTTGCTTAAATTTCTTACAAGGTCTCGTATTAATGTTGTCTTTCCTCTACCCGGTGGCGATAGAATAATTGTGTTATACACAGTATTTTCCTTCGTATTTAATATGTATGGCAATGCTATATTACTACACCCCAGCACCTGTCTTGCAATTCTAAAATTTAAGCTATATATGTACGATATATTAATTACTTGTCCTTCTTTTATTACGACTTCGCCAGATATGCCTACTCTATGCCCACCTTTTACCGTAATGAATCCATTACAAATTTGATTTTGATATGTATAAATCGAATTATCACAAATTCGTTGAAGCGTTTCTAGTATGTCGTTGGATGAAGTTATATAGTTTATTTTTACCTCATCAGAACTTGTCCTAAGCAATATGTTTCTATTTGTATAAATATGTATTTCTTGGGTTTCATCTAATAATTTTTCATATTCAGTTATGTGTTCCCTAACTTTATATGGGAAATATTCTAATACTTCTAAAATATTATTTTTCATTTGTGTTACCTCTTTTTCTTAATTCATACTTTCTCTATACCAATCCATCAATAGTGTTCTCTCCGAATATGTACCTATTCATATAAGGAAGGTGGCTTCGCGAATATGCACAGCCTAATGAAATTTAACCTTGTTCTCCAGAAATTTCATTTGCAATTAAAAAAATACAACATATATTAAATATATATGCTGTATTTCTATATTTTAGAACTGTTTTTATAATTTTTTTAGTTTATTCAACTTCGTCTTCAACAATGTTAGATATATTAACATCTGAACTTTCGTCAGTATCACTTACCTCTGCATTTTCATATATGCTATTTAACTGTTCCTCTATTGCTTGTAAGCTTTCATTGTCTTGTTCTAATGTATCATTAAAATTTTGATGTCCTTCATCTGCACTATTAAATATATTTTCCTGTTCTTGCATAGTTGTTACTATTGATGGTGTTGCAAACCACATTATTATAGGATTTATTAGCTCTGTAGGATAACCAAGTTCAGTCATTTGTTCACTATTTATTAGTGCTATTCGTAAACCTACCTGTCCTAAGAATGTTTGTATTTGCTCTGATGAATAATTATTTAATATTGCAGCATTTGTTGAGTTAAGTGGAACAAAACTAATGTTACCTCCAAATGTTACTGTATTAGAATAATGATATGTAATAGTTGAGTTATCTTCGATGTTTAATGTAGCAATATACTGTTCGTGAATATTATCTGTGTTTATTCCAGAATAGCTTATTCCTAGTTCAAATAAAGTATATCCTCCTTGTAAAACAGATATATTATAATTCTCTCCATATTGGTTAGCATTTGATTTTGAAATATTTACAGATATTTCTCCATAAGTTATGTTTATTTCGCTTACTTTTCTATCTGCTTGAGTTATACTGAGCTGTGCTGTTTCGTCTTCTACAGTGGTATTTCCTATATTGTTTATAACTTCCTGTATACTCCTTTGGTTTATTTCCATAGAAGCTTCATCATAATTATCTCCATACAATTCTTGTATTATATTATTCATTTTATCAATCATTAATTGGTCTTCTCTAAAAAGCTCTAAAGCTTGTATAAGTATGTTTTTTAACTCTTCTGTTGTTAGTGTAAGTGTATATGTTACAGAGCCATCAGAATTATCTTGCTTAGAAAATTTATCATTTGTTAGACCGTTGTATATTGGTAAAATATATGTATTTAATACATGAATTTTTTCCTCATCTGTAAAATTTGCATTCTGCAACTCTGCAGACTCTAATTTGTCTGGTATACCTGTTACATCAGTTGTTCCTAGATTTTGAAGCAATGTTGGTAAATTATTATTCTCTATTGCTATAAATGTAGTACCAATTTCATCAGATTGTATTCCATATACATCACCATCAGCTCTATATGTAAATGGGAAATTTACAGTATCTGAATAGTTAATTGAAATGTTTTGCTCAAATTTTTTGTTTGCATTATCTACTTTTCCTTCAAAAGAAATATTAGTCTGGTCACTATATCTAAGTATATCTACTAATTCCTGCATATCTGTAGAATTTATTGAAGCAGCCTCTCCAATTAGCATTGTGTCAGCACTTATTGTGCCATCAGTAGTATATGGAGTAGTCTCCTTTCTGTTAAAATAGCTTTCCAAATTGCTTGATATAAACTTGTTTTCTCCAACTACTAATTGTATAGCATATTTTTCAAACCCCTGTCTTTCTGATAATAATAAATCTGTTCCAAAGTATATATATGCAAATGCTCCTCCTGCTAAAACTAGTAGAACTACTATAACTATAATTGCAACTATTAAACCTTTTTTCTTCATAATTTATCTTTTTCCTTTTTCAATTTTACTCTTCCCAGTTGTGGTACACATTCATAACATCATCTAAATCTTCTAAGTTGTCTATTAACCTTTGCATTTTTTCGCTATCCTTTTCATCCAATTTAATGTATGTAGATGGAACCATTTGAACTTCTGCTTCTAAGAATTCTAGTCCTTGTGCTTCTAATGCTTCTCTAACTTTAGCAAAATCTTCTGGGGACGTTGTTATTTCATAGCATTCATCACTAGCTTCAAAATCTTCTGCTCCGTTGTCTAAAGCTAACATCATCATATCATCTTCAGATAAATCTGTTGTAGTTCTATCTATAACAATTACTCCCTTTTTAGAGAATAAGTATGATACACAACCAGATGTACCCAAATTTCCTCCTGCTTTATCAAATGCGTGTCTTACATCTGCTGCTGTTCTGTTTTTATTATCTGTACTTGCTTCAACTATTACAGCTACACCATTTGTACCATAACCTTCATACGTAATTTCTTCATAATTTTCGCTGTTTCCTGCTCCTGATGCTTTTTTAATTGCATTGTTTATTGTATCATTTGGCATGTTATTTGCCTTACATTTTGCTATTACATCTTTAAGTTTAGAATTACCAGCCGGATCAGGTCCTCCTTGTTTTACTGCTATTAATAATTCTCTACCTAATTTTGTAAATATTTTTCCTCTTGCTGCATCTGCTTTTCCCTTTTTTGCTTGTATGTTATGCCATTTACTGTGTCCTGACATGGTTAATTCCTCCTTTTTAATTTTTCTATTTCTTATTTGCATATTTTATGCAAAATTAAATAACCTTAAATATTTTATCATAATTTTTTTATTTTGTGTAGTGGTTTTT
>CALXWT010000028.1 GCA_944392445.1 uncultured Clostridia bacterium
CATAAATACTTAGAAAAAGACCATCCAGATTTAAAAGTTATATATGGTGTGGAAGCATATTTAGCACCAGATAGAACGCCGGTCGTATCATTTCCAAGAGGACAAGACTTAGACGATGCTACATATTGTGTGCTAGACTTAGAAACTACAGGTTTTTCATTTAGAACAGAAAAAATAACTGAAATTGGTATTATGAAGATGAAAAATGGAGAGGTTATTGATGAATTTTCTTGTTTTGTAAACCCAGAAAAACCAATCCCACAAAGAGTAGTTGAAGTTACAAATATTACTGATGATATGGTAAAAGATGCAGAAACTATAGACAAAGTTTTCCCTAAAATGATGGAATTTATAGGAAACAGTGTGTTAGTTGCACATAATGCAGACTTTGATATAGGATTTTTAAAGTACAATGCTGGAGAATTAGGTTATACTTTAGAAAATACACATATGGATACATTACGTTTAGCAAAGGAATTGTTTCCAGATTATAAAAAATACAAATTAGGAATAATAGCAGAAAATTTAGGAATAAAGGTTGAGGTAGCGCATAGAGCATTAGATGATGTTGATACAACAGTTAAAGTACTAAAAGTTATGCTCAATATGCTTAAAGAAAAAGGTGCTAAAAAAATAGAGGACATAGACAAAATTTGTGCAGGAAGTACAGACTTTAGAAGACTTCCAACATATCATGCTATTATTCTAGCACAAAACTATGTTGGCCTCAGAAATCTATATAAACTAATATCAATTTCACATCTGGACTATTTCTACAAAAAGCCTCGTATATTAAAATCTATATACAAACAAAATTCCGAGGGATTAATACTTGGAAGTGCCTGCGAGCAGGGAGAAATTTATAGAGCAATAGTAGCAGGAAAAACAGATGAAGAAATAGAAGATATAGCAGCTGATTACGACTATTTAGAAATTCAACCTTTAGGCAACAATATGTTTATGGTTAGAAATGGAACAGTACCGGACGAGAAAGCTTTGCAAGACATAAATAAAAAAATAGTTGCATTAGGAGAAAAGCTTGGAAAGCCAGTTGTGGCAACATGTGATGTGCATTTTATGGATCCACAAGACGAAATATATAGACGTATACTAATGGCAGGACAAGGCTATGATGATGCAGATGAGCAAGCTCCATTATACCTACGTACCACCGAAGAAATGCTTAAAGAGTTTGAATATTTAGGAGAAGAAAAAGCGTACGAGGTTGTTGTAACAAACACAAATAAAATAGCAGATATATGTGAAAAAATAAGCCCAATATCACCAGAAAAATGTCCACCACACATTGATGGATGTGAGCAAACTATAAAAGATATAGCATATAGCAAAGCACATGAATTATATGGAGACCCACTTCCAGATTTAGTACAAGAAAGACTAGATAAGGAATTAAACTCAATTATAAAAAACGGATTCTCCGTTATGTATATCATCGCACAAAAACTAGTGTGGAAATCAAATGAAGATGGATACATAGTTGGTTCAAGAGGTTCTGTTGGTTCATCATTTGTGGCAAATATGACAGGTATTACAGAAGTAAATTCGCTTCCACCACACTATAGATGTCCAAAATGCAAATACTCAGACTTTACAGATTATGGCTATGCCTGTGGATTCGACTTGCCAGACAAAGACTGTCCAAAATGTGGAACCAAAATGGTAAAAGATGGAATAGATATACCATTTGAAACTTTCCTTGGATTTAACGGAGACAAAGAGCCAGATATAGACTTAAACTTCTCTGGAGAATATCAAGCAAAAGCACATAAATATACAGAAGTAATCTTTGGTAAAGGCACAACTTTTAAAGCAGGAACAGTTGGTACAGTTGCAGATAAAACTGCATTCGGTTATGTAAAAAAGTATTATGAAGAAAGAGGAATACCAATCAATAACGCAGAGGTGCTAAGATTAGCACAAGGCTGTACAGGAATAAAAAGAACAACAGGGCAACACCCTGGAGGAATTATAGTTGTTCCAAAAGGAAGACAAATTTATGAATTTTGTCCAGTACAACATCCTGCAGATGATCCTAATTCAGATATTATAACTACACACTTTGACTATCACTCAATAGACCAAAACTTGCTTAAGCTAGATATACTAGGACATGATGATCCTACAATGATAAGAATGCTATACGACATAACAGGAATAGACCCAACAAAAGTACCACTTGATGACAAAGAAACAATGTCAATCTTTAGTTCAACAGACGCACTTGGTGTAACACCGGAGCAAATAAAGAGCAAAGTTGGAAGCTATGGGATACCAGAATTCGGAACCAAATTTGTTAGAGGAATGTTAGTAGACACAAAGCCAACTACATTTGATGAACTAATACGTATATCTGGATTATCACATGGTACAGACGTATGGCTTGGAAATGCACAAAGCTTAATAGATGAGGGAACAGTAACCTTAAATGAGGCAATCTGTTGCCGTGACGATATAATGATATACTTAATCAAAAAGGGCTTGCCACCAAATAAAGCATTCAAAATAATGGAAACAGTACGTAAAGGTAAAGCACTTAAAGATCCAGAAAAATGGGCAGAATTTGTAGCACTAATGAGAGAACATGATGTACCAGAATGGTATATCAAATCATGCGAAAAAATAAAATACATGTTCCCAAAGGCACACGCAGCAGCGTATGTAACCAACGCATTTAGGATAGCGTGGTTTAAAGTGCATCAGCCAAAAGCATATTATGCAGCATATTTTACAATAAGAGCAGACGAATTTGACAGCGACATAATGTGCTATGGAAAGCAAAAAGTAGTAAACAAAATGAAAGAAATAGACCTTGCAGGAAATAGTGCTACAACAAAGGATAAAAATATGTATGCTATATTAGAATTAGTACTAGAAATGTATGAAAGAGGTATAAACTTCCTTCCAATAGATTTATATAAATCACATGCAACAAAATTTTTAGTAGAAGAAGAGGGAATACGTCCACCACTAAATAGCATACCAGGACTTGGAACAGTGGCAGCAGAGGGAATAGACGAAGCTAAAAAAGAAGGAAAGTTCATGTCAATAGATGATATGAAAATACGTTCAAAAATAGGAAAATCAGTAATAGAGTTATTAGACAGAGTAGGATGCTTAAAAGGAATGAGCCAGAGTAACCAGATGAGCTTGTTTGGTTAAATGGCACCTTGGTGCCTGTCACTTTAGTGCCATTTGGCATACTTGGGGACGGGTCTACAGTAAAAGAAAAATTAAAAACAGTAGAATAGAGTTGGAGGAAAAATGGAGACAGTTAAACCCTTTGTAAAATGGGCTGGTGGAAAGGGTGGTTTAATACCACAATTAACTAATTTTTATCCATTAGAACTAAAAAACGGAATAATAGATAGATATGTGGAACCATTTGTAGGTGGTGGAGCAGTTTTAATAGATATATTGCAAAAGTATGATGTTAAGGAAGCGTATGCATTTGATATAAATAAAGATTTAATAAATTGCTACAATGTAATAAAAACTGATGTTGAAGAGTTAATAGAAACTCTAAAATCTATAGAAAAAAACTACTTCGAGCTTGAAAGTGAAAATAGACAAAAATATTTTTATGACATTAGAGAAGAATATAATTCTTATGAACTTGGAGAAAAATTAAATGTTAAAAGAGCATCAGAGTTTATATTTCTAAACCGAACTTGTTTTAATGGCTTATATAGAGTAAACAAAAATGGAAAGTTTAATGTGCCTTTTGGTAAATATAAAAATCCAACAATTTGCGATTCTAAGAATTTAAGAAATTTATCAAAAACATTACAAATTGTAGAATTTAAATATGGTGATTACAGGAAAAGCTGTGAATATGTAAATGGCAATACTTTTGTTTACTTTGATCCACCATATAGACCACTATCAGAAACATCAGGTTTTACATCATATACAAAAGAGGATTTTAATGATGAAAATCAAAAAGAGCTTGCAATGTATTTTAGAGAGCTTAATTTAAAAAATGCAAAATTAATGTTAAGCAATTCAAATCCTAAAAATGTTAACCCAAAGGACAACTTTTTTGAAGAAATATATAAAGATTTTAATATTAATGAAGTAACTGCAAGAAGAAATATAAATGCAAATAGTGATGACAGGGGAGAAATTTCGGAATTACTAATAACAAATTACAAGGAGATAGAGGAATGTATCCAGGAGAATTCTATTTTGAAGATGCAAATTTCAAATTGATATATGATGATACTTTTGTAGCATTAAAACAATTTGAGGAAAAAACATTTGATATGATTTTTGCTGATCCACCATACTTTTTATCTAATGATGGAATAACGTGTAGCAGTGGAAAGATGGTAAGTGTAAATAAAGGTGATTGGGATAAAGAAATAAGTGTGGAAGAAAAGCATGCGTTTAATAAAAAATGGATAAAGGAATGTTATAGGATTTTAAAAGATAATGGTACAATATGGATTAGTGGAACACTGCACAATATTTACTCAATAGGTATGGCTTTAGAGGAGAAAAATTTTAAAATAATAAATAATATAACTTGGCAGAAAACAAATCCACCACCGAATTTAGCTTGTAAAACTTTTACTCATTCAACAGAAACTATACTATGGGCAAGGAAAAATTTGCCAAAAGGAAAATATATATTTAACTACAATTTAATGAAAGAATTAAATCATAATAAACAGATGAAAGATGTTTGGACAACTAGTGTTACAAAACCATCAGAAAAAAAACAGGGAAAACATCCCACGCAAAAACCTTTAGAAATACTAGAAAGAATAATTCTTGCTTCAACAAACGTAAATGATTTAATTTTAGATCCTTTTTGTGGCAGTAGTACAACAGGAATCGCAGCAACAAAATTAAATAGAAAATACATAGGAATAGATAATAAAAAAGAATATCTAAATTTATCAATAAGAAGATATGAAGAATGGAAGGAGAAAGAAAAATGATTAAAGATGGAATTGGGGGAGCAAACACAAAAACTGGATTAACATTTGAAGGAAAGACAGATTTGGCTACTTTTTTGGGAAAACAAAAAGGATATAAAGTTGTAAAGGATAAAGTTTTTTACAATAATGAATTAGTTGCAAGGGTCTTTAAAAAATATGAATTTTATAAATTTCTTGAAGAATATAATATTAGATGGGAAGAAATAATCTCAAAAAGGTTATTACCAGATGATTGCATATTTGTTATAGTAAATAATACCTTATTTATTATAGAATGTAAATTCCAACAAGTTGCAGGTTCAGTAGATGAAAAATTACAAACTTGTGACTTTAAAAAGAAACAATATCAAAAATTATTATCAAGGGCAAATATAGAAGTTGAATATGTATATTTACTAAGTGATTGGTTTAGGAAACCTCAATATAAAGATGTACTAGATTATATAATTAGTGTAAGATGTCAATATTATTTTGAATATATACCACTAAAGAAATTAGGATTACCAGTACCAGAAGAAGATTAAGGAGGAATATTTATTGGTATATAACCCAAAAAATTTTGAATTAGAAACTACTTCAATATGGAGGTTTACGGAAAGAGGAAAGTGGGCAACTCATAAAGGCGACTATAGGGGGAATTGCCCACCACAAGTGCCCAGAAATTTGCTATTAAAATACACAAAGGAAAATAATATTGTATTAGATCCATTTTGTGGAAGTGGTACAACATTAATAGAATGCAAGTTGTTAAACAGAAAAGGAATAGGTATTGATGTAAATATTGATGCTCTAAAGATAGCAAAAGAAAGATTAAATTTTAAATTCAAAACAGTTTATGAACCGAAGCTAATAAGAGCCGACTCAACTAATTTGCAAAATATTATTCCGAACGAAAAAATAGATTTTATATTTGCACATCCTCCATATTCGAATATAATTAAATATAGTGAAGATATAAAAGAAGATATATCAAGATTGAATCTAACAGAATTTTTAAATCAAATGAATTCATTTTCAAAAGAATGCTTTAGAGTTCTAAAAAAAGATAAAATTTGTTCAGTGCTAATAGGAGATATTAGAAAAAATAAAAATGTTATTCCATTAGGTTTTAATATAATGAATATTTTTATTCAAACAGGCTTCAAATTAAATGAAATAATTATAAAAGAGCAACATAACTGTAAAATGACAGATTATTGGAAAAATAAACAAATTGACTTTTACTTATTAAAACATGAGTATATTTTTATACTAAAAAAGTAGTCTATATTTTTTAGCAATTAAAAAGCTTATTCCTATGCTTATAAATCGACACGAAATTACATAATACCTTTAGTAAATTTAAAATTACATAAAAAAATGGTTTTCATAAAACATTTCAAATATTAATGTGGATAACTTTTGAAAAATAACCCACTATTTATAGTTATTCACAGAGTTGTCCACATTATCCACATACATGTGGACAACTTAATGGTAAAAAATAGCAATAAAATAGTAACATAATGTCGTAAAATAAATTAAAAGCAAGAGTTAAGTATAAAAAAGTAGATTTTTGTCTGAGGATAACTTTTGCTATAATTCATGCTTTTTTTCGCAAATAATGTATGTTTTATAGTTTTTATTTTCGGCCCCCAACATCATACAAACTGTACAAACTCAACTTACGTTTCGTTTAACAGTTTGTAAACTTGTTGGTCCCCACCTTAAGCACTCAAATAAAAACTATAAAACATACATTATTTGCTTTAGTCATTTAAGCTCTGTGAATTACAACAATACAGCAACTAATTATGGCTTAATTAACGTAAAAATCTTGACTTTTATACTGTATATTGATAAAATCTAAAAATGAAAAACTAATATGAAACATAAAAGAGAACTCTCCTAAAATTCCCAAACGTGGACAAAAAGGAGTGTCCCTTTTGTCCACTATAGAAAGGAAGATAGTTTTATGAAAGAAAAATTGACAATGGATAAGATAGTGAGTCTTTGCAAAAATAGAGGATATGTGTATCCGGGCTCTGAAATATATGGAGGTCTAGCAAATACTTGGGATTATGGCCCTTTAGGTGTTGAACTAAAAAACAACATTAAAAAAGCATGGATGAAGAAGTTTGTACAAGAAAGTAAATATAATGTAGGCTTAGATGCAGCGATACTAATGAATCCAGAAGTATGGGTTGCCTCTGGACACGTAGGAGGTTTTTCTGATCCACTTATAGACTGTAAAGAATGTAAAACTAGACATAGAGCAGATAAATTGATTGAAGAGTGGGCACACGAACAAGGAAATGATATGATTGCAGATGGTATGAGTGATGAGCAAATGATAAATTTCATTAAAGAGCATCACATTGCTTGCCCTAATTGTGGAAAAGAAAACTTTACAGATATTCGTAAATTTAATTTAATGTTCAAAACTTTCCAAGGAGTAACAGAGGATAGCAAATCAGAAATATATTTAAGACCAGAAACTGCACAAGGTATTTTTGTTAACTTTAAAAATGTGCTACGTACTACAAGAAGAAAGTTGCCAATGGGTATTGGACAAATAGGAAAAGCTTTTAGAAATGAAATTACTCCAGGAAACTTTACTTTTAGAACACGTGAGTTTGAGCAAATGGAACTTGAATTTTTCTGCAAACCTGGTACTGATTTAGAATGGTTTAAGTATTGGAAAGATTATTGCGAAAATTGGCTTTTAAGCCTTGGAATGAAAAAAGAAAATATACGTTTAAGAGACCACTCAAAGGAGGAGCTTGTATTTTATAGTAAAGCTACAACAGATATAGAATATGCATTTCCATTTGGATGGGGAGAACTTTGGGGTGTTGCCGACAGAACCGATTACGATTTAAAGAAACATGAGGAACATTCTAAAGAGGATATGAGTTACTTAGACACAGAAACAAACGAGAAGTATGTGCCTTACTGTATTGAGCCATCACTTGGATGCGATAGAGTAGCTTTAGCATTCTTATGCAATGCTTATGATGAGGAAGAAATTGCAGAGGGAGATGTAAGAACTGTATTACATTTACATCCTGCATTAGCACCATATAAAGTTGCAGTTTTGCCACTTTCTAAGAAATTAAGTGAACAAGCAGAAGAAGTGTATAACAAATTGTCTAAAAAGTTTATGTGTGACTATGATGAAGCAGGAAGCATTGGAAAGAGATATAGAAGAGAAGATGAAATTGGTACACCATATTGTGTAACTATAGACTTTGACACATTAGAAGACAACTGTGTAACAATAAGAGACAGAGATACAATGGAACAAGTGCGTGTAAAGATAGACGAACTAGAGAACTGGTTAGGAGAAAAAGTAGAGTTCTAGTTATGTTAACTGATTTGTAAAAATAAAAGGAGTAAATAGTGGAAGAAACAACAGCAAAAAAATCTAAGGGTTTTTCCTTTATGAAAAATGTACTACTTTTAATGCTCTCAGAAATTGTAGTAAAGGTTTTAGGCTTAGTATATAGATTAGTTATAACAAATGTAGAAGGATTTGGTGATGCAGGACTTGGTTATTATTCGGCAGGGTATCAAATATATGCACTCCTTCTTACATTATGTTCTATAGGTATTCCAAGTGTTATATCAAAACTAATATCTGAAAGATTAGCAGTTGGAAACAATTATGGGGCACAACAAATATTCAAAACTGCATTAAAATTATTTACAGGAATTGGACTATTCTTTTCAGTGACTTTATTTTTTGGAGCAGATTTAATTGCAACGAAAATATTAAATGTTCCAGATGTAGCATACGTGCTTAGAGTACTAGCACCTGCAATTGTTTTTGTGGCAATGTCGGCAGTATTTAGAGGGTATTTCTCTGGACAACAAAATATGAAACCAACTAGTGTTACACAAGTACTGGAACAATTTTTAAATTGTGTACTATCTATTGTGTTTGTGTATGCTTTAATAGGAAAAGAACCATACATAATGGCAGCTGGTGGAAATTTATCTACAACATTAAGCATAATCATAACATTTTTATATTTAACAACTTATTACAAAAAGAATAGGATTAAAGTTTATAAAAAACAAGAAATTTCACCAGAGGATAGAAAATCGAATAAAGAACTAATAAAAACAATATTGGCATTATCAATACCAATAACCATAGGCTCTGTAATATCAGTAATAAGCTCTGTTATTGACACAACAACAGTTAGCAACTGTATACAACATGCATTTGAGGGATTAGTTACAGGTGGAAAAGAAGCACTAGAACAAATTGCTATGGAAAAAACAGGTATACTATCTAAAGTAGATAACTTAACGAATTTACCAATAGCAGTAAATTTAGCATTTTCTACTGCATTAGTTCCAGCAATATCTGAATCAATTGCTAAAAAGGAGAAGAAACAAGCAGCAAAAAGATTATCATTTTCAATTTTAGCATCAATAATAATAATAATACCATGTGCTATAGGCTATATTTGCTTATCAGACCAAATATTAAATTTAATATATCCAAATGCGCCAGATGGTGGAATAGTACTTAAGCTATCATCTATTGCAATGATATTTGTAGCATTGAGTCAAACAATAAACGGCGGGTTATATGGTTTAAACAAACCACTAGTTCCAGCGGTGGCATTGGCAATGGGGGCAATAGTAAAGCTAATTTTAAACATTATTCTTGTAAGTAATCCAAATATAAACATAATAGGTGCGCCAATTAGCTCTATAGTATGTCAAATAATTGCATTTACTATATGCTATAAAGCGATAAATAGAGCTTTAAAAATGCATATACCTAAAATTAGATATATTGTAAAACCACTCATAGCAGGAATAATTATGGGAGTAGCTGTATATTTCATAAATATGGGACTAAATATGGTTATATCACCTAATATTTCAACAATTTTATCAATACTAGCTGGAGCAATAATATATGTGGCAATGATATTTGTATTAAAAATACTTACAAAAGAAGAAATAATGATGATTCCTTTTGGAAGTAAATTATTAGAAAAATTAAATATGGATTAGAAGATAATTTTAAGAGCATTTGTGTTTATATATTTTAGGCTCTTAGGAATAAATTTTAAGCTATTTTTAAGGTAGCTAAAATAAAATGGAGAAAAAAATGGGAAAGATAAACTATTTATTTAAACGAATAATTCAGATGGATTATAAAAATATGATAAAAATTGCTAAAAGTATAGGGAAGAAAACTAAAAAAAACTATATACTAATACTATTTGATATGTGTAGATGTGGTTTTAAATATCAAGCTGGATATTATGATTATCAGGAATTTGAATTTTATAATCTAAATAAAGAACAAAGAAAAACATACTTAACAAGAGGTAAGAATAATGAAATTGTAAAAAGATTTAATGAAAAATCTAAATTTCATATATTTGATAACAAAGACGAATTTTATACGACATTTAACACTTTTTTAAAAAGAAAATGGATGATTTTAGATGGTAACAATAGTAAGGAATTTAGTAAATTCTTAATGGAAAACAAGCAGATTATAGTAAAACCAGTTGATGGAGAAGGTGGTAAGGGTGTAGAAAAAATCGTATACACAGGTAGTGAAGATTGCACAGAATTATATAAAAAGCTAATTGATAATAATCAAACTATTGTAGAACAATGCATAATTCAAAACAAGGAGTTAGATAAACTATATTCTAAATCTGTAAATTCATTAAGAATGTTTACATTTTATAAGGATGGAAAAGCTTATTTCCTTCAAGCAATTTTAAAAATTGGAAATGGTGGAGTTGTAGACAATTTCTCAAGTGGTGGAATGTACACCTACGTTGATGAAAATGGTTATGTTTATGTTGAAGCAATTGATAGACTTGATAATATATATGCCGAGCATCCTATATCTAAATGTCCAATAGTAGGCTTTAAAGTGCCAATGTTTAAAGAGGCAGTAGAAATGGTAAAAGAAGCAGCAAAAGTAGTACCTGAAATTGGCTATGTTGGTTGGGATGTGGCAATAGGAGAAAACGAACCAATATTGATAGAAGGAAATTGTTTCCCAGGTGTATTTCAAGTAAAGCCAAGCTTGGTAAAAGATAAAGAGAAGGTAGGTCTAATTCCCAAATATAACAAAATTATGCATATTTTCTAGAGTGGACAGTTTGTGCACTCTAAGAAGAAAGAACACGTGCGTGGACAAAAGGGACAATCCGTTTTGTCCACACTAGAAAGGAAGAAAAAAGTGGGAAGAATTAAGTATCTTTTTAAAAGAATAAAAGCAATGGATAAAAAGGCTATGTTTGAAAAAATAGACTCAATCCATAAAAAAACTGGAAAATCAAAATTATATTTACTATACGATATGTCAAGATGTGCTAGAAAATATGGTGCAGGCTACATGGATTATGATTTATTTGAAATGTATAACCTAACACCAGAGCAACGTGATACATATATAACAAGAGGAAGAAATAATGCAATAGTTAGCAAATATAATAACAAGGATTATTTTCACTTATTTGAAAACAAAGATGAATTCAACACTTTATTTAAAGACTATATAAAAAGAGACTGGATAAAAGTTAAAGGAACCTCAAAAGAAGATATAATTGCATTTATGCAAAGACATAATGAATTTATGGCAAAACCTGTAGATGGTGGCTGTGGACACGGAATTGTTAAAGTGGATATAAGCCAAGATAAGTTCGGAGATAAAAAGCTTAGTGAAGTTTTACCTAGTAACGAAAACTTATTAGACGCATTATATAACAAACTAGTAGAGGGAAACAATAATTTTGAGCTAGAAGAGGTTATAAAACAACATCCAGAAGTAAGCCAAATATATCCAGACGCAATAAATACAGTTAGAGTAGTTACCATATTAAAAGATAATGTACCACATATAATTTGTGCATACTTTAGAATAGGAAATGGCAAATTCGTAGACAACTTCAATAGTGGAGGAATGGTAGCACCAGTAGACGAAAAAACAGGCGAAGTAATAGACAGAGCCATTGACAAGAAAAAGAATTTATATGAGACACACCCACAAACTGGTGCAAAAATAAAAGGCTTTAAATTTCCAGATTGGGATAAAGCAATGAATATGTGTAAAGAAGCATCAAAAGTAGTGCCTCAAATGGGCTACATAGGCTGGGATGTATGTTTTACACCAGATGGACCAATATTTGTGGAGGGAAATGAATTTCCAGGACACGACATATACCAATTACCAGAGCATACACCAAATAAAATTGGTATGATGCCAAAGTTTAATATACAATAATTATGTTAATTGATTTGCAAAAGGGGACGGGCTTAAATTGTAAATACATTTTTTTATTTGCAGTGTGGAACTACATAATAATTATAACTAGCTAAAAAATAAGGAGAAGAGATTGAGAGGTAAGAGATTTAAGAAAACAGCTAATTCTTTTATGAAAAATGTTGTAATTTTAATTTGTTCGCAACTCTTAATAAAAGTATTAGGCTTAATATATAAGTTAGTAATAACAAACATAGAGGGCTTTGGAGATGCAGGACTTGGCTATTATTCTGCAGGGTATCAAATATATTCGTTATTACTAACACTATCTTCAATAGGAATTCCAAGTGTAATATCAAAGCTTGTATCAGAAAGAATTGCAATAGGAGATACCAAAGGTGCACAAAGAATTTTTAAAGTTGCATTTAGATTTTTCACAACCTTAGGATTAGTGCTATCAATTGGTTTATACTTTGGCTCAGATTTTATTGCAACAAACATACTAAACGTACCAGATGTAGCTTATGTAATGAAAGTGCTATCACCTGCAATTGTTTTTGTTGCAATGTCGGCAGTATTTAGAGGATATTTCTCTGGACAGCAAAATATGAAACCAACAAGTGTATCGCAGACACTTGAACAATTTTTAAATTGTGTACTTTCAATTACATTTGTATATGCCTGCATAGGAAGAGATACATACATAATGGCAGCAGCAGGAAACTTATCTACCACATTTGCAATAGTGCTTACATTTATATATCTTTTCATCTACTACAAAAAGCGTAAACTCGACACAAGCAAATCTATAGAAAGCCCAGAAAAGAACAAAACAAACGGACAATTACTAAAAACAATTCTTGGAATATCAATTCCAATTACAGTAAGCTCACTAATTTCAGTAATTAGTGGTGTAATAGACACGGCAACAGTAAGTAACTGTATGCAAATAGCATATAGTGGCATAGAAACTTCAAAAGAAGCATTAGAACAAATAGCTATGTCTGCAACAGGAATTTTATCAAAAGTAGATACCTTGGTAAGTTTCCCACTTGCAATAAACTTAGCTTTTTCAACTGCACTAGTGCCAGCAATTTCTGAAGCATTAGCAAAAAAAGACAACGAAACAGCATCAAGAAGACTATCGTTTTCATTCTTTGCTTCACTAATAATAGTATTACCTTGTGCAATAGGTTTTATAACACTTGCACAATCAATATTAAGTATGATTTATCCAACTGCTTCTGATGGAGCAGGGGTATTCCAGATTGCTTCTGTATCTATGATACTAACAGCACTTTCACAAACTATGACTGGTGGATTATACGGAGTAAATCAATCAAAGATACCAGCAATAGCAGCAGGAATTGGTGCAGTAATAAAATTCATACTAAATATGATTTTAATAAGCAATCCAAATATAAACATATATGGTGCATCAATAAGTTCATTTGTATATCAGGTAATAGTATTTATAATCTGTTACATAGTATTAAATAACCACGTAAATATGCATATAAAACTAAGAACACACATATTAAAACCAGTTATTTCAGCAGTAGGAATGGGAGTAATAGTGCATATGGGGTACAACATTATGAATATGTTCCTCGGCAATACAATAAGCACATTACTTGCAATTTGCTTAGGAGCAATATCATATGTGTTACTAATATTATTTACAAAAACACTTTCAAAAGAAGATATAATGATGATTCCTTATGGAACAAAAATATATAGTATGCTTGTTAAATTTAGAATTTACAAAGAGGAAAAAGAGCCTTTAAGATGATAAGTTACTTTACATAGATTTCCTTAAATATCTATTGTATGTTAGAGTAAATTTCTAAAAAAAGTATTTCAAATATGTCGGTCCAGCTACTTTTTCATAGAAATTCTAAAATAATTTTATGGCACCCTTCCATCAAAGATGAACTCTTTCCATAAAATTATTTAAGAATTTCTAATTCAAAGTACTCTCCATTCCATATTTTCCTACTTTTTTTAGAAACCTACTCTAACATATAATAATTATGGTATAGAAATCTATGTAAAGTAACTTCAAATAGAAGATGGGGGAAAATTATGTTAAAGTACTTTATAATTTACTTAATAGCAATTAACTTAATAGCATTTTTAGCAATGTACATAGATAAGCGAAAAGCAAAATATGGCAAATGGAGAATACCAGAGCAAACCTTATTTATTTTAGCTTTAATAGGTGGTAGCATTGGAGCTATTGCTGGAATGTATACATTTAGACACAAAACTAAAAAGCTAAGATTTTCGGTAGGCTTTCCTGTAATTTTAGTATTACAAATTATACTTATTGTGTCAGTATGGAATGATTTTTTTTAAAATTAGTTATATTGGTCAAGAAAATGTGATATAATATAGTTATATTGGTCAAGAAAATGTGTAAAAACCATCGGGTATTGGTCAAGAAAATGTGAGGAGATGAAGTAAATAATACCATGGCAGAGGCTTATGGAGAACATTTTCTAGATGTTAGAAATGCATTAAGTACAGATAATTCAAATATTGTTTCAGAAAATTATAAATCAGATGGTGTACATTTAAATGCAAATGGATTCACAATAGTTGGAGAGCAAGTATATAACAAATTGATTTCACTAGGATATATAGCTGAATAGCACAAAAAAGTAATAGATGATATAGTGTTTAAACTATTCAATCTATTGCTTTTTACATTTTGGTTTATTAAGTATGGATTAAATAAGTATTCCTTTATATGCTATATGGAATACAGAAAATTATCTTAACAAACTAATAAGTGGAAAATAGTATTCTTTGATATAAATCGAAAAAATAAATTTCTTTCCATTTTGTATTTACTTTTTTCAAACTTATCGATATAATAATGCAAGAAAAAATAACAAAAGCTGTATAAAAAGTAAAAATTTGCAAAAGATACCAATATAGGGAGGAACGTTTAATGGATAAAAAATATGTGTATTTATTTAGAGAGGGTAACGCAAACATGCGTGAACTACTTGGAGGAAAAGGTGCAAATTTAGCAGAGATGACTAATCTAGGGCTTCCAATTCCACAAGGTTTTACAATAACTACAGAGGCTTGCATTGAATACTACAATAACAATGAAAATATTTCAGAAGAAATAAAATATCAAATTTTTATGAGTTTAAAAGAGTTAGAAAGAATAACTGGAAAACAATTTGGAAATCCAGCAAATCCATTACTTGTATCAGTACGTTCAGGTGCAAGAGCCTCTATGCCAGGTATGATGGATACCATTCTAAACCTTGGTCTAAACAAAGAAGTAGTAGAAGCAATGGCAAAGAAGAACGAAAGATTTGCATATGATAGTTATAGAAGATTTATACAAATGTTTAGTGACGTTGTAATGGAAATTCCTAAATCTTTATTTGAAGAAGCAATAGATGAGATGAAAAATAAAAAAGGTGTAAAACAAGACACAGAGCTTACAGCAGACGATTTAAAGGAATTAGTCATAACATTTAAGAAAATATATAAAAAGGAACACGGAGACGAATTTCCATCTAATCCAGAAGAGCAACTTATGGCAGCAGTAAAAGCAGTATTTAGGTCATGGAATAATCCTAGAGCCATAACATATAGACGTTTAAACGATATACCAAGCGAGTGGGGAACTGCAGTAAACGTGCAAGAAATGGTATTTGGAAATATGGGAGACGACTGTGGCACAGGTGTTGCATTCTCACGTAACCCAGCAACAGGCGAAAACAAAATATTTGGAGAATACCTAATGAATGCACAAGGTGAAGATGTGGTTGCAGGTATTCGTACACCAGAGCCAATAGAAAAATTAAAAGAAACAGATATGGAAGCATATCAGGATTTTGTAATGTATGCAACAAAACTAGAAAAGCATTACAAAGATATGCAAGATATGGAATTTACAATAGAAAATGGTAAGCTATATTTCTTGCAAACAAGAAATGGAAAAAGAACTGCAACTGCAGCACTTCAAATTGCAGTAGATTTAGTTAATGAGGGAATGATAACAGAAAAAGAGGCAGTTCTAAGAGTTGAGCCAAATCAATTAGACCAATTACTACATCCAAACTTTGACCCAGAAAAATTAAAACAAGCCAAACCAATAGCACAAGGCTTAGCAGCTTCTCCTGGGGCAGCTACGGGTAAAGTAGTATTTACAGCAGAAGAAGCATTAGAAAAACATAATGCAGGGGAGAAAGATTTAATATTAGTTAGACTTGAAACTTCTCCAGAAGACATAGACGGTATGCATGTATGCCACGGAATCCTTACAGTAAGAGGTGGAATGACATCACATGCAGCAGTTGTAGCACGTGGTATGGGAACTTGTTGCGTATCTGGATGTTCAGAAATATCTGTAAATGAAGCAGAAAAAACATTTACAGTAAATGGAAACACATACCATGATGGAGATTGGATTTCATTAGATGGAACTACAGGAAAAGTATATGGAGAAAAAATAGATACTGTTACTGCAACTGTTTCAGGTAACTTTGCTATGTTTATGAGCTGGGCAGATAGATACAGACAAATGGAAGTTAGAACAAATGCAGATACTCCAAAAGATGCAAAACAAGCTTACGAATTTGGTGCACAAGGAATAGGACTATGCAGAACAGAGCACATGTTCTTTGCACCAGAAAGAATTGCAGCAATAAGAGAAATGATAGTATCTAAAACAAAGGAGCAAAGAGAAAAAGCTTTAGATAAAATACTTCCAATGCAAAGAGGAGATTTTGAAGGACTATTTAGAGAAATGAAAGGCTTGCCAGTAACTATAAGATTATTGGACCCACCACTACACGAATTTTTACCACACACAGATGATGAAATAGAAGCATTGGCAAAAGAGATGGATATGACATTTGAAGAATTAAAAAATGTGGTAACAAATCTACACGAATTTAACCCAATGATGGGACATAGAGGTTGTAGACTAGACGTAACATACCCAGAAATAGGAGTAATGCAAACAAAGGCAATTATAGGAGCAGCAATAAATGTTAAAAAAGAAGGAATAGAAGTAAAGCCAGAAATAATGATACCACTTGTAGGAGACTATAAAGAACTTGTATATGTAAAGAACATCATTACCAAAACAGCAAATGAAATGCTAAAAGAAACAGGTATGGACATAAAATATATGGTAGGAACAATGATAGAAATACCAAGGGCTACACTAATAGCAGACAAAATTGCAAAAGAAGCTGAATTCTTCTCATTTGGCACAAATGATTTAACACAAATGACATTTGGCTTTAGCCGTGATGATGCAGGAAAATTCTTAGGAGAATACTACTCTAAAAATATATATGACTTTGACCCATTTGCAAGAATAGATGAAGAAGGAGTAGGACAATTAGTAGAGCATGCAGTAAAATTAGGAAGACAAACAAGACCAGACATAGAACTAGGAATATGTGGAGAGCATGGAGGAAACCCACCAACAGTGGAGTACTGCCATAGAATAGGATTAACCTATGTATCTTGCTCACCATTTAGAGTGCCAATAGCACGTTTGGCAGCAGCACAAGCAGCAATAAAATATCCAAGGTAAAAAAAGAAAAAAAGATGGTTCTTATTTAGAAATTAAGGGCTATCTTTTTTAGGTGCTATTAAGAATTTTTTGATTACAAAACAGAGAAAACTTTTTAAGATCGTACATATTTGAAAAGTTATTTTTTCTTATAGTTGCGAAAGCTTTTATGAATTGGTATAATGTAAAATGTTGAGAGGTGATTTATGGTGAATAATATTATAATTAGAAAAGCAGGGATAGATGACTTTGAACAAATACACAGAATTGTTATGCAAGTACATAATTTACATTTAAAAAATAGAAGAGATATATATAAAGATGTAAATCCTTTAACAATTGATGAATTTAAAGAAGATATTACAAGTGATAATAAACTATATTTAGTCGCTGAGAGTAATGAAAATGTTGTAGGAATTTGTTTTTCAACAATAAAAATAATTACTGATAATAGAATTTTAAATGATAAGAAAATTGTTTATATTGAAAATATTTGTGTAGATGTAAATGAAAGAAAAAAAGGAATTGGGAAAATGCTCTATAACGAAACTATAAAAATAGCTAAAAATATTAAAGCAAATAGCATAGAGCTTATGGTGTGGAAATTCAATGAGGAAGCAATAAATTTTTATAAGAATTTAGGTATGGAAATAAAAAATATCAGGTTTGAAAAAAAAATTATGTAATTTCATTGACTCTTTTGTCTAAATATTGTATATTAAATTAATAGTTGCAATAGCAACTATGGTAGACGAATAACTTTCTGTTAATTATGGAAAGGAGGGTATCGTATGTTGGAAAAATTGCTTGAGTTGTCAAAAGCAACTGATGTAGTGTCTGAAGACACGATTGATGGAACTAGTGGCAACGTCAAAAATTACGACTGCGACCCGTAATAAAACCTAAGTTGGAGTTATAACTATAACTCATAGGAGTCAGCTTTTTAGCTGACTCCTATTCATTAAAAAGGAGCATAAGATTATGAAAAACATTATTACAGCTTGGATAACTACTAATTATACTTGCAACTGTAAGTGTGACTGGTGCTACGCTCGGAAAATGCTTGGAAAGCATCAAAATATTGATTTGCAATATGCAATGAAAATAGTTGAGTATCTCAAGAAAACTGGAGTTGAAACGATTACGTTAATTGGTGGGGAGCCAACCATATATCCAAATCTGATTGATTTGATTAGTTTTATTAGAAGCTTGGGTATTAAAGTTAGAATTGCTACGAATGGAAAAAGGTTTAAAGAAAAAGAATATACTAAAAAAATTTTAGATATAGGAATCGATGGAATAAACATCTCAATAAAAGGATTAAACGAAGAGGAATATTTTTACTATACACATCAATATGGCTTTAATGATATGATTGAAGGACATAACAACTTATGTAAATTTGGCTTTGATCCTTCTGTATCATATGTTATTACTGACAGTAATGTAGAAAAATTTGAGTCATTTGTTCATTTATTGTTAACAGAGAAAATGGATAATCTAATTATCCAATTTGAAAAGCCATCTTTAAGTTTAACTAGCAATAGTAAAACAATGAATATAAAAGAAATGGGGACATTTACAGCATATATTTATTCTACTTTGGAAGAAACTGGAATCAACTATACTATTGAGGCATCATTTCCATTATGCTTAATCCCAGAACACACACTTAATGAGATGCTTATAAAGAAAAAAATTTCTACCTGTTGTCACGTACAAAAGGGAAATGGTATTGTATTTGACGTGACAGGTGAAATTATTCCGTGTAATCATTTTCTAGGTTTCCCTATCGAAAATGAACCTTTAAATCTACAAAACGAAAATGCCATAGAAGAGCTTATGGCGACAGATGAATATAAAAAATTTAAAAATGTAGTACATAGATATCCAACTGAAAAATGCACTACTTGTAATTTGTGGCGTATATGTGGTGGAGGATGTTTTACAAGATGGTTTTATTTAAATCCGAAAGATTATATATAAACTGACTTATAGGTTTTTGAGTCATAATGATTAGTAATGCTAATTATTGTGACTCTTTTTTAATGCTTACGATTTAATTCTACTATAAGTAGATTGATAATAGTATACAAATTTGTTATACTTTTAATAAAGTTACAATGTAATAAGTAATTAAGTCATAAAAGGAGTGGGCTGTGTTTATGGATAATATAAAATTTGGAAAACTAATATTGAAATTAAGAAAAGAAAAAAATATGACTCAGAAAGAATTAGCAGAAAAATTAAATGTAACAGATAAAGCAGTATCTAAATGGGAAAGAGGAGATAGCTTCCCAGATATAACTCTTTTAGAGCCAATATCTAAAGAATTAGGTGTTACGGTAAGTGAATTGATTACAGGAGAAAAAGATTTAAATGAGGATGAAATCAGAAAGAAAATAGAACAATTTATAAAAGAACTTAAAGAAAGTAGAAATAAAAAAATTAAAAATTATATAAAAATAATATCAATTATAGTTTTATGCATAATTCTAATATTAAGCATATTGTTTATAGCAAAAGCTAAACTTGCTACCTTTAATATATCAAGAGCAGTTATCGCTTATATAAAAGTTGTAAATTTTAATGAAAATTATTATGAGGTTCAAAGTATTCCAAATAGAGTAATGTATGCAAAATCTGATTATTCACTTAATGATTATATGAAACAATTCGAATATGAAGAAGATACAGAAAAACAAATGGGATATAACAGAGTTTTTACTAATGGAGAAAGAAGTATAAATATTAAATGTTGGGGATTATTAGAAGGATACCCATTTCAAATATGGGAATTTGGCAAAATCGATGTAATAGCTAAAAGGGACGAGATAGAAGAGAATTCAATGGACAATGGATATATAGACCTTGAAGAAATAATTGGAAATAATAACTTAATAGCTAATAATATAATAGAATAGAATTGTATATGACATACAAATACAACACTTTATGTAAAATTTGTATTTTATGTTATTTCGTGCTATAATAAATTTATGCACATTGACATAAGATACATTCTAATTGATGTATCTACAAATAAAAGATTGGATAAGGTGATGCTTATAAGATACTAATATACAATTCGACGTATGATACATTATAAAAAAAGAGGTATTTTTATGAAACTTCCTGTTCTAAATTTCGAGAGTGAGATTCTCAGTGCCGTATCGAAAAACCAAGTTACAGTCATTCAGGCTGAAACTGGTGCTGGAAAATCAACACAAATTCCCCAGATGCTGTATCTGAATGGTTATAATAAAATAACCATTACACAGCCTAGAATAATGGCCACGATATCTTTGGCTACCAGAGTAGCAGAAGAATTAGGAGAAAATGTAGGCGAAAGTATCGGTTATAAAACTCGGTACTATAAGACTGAAAAATTCACTCCTATAACGTATGTTACTGATGGATATGAACTGTCCACATACAGTTCGGACTATCATCAAGACAATGAGATAGTCATTCTGGACGAAATTCATGAGTTCAATTTGAACCAGGAAACACTTTTAGGTCTCTATAAAAGAGATCTTAAGAACAATCCGAATGTTAGACTGGTAGTTATGAGTGCTACCATAGATGCTGAAAAAATTTCTAGCTTCTATGACAATGCTCCGATTATCAAAATTCCTGGGAAAACATATCCCATCGAAAGAAAATGGGAACCTACAATGAGGATTGAAGAGTGTGTAAAAAAATACTTTTCGTCCGGAACCAATATGTTGGTATTCCTTCCTGGTAAAGAAGAAATCGAAAGGACGGCTGAAAATTTAAGTTTTTACTTTAAAAACACAGCAACTAAAATCTTTAAACTGCATGGTGAAATGACCTATGAAGAACAAAAAAAGGTTTTTGCACACTATGCAGAAGGCAAGATTATCCTGGCAACTAACGTTGCACAAACAAGTATTACTGTTCCGGATATTGATTTTGTTATTGATGATGGAAACTGTAAGCAAATGGTTTGTAAAAATGGAGTATCTTCGCTTACGACCATTAACATTAGCCAAGCTGACTGTGACCAGAGAGCTGGTCGGGCAGGCAGATGCAAACCGGGTAAGTACGTTCTTTGCTCGCCTACATCGTATGAGGCACGTGACAAATATTTGGCACCTGAAATTGAGAGAATCGGCTTGGAGAACCTTGTATTAAAACTTGCAGATCTTCACCTCGACCCTATGGACCTTGAGTTTGTACACAATCCTGATAAGAAGAACTTGCAACTGGCTAAGCTTCTTCTTGAAAGGCTTGAAGCATTAAAGGATGGGCAAATTACTGAAATAGGTATTGAAATGGAAAAAATGCCTGTTTCAGCAAGGATTGCAAGAATGCTCATTGAAGCAAAAAAATATTCTCCTCAAGTCCAAGGAGATATGGCTATCATTGGAGCTATACTTGAGTGTGGAGATTTTAGAGGAAAAAATTTCTATGTTCCGGCAATGCTAACTGATGAGTGCAAAAAGTCTGATTTGACCTATCAGTTATTGTTGGTTAAAACAATCAACAATCTGTGGCACACTTTGGAAGGCAGTGAAAGAGTAGAATTCTACGTGGACAGAGGAATTAAAAAGAAGATTTTCCAAAGCATTCTCAAATCCTCTAAAGATATTGCAGATAAATTGCATCTGCAGTATATGCTTAACACCGAAACAAATGATTCTGATTATGTGAATATTCGGAACTGCATTATTTCGGCATATTGTGATTCGCTGTATGTTTATAGTGGGTCATATAGGGGAGTAAAATACGAAGGTGCAGATAACGTTACGAGAACTCTGGACAGAAATTCAATTATTGCCTATAGTTATTATAATATTCCTAAGGTGGTCTTGGCACAGCCTTTGGATATTAAAGTATCGAAAGGATATTATGGTCCGTACACGGTTAACCTTTTAAGGAATGCAACGGCTGTTGACTTGGATAACGAGGTGATAAGGAAATCCCTGCAAAGTATAATGTCACATAGCTATTATTATGATGAGTATGATGGTATTCTCTATGATATTTATAGAGTAGGGAGCATTGTCGTTAAGCAGGAGGTTTCGGAGAAGAAACCTACAATAGAAAGATACAAGGATTGTGGATGGACGTATCGAAGAGTTATTGTTGATAATATGGTGTTGACTACGATACCTGAATATTAATTAGCAATAACACGTACCTAATCCAAGATTTTACCTCGCTCACGTAATTCGTGAGCGAGGTTTTTACTGTAATAAGATATGAGGATACTAATTTAAATAATGATATTGCGATAAATATGATACATCCAAAAAATACTATTCAAATCGTACATATTATGATAAAATAATTGAAAAAGATAGTGTAAAGTAATCTATGAAAAAATAGAATATGAAAACATTATCCAAAAAATGTAAAAAAGCACATTGAAA
>CALXWT010000029.1 GCA_944392445.1 uncultured Clostridia bacterium
TAACTAATTTTGAAGATATTAATACTTCTAAAAATAGTTCTACCGTTACGAAAAGTAACATCGGTACATAAAGATGTTAGCGAAAGATTACAAAAAATAAGCCCTTATTTAGCTAGCGAAGTAAGAAGCATTTTAGATGAAAATAAAGCCGAAAGGCACATTAGAGGAGGCATGGCAACTAAACTAAAGTATAGCCATGAGCATAAAGAGTAAGAAACCGTGGACAAAAAGGTGTACCCCTTTTGTCCACGGTTTTCATTAAATTCCCATTATGTTATATCCATTATCTGCATAAATTACTTGTCCAGTAATTGCTGATGACATTTTGCTAAATAAGAAACTTACAACATCTCCTACCTCTGTAGTTGTAACATTTCTTCTTAGTGGTGCTTTTTCTTCAACTACATCTAGTATACTTCCAAAATCTTTAATTCCTTTTGCTGATAATGTTTTTATTGGTCCTGCAGATACTGCATTTACTCGAATATTTTTCTTTCCTAAATTGTCTGCTAAATACCTTACACTTGTCTCTAGTGCTGCTTTTGCAACTCCCATTACGTTATACCCTGGTAATACTTTTGTAGAACCATAGTATGTTAGAGATACTAGACTTGCTCCATCGTTTAACATGTCTAGCTCATCTGCTATTCTTGCAATTGCAACAAATGAATATGCGCTTACATCATTCGCATGTGCAAATCCTTCTCTACTTGTTGTTATAAAGTCATTTCTTAAGTCTTCTGTATTTGCATGAGCTATGCTATGTAATATTCCATCTAACTTTCCATTTTCTGCTTTTATTTTCTCTAAACATTCTTTTATTTTATTGTCATCTGATGCATCGCATTCATAAGCTTTTGCTCCTGGTATTTCAGAGATTAACTCTTCTATTTTACCTCTGTTTTCTTCTCCCATAAATGTGAATAATACTGTTGCACCATTGTCAGCTGCTGATTTAGCTGCTCCCCATGCAATACTCCATTTGTTTCTAATTCCCATAATTAAGACTTTTTTGTTTTCTAATAACATTGTGTTTCCTCCTTTTTTTACACATTAAAATTTATTTGCTTTTATTAAAATAATACATATATTTATGTTTACCTTTTTACAAAACAGGCCCGTCCCCTTTTGCAAATTTATTATGCTACATTTTTCTATATTTTTCATATCTAGATTCTACTAGTGTTTCTTTATCTATTTTTTGTAATTCCTTGGTAATAGATACTATTCTCTTTTTCATAGTTTCTGACATTTTTTCTACATCATTTTTTGCGTTACCATCTGGCTCTTTTAAAACTTCGTCAATTACACCTAGTTTAAGTAAATCCTTAGCCGTTAATTTCATTTTTTCTGCGGCTTCTTCTGCTCTAGAACTATCTTTCCAAAGTATACTTGCATATCCTTCTGGAGAAAGTATTGAATATACTGCATTTTCAAGCATCAAAACTCTATCTCCTACACCTATTGCTAATGCTCCGCCACTTGAGCCTTCTCCTATTACAATAGCTATAATAGGAACTTTTAAATCAGACATTTCCATTAGGTTTTTAGCAATAGCTTCTCCTTGCCCTCTTTCTTCTGCTCCAAGTCCTGGATATGCTCCTTTTGTATCTATAAAGGTAACAATAGGTCTACCGAAATTTTTCGGCTTGTT
This sequence comes from uncultured Clostridia bacterium, assembly GCA_944392445.1. Taxonomy (GTDB): domain Bacteria; phylum Bacillota; class Clostridia; order TANB77; family CAG-508; genus CALXVA01. Next base: position 1,655 of record CALXWT010000029.1, read on the forward strand.
TCATAAATCTTAATGCTTTTCTGTATGCTTCTGGATTTGGCATACCAAAATTTCTTTCAATATTTTCCTTGGTGTTTCTACCTTTTTGCTCACCAATAATTGTGTAGTTTTGTTTGCCAATGTTTCCCAAACCACACACTATTGATTTATCATCTTTAAAGTATCTATCTCCGTGAAGTTCCATAAATTCATCAAATATATTTTCTATGTAATCTAAAGCAGTGGGTCTATCTGCTTCTCTTGCTATTTTTACTCTATCCCATGCAGTTACGGTTGCCAACTTTAACCACAGTCCTTTCTTTAATTTTATATTTAAAAAAACAGTTATATGTTGAAAGTAAATTTTATATTTTTTCTTTTATTGAAGTCTTAAGGTGGAGCACGAAAATAAAAATTCTACTTTCCTTCATTTACAAATTTCTAACCTTTATTTAAAATCAATAATTTGTATAAAGTTTCTTTCATATCTTTTCTATTTACAATTTTATCTACAAATCCATGTTCTAGCAAAAATTCTGCTGTTTGGAATCCCTCTGGCAAGTCCTGTCCTATAGTTTGCTTAATAACTCTTTGCCCAGCAAAACCAATCATTGCATTAGGTTCTGCCAAAATAATGTCTCCCAAGCTTGCAAAACTTGCTGTAACACCACCATAAGTTGGATCTGTAAGAACCGAAATATATAAATTTCCTGCTTTGTTTAATTTTTCTACTGCTGCCGATGTTTTTGCCATTTGCATTAAAGATACTATTCCCTCTTGCATTCTAGCGCCACCAGACGCACAAAAGATTATTATTGGCAATTTAAGTTCTATTGCTTTTTCTATGGAATATGTAATTTTTTCGCCAACTACTTTTCCCATGCTACCCATCATAAAATTACTATCCATAACACATAATACAATTTTTTCTGAATTTATCTTACCAATACCACATTTTACTGCTTCATCTAGTCCCGTTTTTTCTCTTAATGCTTCTAGTTTTTTTATGTAGTCATCCATTTTTAAAGGATTATCTGTATCAATTTTCAAATTGAACTCTTTAAAAGTTCCTTCATCTATAATTTGCTCAACTCTTCTTCTGCTAGATAACCTAAAATGATTCCCACAATTTGGACACACGCTGTAATTTTTGTGTAGGTCTTCTTTATATAATATTTCCTTACATTTACTACATTTTACCCATTTGCCAACAGGAATGTCGCTTCGATGCTCTTCTTTTTCTTGATTGTCGTTTTCATTATCTAATTCTATTCTTTTCTTTATTTTATCAATAACCATTTTTATTCCTCCATTATTGAAATTGGCACCTTGGTGCCTGTCACCGAAGTGCCTTTTGGCAACTTTTTGGACAGGTAAAAAGACAAAGGTTATTTCTTAATCTATGCCAGACCTGTCCCCTAAGATAACCAGATGTGTCTCAAGTAGACCTCTCTCCTAAGATGACAAGTCTGTCTCAAATAAACCTGTCCCCAAACCCGACATGTTTGTCGGAAAAGAGCCTGTCCCTAAACCCGACAACTACATATATTTTTCGATGAATGATGTGTCGTAATCATTGTTTACAAAATGTTCATTTGATAATATTCTAAATAAGAAGTCTATATTTGTATCTATTCCTTCTATAACACATTCTTCTAGTGCTCTTTTCATTTTTGCTATGGCTTCGTTTCTGTTTTCTGCGTGAACTATTAGCTTTGCAATCATTGAGTCATATACTGGTGGGATTGTGTACCCTGTATATACTGCAGTGTCTACTCTTACACCGTTTCCGCCTGGTAAGTTTAGTTCTGTTATCTTGCCTGGGCATGGTCTAAAGTTTTTATCTGGATTTTCTGCATTTATTCTACATTCTATTGCATGGCCTCTAAATTCTACATCTTTTTGTGTGAAACTTAATGGCTCTCCTGATGCTATTTTTATTTGTTCTTTTACTATGTCTATTCCAGTTACCATTTCTGTTACCGGATGTTCTACTTGTATTCTAGTGTTCATTTCCATAAAGTAGAAATTTTTATCTTTATCCACTAAAAATTCTATAGTTCCTGCATTAGTATAACCAGATGCTTTAACTGCTCTAATTGCTGCTTTTCCCATTTTTGCTCTTAGCTCTTCTGTTAGTATCATTGATGGGCTTTCTTCCAAAACTTTTTGATTTCTTCTTTGTACAGAGCAATCTCTTTCTCCTAAATGTACTACATTTCCTTGCTCGTCTGCTAACACTTGCATTTCAACGTGTCTTGGGTTTACTATGAATTTCTCCATATATATGGCATCATCATTAAATGATACTTTTGCTTCTTGTTTTACTAAGTTAAAGGCATTTTCCATTTCTGATTCAAACTCTACTTTTCTTATACCTTTTCCTCCACCACCTGCTGATGCTTTTAGTAAAACTGGATATCCTATTTCGCTTGCACATTTTATGGCATCTTTAACATTTTCTATACATCCTTCTGAACCAGGAACTACTGGAACTTTTGCGTTTTTCATCAATTCCTTACTATGTGATTTATTTCCCATCAAGTCTATAACTTTATATGATGGCCCTATAAATTTTAAATTGCTTTCTTCACACATTTTTGCAAAGCTAGCATTCTCAGATAAAAATCCAAATCCTGGATGTACACTATCGCAGTTTGTTCTACATGCTGCTTCTAGTATGTTTTGTATATTTAAATAACTTTTGCTTGATTGAGCAGGCCCTACACATACAGCTTCATCTGCAAGTTTTGTATGAAGTGCATCTTTGTCTGCTTCTGAATATATTGCAACTGTTTTTATATTCATTTCTTTACATGCTCTTATAATTCTTACAGCAATTTCTCCTCTGTTTGCAATTAAAACTTTTTTTAACATGTTCTTCTCCTTGTAATTATTAATTATTTATGATACAATATACGTTATAACACTGAAAGGAGTGTGTATAATGATCAACAAAATTAGTCCTAGCTATCAATTCTTCCTTGATGGAAGACACGATGCAATAGAGGATGGCAAACTGCATACCTATATTGCTGATGTTTCAGTGATGTATCGGTTAGGCTTCTTGTATGAAACTTCGCCGAACAACCCAAAGAGGCTTACCCTCATCAAAGAACTCTGTAGAGAGTTTGCTATGATGGACAATGACTTTTCCAACTATGTTGAAATTTCATTGCTTAACCATTATAGCCATCGGATTTTAAGGCGCACAATGGCAAAAATAGGATATCATATTCCTAGTGGTCATTTGGATTCCTCGGAATTTCACGCATGGCGTGTGAGATAACAAGAAAAACTAGGCAAATTGTTGAGAGCTTGGGAGCACTAATCTGCTCCCAGGCTTTTTTATTGTATAGGAAAAATCGACTTTTTTCCTTGACATTTTAGTATCCTTAACGATTTTTTCTATACATCAAGGTTATGTTTCCTTGGAATGTGCATATTCGTGAGGCAAAATGCTACAAAAGGCGAAGCCACTTTTCTTATACTATTGCAAATGTTAATTCTCCTTTAGCAGCAACTTTTCCGTCAACTGTTGCTATTGCTTCTCCTACTCCTACTGGTCCTTTCTGTTTTATAATTTTTACTTCTAGTTTTAATACATCTCCTGGTACAACTTGTTTTTTGAAACGCAATTTATCAATTCCACCAAATAAAGCATTTTTACCTTTATTTTCTTCCATAGATAATATTGCGACAGCTCCTGTTTGAGCTAAAGCTTCTACTATTAATACTCCTGGCATAATAGGTTGACCTGGAAAATGTCCTTGAAAGTGTGGCTCATTTATACATACATTTTTGTATGCAACACAACTTTCACCTGGCACATATTCTTCCACTCTATCAATCATTAAAAATGGTGGCCTTTGTGGAATTATTTTCATTATTTCGTTTATATCTAACATGGCTTTCTCCTTTTTTGTATAACTTATTTGCTTGCTTTTTCTTAAAACGAAGCAAAATTGGTATATTACTTTGCTCTCTTTTCTAAAATCAAAAAGAAACAAGTATTGCTAGGCAAAATTTAGTAATGCCTAAAGGTTTAATTTCTCTTTCTTAAAACGAAGCAAAATTGGTATATTACTTTGCTCTTTTTTCTAAAATCAAAAAGAAACGAGTATTGCTAGGCAAAATTTAGTAATGCCTAAAGGTTTAATTTCTCTTTCTTAAAACGAAGCAAAATTGGTATATTACTTTGCTCTTTTTTCTAAAATCAAAAAGAAACGAGTATTGCTAGGCAAAATTTAGTAAAAAACCGGAGGTGTGCTTTTTGCACATCGAGGATTTTTTATCTAAATTTTAACAACGCAAGACGAAGTTTATTTTTGATTTTATTTTATTTTGAATAGTGGCTTCCCATAATCCACCATCTCTCCATCATTAACGCAAACTTCTACTACTTCTCCATCAAATTCAGATTCGATTTCGTTCATAAGCTTCATAGCTTCTACTATGCAAAGGATATCTCCTTTTTTTACTTTGCTTCCTACTTGTACATAAGGTTTAGCATCTGGTGAAGATTTTGAATAAAATGTACCAACCATTGGAGATTTTACTATTTTGTAATTTTCTTCTTTTTCTGCTTCCTTATTTTCTACTGTTTCTGCTTTTTCTACTTTCTTTTCTGGTACAGAAATATATTGTACTGTCTCTTGTGGAATTGTTGGCATTACTGGTGTTTTATCCTTTTTCATACTAATTTTTATTCCATCTGGAAATTCTATGCTAAGTTCATCTATTTTTGAATTTCCCATATCATCAATCAATTTTTTTATATCATCGTAATTCATTTTTTCTACTCCTAACTATAAATTCCTTTTATTTCTTAAATTTTTCCTATGTTATAGTTTTGAAATGGTAATTTTTGTTTTACTCTCCAATATTTTATTTTTCATATTTTTTAAGTAATATACTAGCATTATGGCCACCAAATCCAAGTGAGTTTGACATTGCATATTTAACTTCTACTTTTCTTCCTTCATTTGGAACTACATCTAAGTCGCACTCTTCATCTGGAACTTTGTAGTTTATAGTTGCTGGTACAAATCCTTCTTCAACTGATTTAGCACAAACTACTGCTTCTACTCCACCAGCTGCTCCTAATAAGTGTCCTGTATGTCCTTTTGTTGAGCTTACCATTACTTTTTTACTTGCTTCACCTAAAGCTGTTTTTATTGCTAATGTTTCGCAAGAATCATTTAAGTGTGTTGATGTTCCATGTGCATTTATATATGTAATTTCCTCAGGTTTTACATTTGCCTCTTCCATAGCTATTTTCATAGCTCTTGCTCCACCTTCTCCTCCTGGTGCTGGTGAAGTTATATGGTATGCATCTGATGTAGCTCCATAGCCAACTACTTCTGCATATATTTTAGCATTCCTTTTAAGAGCATGCTCTAATTCTTCTAGTATTACTATTCCGGCTCCTTCTCCCATTACAAAGCCACTTCTTTCTTTATCAAATGGAATACTAGCTCTATTTTTATCTGTAGCTTGTGAAAGAGCTTTTATATTTGTAAATCCTGCTATTCCTATAGGTGTTATAGTTGCTTCTGTTCCTCCAGTAATAACTACATCTTGGTATCCATGCTTTATCATTCTAAAACTCTCACCAATACAATGTGTTCCAGATGCACATGCTGTTACCATTGCAATAGATTCTCCTTTTGCACCTAGTTCTATGGCAACGTTGCCTGCTGCCATATTGCATATATTCATTGGAATAAACATTGGACTTACTCTATCTGGTCCTTTTGTGTGGATAGCTGCCATTTCTCTTTCCATTGTCTCTAATCCACCAATTCCTGAGCCTAATATAACGCCAACTCTTTCCATGTTTTCTGTTTCTTTATCCAATTTGCTATCAGCCCAAGCTTCTTTTGCTGCAATTATTGCAAATTGAGAAAAGGTATCTAATCTTTTTGCTGCCTTTTTATCAAAATAATCCTCTGGATTGTATTCTTTTACTTCAGCTGCTAATTTTACCTTGTATTCTGAAGCATCAAAATGTGTTATTTCATCAATTCCACATTTTCCTTCCTTAATTCCCTTCCAAAAATCTTTCGTATTATTTCCTATTGGAGTTATGGCTCCAAGACCTGTTATAACTACTCTTCTTTCCATCTCTAAATTCCTTTCAAAATTTATAAATTTACTAACCCTAATAATTTTTTCTTTTGTTCTATCTAGAGTTCAACAACTCTTTTGCGAAATCTTTTTATTTTTGTTTTTCCAACTCTAAAAAGAATTGTCTTTTGGCTATATTATATTTCTCGTATTTCTAAAATTAAAAAGAAATGCAACAACGCCAAAAGCAATTATCTTTCGAATTTACATAACCATACCACCATCAATATTAATAACCTGTCCTGTAACATACGAACTATCTTCTGATGCTAAGAATTTTACTACTTTTGCAACTTCATTTGGAGTTCCCATTCTTTTTAGTGGAATTTGTGCATTTATTCCTTCTTTTACATTGTCAGATAGCACTTTTGTCATATCTGTATCTATAAAGCCTGGTGCTATTGCATTTACTAAAATGTTTCTACTTGCGACTTCTTTTGCCAAGCTTTTGGTAAATCCTATTACTCCTGCTTTTGATGCTGAATAATTTGTTTGTCCTGCATTTCCTGCAACACCTACTACTGATGAAACATTTATAATTCTTCCTGATTTTTGTTTTATCATATATGGAATTACGTTTCTTGTTACATTAAATGTTCCTACTAGATTTATGTCTATTACGGCTTCAAAGTCTTCCTTTTTCATTCTCATTATTAATCCATCTTTTGTAATACCTGCATTATTTACTAACACATCTATTTTCCCATATTTTTCTATAGTTTCTTTAACCATATTTTCGCATTGTTCGAAATTGGCAACATCTGCTCCTACAAACTCGCATCTTACATTATTTGCTTCTATTTCTTTTTTTAAATCTTCCATATCGTCTTGCATACTTCTATAGTTTACTGCTATATCAAATCCATTTTTTGCAAGTTCTAGTGCTATTTCCTTTCCAATTCCTCTTGTGGCACCTGTAATTAACGCTACTTTTCTTTCGCTCATTTTATTCATCCTTTCTATTTTTTATATTTTTGGTTAACTATTAAATATTTTACCACTTGCTTATATTGACATTATTAAACTCTATCTAAAATTATTTTCATTGCATAGAAAATTTCGAGAGTAATATATTCTAAGTTTTCTTTACTTCTTCAACACTTCCAAAGTGCTTTCTAAAGTTTCTACATTTTCTATGTTACATACATTTACTTCTTTTTCCATTTGTTTGCATACTTTTTTTACAAAGCCTGATAATGTTTTTCCTGGTCCAATTTCAATAAATGTATCAACTCCCATATTTAACATTGTTTCAATAGATTTTCCAAATTTTACTGGACTAATAACATGGTTTGATAGTATTTCTACCATGTTATCTTCCTTTGTATAAGCCTTACCATTTAAGTTTTTAATAACTGGTATTTCAAAGTCTTTAAAATTTATTTTTTCTAGTTCTTTTCTTAACTCTACTGATGCATCTTTTAGCTTTTCTGTATGGAATGGTCCACTTGTTTTTAGTTCTATTGTTCTTTTTGCACCTAGTTCTTTGGCATATTCCATTGCTTGTAATACTGCTTCTTTTTCGCCAGATACTACTACTTGACCAGGGCAATTATAGTTTACTGCTTTTACAAAGCCATTATTTACTTTATTGCATGCCTCTTCTACTTTGTCGTCATCTAATCCAATTATTGCAGACATTGACCAGTTTCCCTTTGGTGCTAAGTTTTGCATTAATTTTCCTCTAGTTCTTACAATTTTTGCTCCCTCTTCTAGACTAATTACACCTGCAGTCGTTAATGCACTATACTCTCCCAAACTTAGGCCAGCTAGAGCTGATGGCTTAATTCCTTTGCTATTTAATATTTCTAATATAGCCATACTCATTGCATAAATTGCTATTTGAGTATTTTCTGTTTTGTTAAGTTCCTCTTGTGTCTTTTCATAAGTAAGTTCTTCAATATTTTCATTCAATGAATTGTCTATTATTTTATATACATTTCTTGCTTCTTCATATTTTTCATATATGTCTTTTCCCATACCAACAACTTGTGTTCCTTGTCCTGGAAAAATATATCCTATTTTCATAGAATTAACCTCCATTTTTTATTATTATATTCTTCTGTACTAATACTAGTTTTTAACTTGTTGCTTTAGAAAACTTTCAACATTTACTTGTGATTCTAATTAGTTCCAACTTTATTACTTTAGAAAAGTACTTATCTTTTATGCTTTTAGACCTCAATTAAAATACTTCCTAAATTAAGACCTCCACCATAGCCAACTAATATAATTTTGTCGTTTTCTTGTAGCAAATTGTTTCTTACTATTTCATTTAATGCTATTGGAATACTTGCATTAAATGTATTTCCTATATTTGAAATATTTATGTACATTTGCTCTATGTTTGCACCTATCCTCTCTGCCATACTTGTTAAAATCCTCAAGTTTGACTGATGTGGTACTATGTATTTTATTTCTGAAATATCTATATTTTCTTTTGATAATAATGAATTTATATTTTTAGCCACACGAGCTGTCCCAAATTTATATATTTTTTTGCCATCCATATATATTTTAGAATTTTCTTTACTAGTTAATATATCCCCCTCTTGACCTATACTTTCTATATTTTGTGCATATTTTTTACCTTCTGCTTTACCTATTAGGGTTGCTCCTGCACCATCTCCAAGTAATATAGCAGTATTTACGTCGTCTTTATTTATATATTTAGATAACTTTTCTACTCCTATTACTAAAGCATTTTCTACTTCTTCAAGTTCTATATATTTCCTAGCTATATCTATGCTGTTAATATATCCACTACAACCTGCCAAAATGTCCATGCACATACAATTTTCTATGTTAAATCTTTTTTGTATTTCAAAAGATACACCTGGCATTGTGTCCTCATAATTTGTAGATGCAACCACTACTAGTCCTATTTTTGCTAAATCAACATTATTTTTATCTATTAAATCTTCGACCGCTTTTATAGCCAAATCTTTGATTTTTTCGTTTTTTGACCAGTATCTAGTTTTTATCCCTGTTCTTTGATATATCCAATTATCTTCTAAGTTAAATTTATTATTAAAATATTTATTATCTATCTTTTCTTTTGGTAAATACATACCTGTAGCCAATATTTTTATTGAATTCATTAAGCAATCCTTTCTACATGATTTTTACCGTGCAATATTATATCATATGTTTCATAATTTTTCATCTTATCTAACCAATCGGTCGAAAATTTGTATTACAACTCTTTACAAATCAAGTCATAATTGCTTACATCTACAATTTTAGCTTTGACAAATTCACCACTTTGTAGATTCTTGTTTGTATTTAAGTAAGCAATTCCGTCAATTTCTGGCACGTCCATATACGTTCTACCAATATATGTTTTGCCATCAAAAGATTTATCCTCTACTAAAATTTCAACTTCTTTTCCTATTTGCTTTTCTAAGTTTTCCTTTGATATTTCTTGTTGCAAAGCCATAATTTTGTTATACCTACTCTTTTTAGTCATTGGATGAACTTGCTCTTTTATTCTAGCAGCTGGAGTTCCATCCTCTTTTGAGTATGCAAAGCAACCCAATTTGTCGAATTTTGCTTCTTTTAGGAAATTATATAATTCTTCGAAATCTTCTTTTGTCTCTCCTGGAAAGCCTACCATTACTGTAGTTCTTATAACTACATCAGGTATTTCTTTTCTTAAAGTTTGTATAAGATTTCGTATTGTTTTGCCATTGCTTTGCCTATTCATTCTTTTTAAAACTGTATCCGATATGTGTTGTATTGGTATATCAAAATATTTGCATATTTTGTCATTTTCTTTTACTAGTTTTATTAGGGCCGGTGTAATTGTCTCTGGATATGCATACAAAAATCTGAGCCATTTTATTTGGTCAATATTGCTAATTTCTTCTAAAAGTTCAACTATCTTTGGCTCGCCATAAATATCTGTTCCATACTTGGTTGTATCTTGCGCAATTAGAATTAATTCTTTATATCCTTCTGTTGCAAGTCTTTTAGCCTCTTCTATAATATCCTCCATCTTTCTGCTTATTTGTGGTCCTCTAATGTATGGTATTGCACAATAAGTACACCTATTGCTACAGCCATCTGCAATTTTTAGATAAGCATAATTTGTGCCTGTTGAAACAACTCTTTCTGTAATGCTATTAAAATCATCATATTTGTCTAGATTGCTATTTTCTTTACTATATTGTTGCTTGTTTTTATTGCTTTCTATGGTTTTGTTTGCTTGCTCATCTTTTAAACTAGCTTTATCTTCTTTCTGTAACAATTCCTGTATTTTTCTCCAAAGCATATTATATTCACTATACTTAATAAACAAATCTACCTCTGGAATTGCCTTTTCTAGCTCCTCTTTGTACCTTTCTACTAGGCAACCCATAACAATTAAATACTTGCACTTTTTCTTTTTGTACTCTGCCATCTCAAGAATGGTGTTTATAGCCTCTTCCTTGGCAGACTCAATAAAACCACATGTATTTATAACTATAACATCGGCATTATCTGGTGAATTAACAATTTCATAATTATTTGCTTTAAAAATTCCTATAGTTTTTTCTGTGTCTACTAAATTCTTACTACATCCTAATGATATAAATCCTATTTTCATATATTTCTCCTTTTTTTGGCACTTATAGGGACAGGTCTATTTGTGCCATTTATGGCATACTTGGGGACAGGTCTTGTTATAATACATCGCTTTTATAATTAACTTTTTTCAAATCTGTTCCTGTCTCTATAAAATCTGTAACATCTTCTGAGCAGACCTGTCCCCAAAAGTGACAAGTATGTCTCAATCAGACCTGTCCCCCCAAATGCCAAATGGCACTTGAGGGCCAGGCACTAAGGTGCTAAAATGTCATTTAATCTATTTAATCCTGATACTAATTTGTCATACGTTTCTCTAGATATTGTAGTTGTAATTCCACTGTCATAAGTTGTTGCTGTACTTTTCATATCTATTAATGTAAATCTGTTTTGTGCACTTTCCCCGTTGTCTAGCATATATATTGGTGTATAATCCACCTTGTTTAAGTATACTTTGCCATCTTTTCCACTTTTTCGTAGTTCTATGTTTAAAACTAATTCTGTTCTAGCCTCTTCTGCTGATAATGTTGATATATATGTTCCTATTGAATATGCTATAAATACATTGTCTCCGTCTGCGTTTTGTCTTACTTCCATTGGTTGTACTACTGATGGGTGTGCTCCTATTATTAAGTTTACACCATTGTCTATTAGAAAGTCTGCTATGCTTTTTTGTTCTTCTGATACTGTATTTGATATTGCATCTCCCCAGTGTATCATAACGCATATATATTCTGCTTCATTTTCTTTAGCATACTCTATATCGGATTTAACTTGTTCTTCACTATACATATTTACACAATTTAGTTCTTTTTCTGTTCTTTGTGCTTCGTTATCCATAAAGCAGGTATATGTTAAAAATGCTATTTTGGTGTTTTTTACTTCTTTTATTAATACTGCATTTGCAGTTTCCAATTTATCTCCTACTACGTCAAAGCCTATATCTTCTAAATTATCTCTTGTTTCTTTCAAACCATCTACGCCATTGTCTAAACTATGATTATGTGATATTGTAACTAAGTTTACTCCCGAATTTTTTACTGCTCGTGCAAATTCTAAAGGTGCATTTTTATCGTTATATGTCCCCTTCATTACACCAGTTTCCATTGTTCCAATTATAATATCTGCGTCAGATATAAAGCCAGAAACATTATTAATCATGTGTGAGAAGTCGTACGTATTTGTTGTTTCATTATATGCATCTTGTAACATTGCATTACTACATAAAATATCTCCCACTGCCGACATTTTTATTATGCTATCTGATTCTGATATGCTTTGATTAGTTTGTGCTATGCTAGTACTTATCTCTGAAAAAAGTTCTTGTGACTGTTTTTCTAGTTCTTCTCTTTGCTGGGAAATTAGCATTCTGTCTGCATACCTTCTATACTCATTAATTCCTATACATATAATTATTACTGCTAATAAAATTCCTACTATCGTAAGAAAGGTTTTCATATTTAGTACATCTTTTATTGATTTAATTCTTCTTGTATGTCTTCTGTTTCTTGACATTTTTCTCCTCCGTATTACATTATTTATTTTGTTGCTATTTATAAATTTGCTAGTTCTTATTATATTTAATTTAAGCTAATATGTCAATTTTATATTTTTTCATATTTTCTGAACCTTTGTAATTATTTAATTCTTCTATAGCATTTGTAAAGTCTACCATTTTTTTCCTCCATTCATTACTACTGTTTATTAGTATAACATAATTTATTAGAATTTACTAGAAAAAATCTATATAATGTAAAATTATTAATTTACATTATATAGATTTTTGTTGTAATTTTGCTATTCTGCCCAAATAATCGCTCTATCTCCTTTTGGTACGCTCCATGGTGAACCACTTATGCTACCTTTTTCCTTGTTGATTCGTACTTCTGAAAGATTACCACACAAACTAAATGCAGTACTATTAATAGTTTCTACACTGCTCGGTATTTCTATTTCTGTTAAACCTGTACAGCTTCTAAAAGCATTTTCTTCTATTTCTTTTAATGTACTAGGCAATATTATTTCTGTCGCATTTAAACCTGTCAAAGCAGAGTCACCTAACTTTTCTACCCCTTCTGGTATTATTTGGCTTTGTACATTTTTTAGGTAGCTTACTACCACTTTTCCATCTTTTGTTAAAATTAGATTTTCTTCTATTTTATAGTATGGGTTTTCTTCATCTATTGTTATATCTAGAGTACTATAAATATTACCATAAGCCTTAAATGTTGAATTTAAGCTATTTACGCCTTTTCCTATATATATACTTTTTAAAGTATTGCTATATCTAAATGCATTACTTTCTATTGTAGTTACATTATCTGGTATTACAATCTCTGTCGCATTGGTTCGATACATTGCTCCAGTTTTTATAACCTCTACATCTTCGTTTATACTTATGGTAGTCTTAGTTGAAGTTACATATACCAATTCTGTCCCATCTTTACTATATATGTATCCATCTTCTGTTTTATAATACTCATTGCTTTCTGGGATATTTATTGTTTCTAATGTAGTATTATTACCTATTGGAAATGCCAGTCCTGTTATATACTCCAAACTACTTGGTAAATTTAATGTCGTCATACTTGTACACATTGCTAGCGAACTACTATTTAGTCTTTTTACACCTTCTCTAACAGTTACCGTTTTTGCTTCTGACATTGGAGCTAGCATTATTAATGTACTATTATCTTTTGTATATATTATTCCATCTTCTACTTCATAAGTTGCATTTGCTTCATCTATAGCTAAGTTATATAAGCTTGTACAGTTTGTAAAAGCATCACTAATTATTGATGTCACACTCACTGGTATTGTAATGTCATCCAATTTAGTACAATTAACAAATGCTTCACCACTTATATTCGTTAAATTACTTGGCATATTAATTGTTGTTAAATTAGTACAACTCAAAAATGTTTGAAATTCTATTGAAGTTATATTGTTGGATAATTGTACTTTTTCTATGTTCTTACAACTTCTAAAAGCTCTTGTACCTATTGCTATCACGCTATCTGGTATTATTACTTCTTTTAGACTGCTACATTCTTCAAATGCACTTTCTCCAATACTTAGTACCCCATCCTCTATTGTTACTTTTTCTATTTCTGTATTATATGAAAATGCATTTTTTTGTATTATCTTTACTGTTCCCGGTACTATTACTTCTTTTAATCCTTCTACTCCTGAAAATGCTCCCTCTCCTATTTCGGTTACTCTTTCTGGCAAGGTTACTACTCCATTTTCTGTTTGTAAGCCTAGGTTTGCATTTGCTGATAATAGCACTCCATTATCTATTAAATATGGACTTACCTCTATTCCTAGCTCTGTGGCTACTTCTCTTTCTATGTCACTTGCTGCATATAAATAAAATTCTCCTTTTATTATTTCAAACATTCCTGCATATTCGTCGTCCATTGATGGTATTACGGTTTGTATATTGCCTTCTGTTCCTTCTTGTGTGTTGTATGTTAATGTGGTTCTTCCTGCATTTAAACTCTCTCCGTCATAATTTGAATTTTCATATTTTTTCTGTGAGTCATAGGTCTTTTTTTCGTCTATGTATACGGTAAAGTCTGCTATTAAATCTGTCCTTCTAGCTTGATTTATTAATCCTTCTGCTCCAAATATTGCATTTATAGATACAACAGCTAAAACAATTAGAACTATTATAGTTACTATTAATGCAATAAGCGTAATACCTCTTTCTTTTGTAGTTTTCTTAATTTTCATTCTTTTTCCTCCTGTTCATTTTATAAGATTTTTCTCTTTTTCTTATGCAATTATTATACCAATGCAATCTCTTTTTTTCAATACTTTTTGTAAAGTTTGTTTTTATAAATTATATACTTTTATCTTGTAGACTTTATATTATTTTTTAAATAAAAACATTCATTTTTCTTTAAATTTTGCAATAAAAAGTACGTATAGCATTTTTACTATACATACTTTTATTTGTTCTACAACTGTTAGCTATAAATATTTCTATAACAACTTTAATTACATAGTCGTGTTAACTTTTATACGTATACTATTTTCTAAGTTCTGCACCTAGTTTTTTACTTAGCATATCTACTATTTTTTCCATGCTTTCGTTTATTTCTTCATCTGTTAGCGTTCTATCCATTTTTTCAAAAGTTAGCGAATATGCTATGCTCTTCTTGTTTTCTTCTATTCCCTTTCCTGTATATACGTCAAATACATCTATTTTACTTAGGCTAGAGCCTCCTGCTTTCTTTATAACTGTAGCTATTTCGTCTGAGGTTATGTTTTTGTCTACTACAACTGCTATGTCTTTTTTTACACTTGGAAATTTCGAAATTTCTTTGTATTTCATCTTTCCAACTTTTTTGTCTAGTAATTTGTCTAAATCAATTTCAAATACATAAACTGGCTCTTTTTCTAGTACAGGGTGTACTCTTCCAATTAGTCCCACTATGTCGTTGTTTACAGATATTAGGGCTGATTGACCTGGATGTACTTCGTCCGGCATTTGCTCTTCCTTTACTACAAAGCTATATCTATTTCCATAACCTAAGTAGTCTAATAGTTCTTCTACAATTCCTTTTATTATGTAGAAATCTACTTGTTTTTTGCCCACTCCTAAGTAGAAATCTCCTGTCATAAGTCCTGCTATTTTGTTTATTTCTCCATACTCTTCTTGTTTTTTATAAAATGCCTTTCCTATTTCGAATATTGCTACATCTTTGTTGCTTCTTGCTTTGTTGTATTCATATATTTTTAAAAGTGATGGTAAAATGCTATGTCTTAAAGTGTTTCTTTCTTCTGTCATAGGGTCTAAAAGTTTTACTAGTTCTGTGTCATCCTTTGTAAAATATTTTGCTTCTTTATTATTTACTAAAATGTATGATAGCGTTTCGTTTAGGCCTAAGTCTACCATTTTGTTGCGTATGCCTCTTGTTACTTTGTCGAAGCTACCTGCTTTCATTGGCATTTCTGGAAGTCTACCTACAATGTTGTCAACACCATATATACGTCCAACTTCTTCTATTAAATCTTCTTTTATAGATATGTCTCCTCTTCTTCTTGGCACAGATACAGTAATTTCTTCTACTTTCTCCAAATCTTTTTCTTGCTCTTTAAATTCTGCTCTTTTACCATTTACATACACTTCAAATTTAAGTCTTCTAAATACGTCTAACACGTCTTTTTTAGGAATTTCCATACCCAATACATCATTTATTTTCTTAAATGATATTTCTATTTCTCGATTTTGTAAATCAGCCTTATCGAATTTTGCTACTCCACCAACAACTTCTCCATTTGCATATTCTTCTAGTAGTTTACATGCTCTTTCTATTGCCATATATGTTCTGTTTGGATCTAATCCTTTTTCAAATCTTGAACTTGCTTCACTTCTTAGAATTTCTTTTGAGGTTTTACGTATTTTTACTCCATCAAATATTGCAGATTCTATAAGGACATTTTTGGTTTTATCTGTAATTTCAGTATCTAGTCCTCCCATTACACCTGCTAGACCTATTGCTCTTTCTCCATCTGAAATTACTATATCTTCGTCTGATAATGTTCTTTCTTTTCCATCTAGTGTAAATAGCTTTTCTCCTTTTTTTGCCATTCTTACTTCTATTTTATCTTTTAATGTGTCTGCATCATAGAAGTGTAGTGGTTGGCCAGTTTCAAGCATTACATAGTTACTAATATCCACAACATTGTTTATTGGTCTTATTCCAGATGCAATTAGTCTATTTTTTATAAATGCTGGGCTCTCCTTTAAGCTTATGTTTTTTACTTTTCTTGCTAAGAATATAGAGCAATTATCTGTATTTACTTCAACCTTAAAGTTATTATTTATATTCTCGCTATTTTCTTTATGTGTTAAATCTATAGGCTTTACATCTTTATCGTAAATAGCACCTAGCTCGTAAGCCATACCAAGTATGCTTAACAAGTCTCCTCTATTTGCAGTTAAATCAAAATCTGCAACTTCATCATCCATTTGCATATATGCTATTGGGTCTCCTCCAACTGGTGCATCGGCTGGAAGTTCGTGTATACCTGTTTTATCCACCTCGTCTGCATATTTATGCTCTAAGCCTAGTTCTAGCATAGAGCAAAGCATACCATTTGACTCTTGCCCTCTTACCATACCTCTTTTTATTACTCTTGGCTTATCATCCTTTTCTATAATTCCACCTGCCTTAACTGTAACACCAGGAAGTACGGCCCCATCTAATGCAACTATAACCTTTAGTCCTTTACGCACATTTGGTGCACCACATACTATATTTAAAATCTCATTTCCTACATCTACTTTGCATACGTGTAAATGGTCTGAGTCTGGATGCATCTCGCACTCTTTAACCTCACCAATTACAAGCTTTGTAGCATCTAAAAGTTTGCCTGCAGAGTCATATTCATTTCCTACTCTTGTCATATCTTCAGCTAAAGTTTTTATATCTACATCTATATCCACATAGTCTTTAACAAAATTCTTACTTAATTTCATTTTTCTACCTTCTTTCTAAATTTTGGTTTTTATTTTGCTAGTAAGTATGTATAATTATTTTTTTATACGAATTACCGAAATGTGATTGGAGTAATCTTAGAAATTCTTAATTAATTTTATGGAAAGAGTTCATCTTTGATGGAAGGGTGCCATAAAATTAATTTAGAATTTATTAGGTTACGTATTGAGCTGAGGTATGAGTATAAAAAAATAATTATACATACTTACTAGCTAATACTAACTTAACGGTCTAATCTGTCAAACTGACTTAAAAATCTCACATCATTTTGGTATAGCAAACGTATATCTGTAATACCATATTTAAACATTGCTAATCTATCTAAGCCTGTTCCAAAAGCAAAACCTGTATACTTATCTGGATTATATCCATTCATTTTAAGCACATTTGGATGTACTATACCAGAACCTAATACTTCTATCCAACCAGTTTGCTTACATAAGTTACAGCCTTTGCCACCACATTTAAAACAACTTACATCTACTTCATAAGAAGGCTCTGTAAATGGGAAATAACTTGGTCTAAAACGAAGTTGTAGGTTTTCTCCAAGCATTTTTCTTACAAATACCTCTAAAGTGCCTTTTAAATCTGCTAAAGAAATATTTTTATCTATAACCAATCCCTCAACTTGGCTAAACTGATGAGAATGTGTTGCATCATCATCTCTTCTGTAGGTTTTACCTGGGCAAATAATCCTTATTGGGGCTTTTTCTTCATTATCCATCATTGCTCTTGCTTGAACGGCAGAAGTTTGAGTTCTTAATAGATACTCTGATGTGATATAGAAACTATCTTGCATATCTCTTGCAGGGTGTCCCTTTGGAAGGTTTAACCTCTCAAAACAATACTCATCAGTCTCAAGCTCTGGGCCTGCTACCACATCATACCCCATAGAAACAAATAAATCTTCAACCTCTTCTATAATTCTATTTAGTGGATGCTTGCTTCCTCTTTTTACTTTTGTGCTAGGAAGAGTAATATCAATAGTTTCCTCTTTTAACTTTCTTTCAAGCTCTTGTTTAGCAAACTTTTCCTCACCAGATTTAATAAGCACTTCTAGTTCGTCTCTAGCTTCATTTACTTTTCCACCTATAACAGGTCTTTCTTCTGGTGCTAAACTTCCCATACTTCTTAATATGCTAGTAAGCTCTCCCTTTTTGCCTAAGTACTTTACTCTTACCTCATCTAACTCTTTTGCATTTGTAGCAGACTGAATTTCACTTACTGCTAAATCCTTTAGTCTGCTAATTTCACTAATCTTTTCTTCCATAATTTACCTCCTTGTCGGGTTTAGGGACAGGCTCTTTTCCGACATCTTTGTCGCTTTTCAGCCTGTCCCTAATGCGACACTTCTGTCATCTTCGGGGACAGGTCTTACTCCCGACTATTTTTTTACAACAAAAAAGCTAATCTCCTACAAGATTATAGGACGACTAGCTTTAAATCGTGGTACCACCTAATTTTATTAACTAAATTTTAATTATTCTTCTTACCTTTATAATATTTCATAAATGCATTTTACTGCAATACACCAGAATAATTTTATAATTAACCTCATTTATGCTATAACGGGCTTCCCGTCCTTTTCTACTTTTTACCTTTGCTTAGCAACCCTAGCTTTTTTATACATTATATGCATTACGGTTTATAACCATTTTGACTTTTCTTCAAAAAGGAACCTCAAAAGTGAAATTTCTGTTTAAGAAATATTGATAGGCTCTCAGCTTATAGCCTTTCTCTCTGTTAATATTTGTACCTTAAACTTACTTTGCTTTTTCAACGGTTTTATTAACTTTATTTATAACTACAAATATTATATCACAAAAAAATTGAAATGCAAGGGGTATAGAAACGTTTTTTTAATAACTCTACTACATTTATCCCACTACCTGCGTTCTTCTTTTATATATTAAATCATGAGTGAAATTTGCCCACTTGTCCATTTCCTCTGTTCTAATTTGCAATTCTGCTTTAATCGGAATAGTAACTTCTCCTACTTTATAATCATACTGAAATATTATATGATAGCTTGTATACCCACTTTTCTTTGGATTTCGTATGTAATCCTTTTCTTTTATAATTCTAAATCTGCCATCATTTTTTATTAAATTACTTAAATCGTAAATATCGTTTAAATTACTGCATACGATTCTTATTCCTATCAAATCATTTATTTTTTTTACTACATTGTCCCAAGTGAGCTCATAACCTTTATGTTCCATTTTTTCAATTAAACTTTCATATGATTTTATCCTTGATTCTACTTTAGTTATTTTATCTACCTTACCTCCATTTTTAAGTGCATCTTTTATTTCATTTAATACTATATTTCTTGCTATATTTACAATGTAATACATATTTTCGTACATATTATAAATGCTAATCGTATTAAATTCTTCTTTGTCCATCGTCTTATAGTTTTCTCTCCTTTCAGTTTAGTTTGGAATTTCCATTATACTACTAAATTAATTTTTAT
>CALXWT010000030.1 GCA_944392445.1 uncultured Clostridia bacterium
TTGACTTACATTAAATTTTGAATCTATCAGTTCTTTTAATTCCTCTATTGTATATGAACATATAACAATTTGATGATTTTTAGAAAGTTCATTTATTAATTCATTTATTTTGCTACTTTTAAATATAAATGATGATATAAGAATATTAGTATCAAGCATTACTCTCATATCATTTATTTTTCCTTTCTTTTCTAAATTCTTTTACAAGTTTTACTACATCTTCTTCATCTTTTATTCCAAGTCTTTCTGCTTCGCCTTCAAATTCATCTTGCATTTTTTCAAGAGCAAGCATAGCAGAGTTTTTTATTACAATATCCTCTCCTTTCTGTAAAAATATTATTTTGCTTCCTTCTTTAAGTTCAAGCTTATCCCTAATAGACTTTGGAATAGTTATTTGGCCTTTTGTTGTAACTTTTGCAAGTTCCATTTTCCTCGCCTCCTTTTTCCTTACTTTCTCTACTTTCCTTACTTTATTATATTCTATTTTAGTAATAATATCAATACTTTTAAAAAAAATTATTTTTGTAATTCATTATGCCTTATAAAGTATGTTATAATAAGTTATACACAAAATATTTTTTATTTATAGAAAGGGAATGTCGTTATATGCAAAAGCTTATTGTAGACAAAAAATTTAATAATAAAAAAGTAAGTGAATATCTTTTTTCTAAGTTTAATGGACTTACCAAAAACACATTATATAAAGCTTTTAGAAAAAAAGATATTAGAATTAACAATGTAAAAATTAGTGAAGATAACATTGTTCACTTAAATGATGAAATTACAGTTTACATTATTGATGATTTACTATTTAAGAAATTTAACATAGAAAAAGTTTATGAAGACGAAAATATTTTAATAGTAAATAAGCCGAATAATATAGAAGTTGTTGGTAATGATTCTTTGACTAATATTTTACAAAAAGAATATACATATATAGCCCCTTGCCATAGATTAGATAGAAATACTACTGGCTTACTTTTATTTGCAAAAAATGAAAATGCATTAAATATACTGCTTGAAAAGTTTAAAAATAGAGAAATTGAAAAACATTATTTAGCCAAAGTTTATGGTATACCAAGTAGGAAATCTCAAAATCTTGTGGCTTACTTATTCAAAGATAATAAAAAGTCTATGGTATACATATCAGATGTGCCAAAAAAGGGTTATGTAAAAATTGAAACTTCTTTTACTTTACTAGAAGCAAACAAAAAAGAAAATTATAGTCTATTAGACGTGGAATTGCATACAGGAAAAACGCACCAAATCAGAGCCCATCTGGCTCATATTGGCTTGCCAATAATTGGTGATGGCAAATATGGCATAAATGAAGTTAATAAAAAATTTGGTTCAAAAACTCAGGAACTTCGTAGCTATAAATTAAAATTTAATTTCACAACAGATGCAGGAATTTTAAATTATTTAAAAGGGAAAACTTTTCAGCAATTGGGGACAGGCCTAAATTGCAAATTATTCTAATTATATAAAGTTAAAAAGTCGTGTATATTTTTATTTATATTTCCGTCCCCCAACTGCATAACAGTCTGTAACAAAAATTACTATAGTTTTTGCCTAATTTCTACCCTCAAGAAAAAACAAGTTTTTTCTTGAGGAGTAATTTTTTTACAGACTGTAATTTGTTGGTCCCCACCTTAAGACTACAATATAAATAAAAATATACACGACTTTTTAACTAGCTGAAATCTAAAAATATAAAAGCTAAAATTTACAATTTAGGCCCGTCCCCAATTGCTAAAAAGTTAACATAATTCTACTTTATTAACTCTTGGAATTCTTCTGCAGAAATTACTTCTCTTTCTAATAATGCACCAGCTACTTTATCTAGTTTGTCCATATTTTCTCTAATTAGCTTTTGTGCTGTGCTATATGCATTATCAAGTAGTATTTTTACTTCTGCGCCTATTGCATCTCCAAATTTTTCTCCAAGTAATTGTAATTCATAAGGATCATCATCTGTATTTATTGAGATTGGTCCTAATGTTTCACTCATACCATATTTTGTTATCATGTCTTTTGCAATGTTTGTTGCAACTTCTATGTCATTGCTAGCACCTGTAGAAATATCGTTTAGTACTATTTTTTCTGCTGCTCTACCTCCCATTAATGCTACCATTTTTTCTAACATTTCTGTTTTTGAAATATAACATTTGTCTTCATCAGATTTATACATTGTGTATCCACCAGCGACACCTCTTGGTATAATTGATACTTCTTTTACACCTTTTTGTGTTTCTAGTCTACTACTTACTATTGCGTGTCCAGCTTCATGATATGCAGTAAGTTTTTTATCTTTTTCAGATATTACTCTACTTTGTTTTTCAAGTCCTACTGTAACTTTCTTAACTGCATCTTCTATATCTTTATTTGTAATTGCCTCATGCTCGTTTATTGTTGCAATAATTGCTGCTTCATTTAGAATGTTGGCTAAATCTGCTCCTGTAAATCCTGCTGTATCTTCTGCAATACTTTTTAAATTAACATCATTTGCAAATTGCTTATCTTTTGCATGAATTTTTAGTATTGCTTCTCTTCCTCTCATGTCTGGTAAGCCAATAGTTATTCTCCTATCAAATCTACCTGGTCTTAGAAGAGCTTTATCTAGCATTTCTGGTCTGTTTGTTGCGGCAAGCACTATTATTGTTTCTTCTGTATCAAATCCATCCATTTCTACTAGTAATTGGTTTAAGGTTTGGTTGTTTTCTGATTCTGCTCCTCCACTTGTATTTCTTCTAGAACCTATTGCATCTATTTCGTCTATAAATATTATACAAGGTGCTATTTTCTTTGCTTTTTCGAATAATTTTCTTACTCTTGATGCACCAAGTCCTGCAAACATTTCTATAAATTCTGAGCCACTCATAGAAATAAATGGAACATTTGCTTCTCCTGCTATTGCTTTAGCTATTAAAGTTTTACCTGTACCTGGTTGTCCACAAAGTAGCACACCTCTAGGGATTTTTGCTCCCATTTTATTAAATCTTTCTGGATTCTTTAAGAAGTCCACAATCTCTATCATTTCATGTTTTTCTTCTTCTAGCCCTGCTACATCATCAAATTTCGTCTTTGATTTTGTAGTTTCACTATCATATACTTTGCCTTTATCACCTAATCCTTGCATTTTAAAGAATAGAATAATAAGTACTACTAATAAAATTGTTGGTAATAGTGTAAAAAGTGCAGAGCCTATAGATACAAGCATATTTGTAGGTTTTTGAACAAGTTCAAATTCATCATTTCCTTCATCTACTTTTTGTTGTATAAATTCAGTAAATGCTTGTGTACTTGGAACAATAGTAGTCTTTTCCTCTTCTTCATTCTTCAATTTTACCTTTACAGTTGTACTGCCGACAGTCATCTCTATTGTTTCTACATTTCCAGCATTAATTTCTTGAATAAGTTCTGTATATGGTAATTCTTTCTCATCTTCTTTATCTTCATTTGTTAATAAAAAGTAGGTTAAAAATGCTAATACTATTACTAATGCTATTAAAAATCCAAATAATATATATTGCTTTTGTTTTTTTTGTTCTTTATTTTTTTGATTTTCTTCCATCTAACTTTTTCCTTTCTTTAAGCATTATCGCCTTCCGGCTCCTTATTAATCTTTCCATTTTCATTTTTTTCTTCACGTTTCTTCTTTTTTTCTTCTTTTTCATTTTCTTTTTCTCGTTCTTTATTTTTTCTTTCTTGTTCTTCTTGTTGTCTCTTTTCCTCTTCTTTTCTCTTAAGTTCTTCTCTTACTCTCGCCTGCTCTTCAATTATTCTGTTAAGTTCAAATTGTTTTTTTATAACATCAGATTTTATCATCAATATAGCTGTAATTATATATATAGATGCTATTGCTGTGTACATAATTTGGAAATATTGTATTGTAAATCCAGTTAGAGCATTTACTATAAAGTAAATGATATTTAAAATCAATGGTAATGTCAATGAATACGTTGCTATATTATATATTGCACTATATTTTAATCTTAGTCCTGCTATTCTTGATACTATGTATGCAAGCAGTGAAAGTACAAAAATATCTATTAAAATATTAGATACATACACTATAAACATATATAGTACCAAAGCTAGTCCAAATACTGCTAATGCTGTAATCATTTCTTGTCCAGATAGCATGTTTATTAGTTCTTCTTTATCTATTTTGTTAATGTTATATTTTTCAGAAATATCTTTATAAGAATATTCTACTGTATTTGAGTTTAGTTCACTTTTTATTATTATTCTATCTTTTAAAATTAGTATTCCATTTTCTTGAGATTTTATGTTATCAATGCTATCATTTATTTCTTCTTCGCTATTCGATTCTGTATTAATAATTATTACAGGTTGTCCAGCATCTCCTCTATTGATTTCAATCGTTTTTTCTTCATTATTTGGTATTACACTAAGCTCATAATTCTCGTATTTAATTTCTGCAATTTCGGTATTTATATAATCTTTTGCTTTATTTATAGTAGGCCAAAATTGATAAACATAGGTAACAGAAATTATTATACTAAATATTAAGATTAGTATAACTATATATATAATTGTTCTACTTATTCTTTCAGCAGCTAGACTTTGATATCCATCAAAGTCTAGCACACTCATTTTTAATTTTTTAAAAAACGAAAGTTCTTGCTTTTCCACAACTGTGCTCCTTTCGCTATATTTTCTCTATTGTCATTCCTTCTTTTGTATCCTTAACAATATAGCCCTTTTCTTTTAGGTTGTCTCTTATATCATCTGATAATTTCCAGTTTTTTTCTTCTCTTGCTTTTTTTCTTTGTTCTAATAATTCTAGTACTTCTGCTGGCAACTCTACTTTCTTTTGGTTTTCTATATATTTTTCTGAATTTTCCAAATCTAATCCTAAAACTTTATCAAATTCAGCTAAAAGATTAGCTATTTTTTTAGATTTTGTTTCACTTCTAGCAAGTTCCCATACTATTCCCATTGCTAAAGGCAAATTTAAATCATCATTTATTGCCTCTAAAAACCTATTTTTATATTCTTCTATTAAACTATTTTCTATATTATCATTTCCATTTTCATGTTTAATATAACTTTCTCTTAATCTGTTTAATGCTTTTTGTGATGACATTGCTCCTTCAAAAGTAAAATTTAATTTTGTTCTATAATGGGCTGTATAGCAAAATAGCTTAAATGCCAATGCTTCAATTCCTTTTTTTTCAAGCTCAGATATTGTATATACATTTCCTAGGCTTTTAGACATTTTACCACCATCAACTTGTAAAAATTCTACATGCATCCATACTTTAGCTGGTATTTTTCCAAATGCACCTTTGCTTTGTGCAATTTCATTTTCATGGTGTGTTGGTATATGGTCTACTCCGCCTGTATGAATATCAAATACTTCTCCTAAATACTTTCTAGACATAGCAGAGCACTCTAGATGCCAACCTGGGTATGACAGTCCCCATGGACTTTCCCACTTCATTATATGATTTTCTGGTGCCTTAATCCAAATAGCAAAATCATATGGATTTCGCTTTTCTGGGTCTACTTCAACTCTTGCACCAGCAATCTGATCTTCCACATTCCTATTAGAAAGTATTGGATATCTATCTAATTTTGATACATCAAAGTAAATTGCTGTACTTGTTTCATATCCATAACCATTTTCTACAATTTTCTTAGCAAATTCTAGCATATCTGGTATATGTTCTGTTGCTTTTGCAATTATTTCTGGTCTATCTATGTTTAACTTTTCCATATCTCTAAAAAATGCTTTTGTATAAAAATCTGCTATTTCATAAGGGCTTTTTTTCTCTTTTTTTGCAGCTTTTTCCATTTTGTCTTCGCCCTCGTCTCCATCAGACTCTAAATGTCCAACATCTGTTATGTTCATTACATGCTTTAAAGTATAACCATTATACTTTAAAACTCTCCTTAAATTATCCATAAATACATAAGTTCTAAAATTTCCTATATGAGCATAACTGTAAACAGTTGGCCCACAAGAATATATTCTGACTTCGTTCCCATTTAAGGGAACGAAATCATTTTTTTGCTTATTTAATGTATTGTATAGTTTTACTTGCATAAAACCCTCCATCTAATTTTCTTTCTAGCTCTATAATTCTATTATTTGGCTATATTCATTTTTTTAGTTAAGGCAATATTTGTAAAAGATACCATCTCTATCTAATTAGAATTATACTTTTCTACACTATCTCATTAATCGTATTAGTATCTACTATATCATTTGGCTCATCTACGACATCATTTACGTCTGGATCAGGTTCTTCGGGTGTAGTAGGTTCATCTGGTTCATCTTGTATGTCATTTATAGTTAAGGTAATTGTTTCGCCTTTCTTTAACTTTGTACCAGCTTTTACACTTTGTTCTAGTACTATTCCATCTTGCTGAGATGCATCGCTAGTATACGTAATTTCTATATTAAATCCACTTAATGCTCTTCTTGCTTCTGATTGTATCATTCCTACAACATTTTCGACTTCTAAGGTCATAGTTTCTTCTGTATGCTTATCACAAGTTTCTTCTATTTCTTCATATTTATCTCCGGCATTAGTTTTCCAATTTGGATTTATTTCTTTTTCTGGTGTTGATAAATATGTTTTCTCTTCTGTTTCTGGACAGAACTCTGTTGCAAGCTTTCCTGTTTCTTTACATATTTTTACTGTTTTATGTCCATCGCACTCATCTGGAACTGTACCTTGTACAAATACTTCCGTATATGTATGTGTACACTCATCTGTAGCTCTTTTTCCTGAATCTGTACAAATTTTTGCAGTTACTATATTGTCTGGTCTTTCAAATCTTTTGCCCTCTAAATCTTCGTGAACATCATCCATTACTGCTGCCCAAATATCCATTGCTGGATTTTCGCTTCTCAATCCTGGAATATAAATATATTCTGGTTCATCAAATCCAAACCAAGTTGCAGCTGTATAGTATGGTGTAAATCCACAAAGCCATCTGTCTTTCACATTATTGGTCGTACCTGTTTTAGCTGCTACATCCATACCTGAAATAGAGCATAGCCAAGCTGTACCATCTGTAACTGGAGAAGTTAGAATGTCAGATAATATATAAGCATTTCCTTCACTCATAACTCTTCTTGTTTCTTGTTTAGCTTCTAAGATTACATTTCCATTTAAATCTTCTACTTTTGTATAAAATGTTGGTTCTATGTACTCTCCACCACGTGCAATTGTAGCATATGCTGCTGCCATTAGTAACGGAGTGGTTCCATGACTAGTTCCTCCTAATGCTAAACCAAGTTCTTCATCACTTTCATCATATTGTGTCATTCCCAATTCATTTAAAAATTCTCTTCCTGTCCTTACTCCAACATTTGATAAAATTTTCATGTTTACTATGTTAGATGAGTTTGCGATGGCTGTTCTAACAGTAATTAGTCCCAAATATCCCGTTGAGTTTTGTGGATCAAAATTGCCAAACAATGTATATGAATCATCATATACAGTTGCAGCAGTTATTACTCCATTTTCCAATCCTGGTGCAACTGCAGCTAGTGGCTTCATAGAAGAACCAGCTTGCCTTCCTCCATTCATCATTGATGTCGCTCTATTAGTTCCATAAGTAGGTGAATCATCTCCAAGTCCACCTACTTCTGCGACAACTTGACCTGTACTATGATCTATTATTACCATTCCAGATTGAGAATGTTCGTTTTTTTCTTTACCTTTTTTCGTAGTTGCATCAACTATATATTTATCTTTTAAGTATTCTTCTTCCATTCTGTCTTGTATATCATTATCTTGTGTTGTATATATTTTATATCCATTATTATATACTCTAGCTTTAGCGGCATCCTCATCCATATCATATTCTTCCATCATGTCTTCGATAACTTGATTTATCGCATCTACTTCCAAGAATGATAAGTCCGATGTTGATGAGAATTTTCCCTCTTTGAAAGCTAAACCCTCATCTACTTCTGCTACAGCTTCATCATATTGTTCTTGATTTATAAAAGTTTGACCGTTTTCATCTGTTACAGTTAGCATTTGTCCTAAAACTGTTTTCGTTCTTGTTTTTATATCTTCTTCGTTATCGTCTCCATTAAATGGATTGTAATAGTTTGGTGAATGATTTATACCAGCTAAAAATGCTGATTCTGCTAAACTTAGCTCATCTGCAGATTTATTAAAATAGTAGTTAGCTGCACTTTCAACTCCATATACAGTGCCACCCATAAATATTTCATTTAAGTATAGTTCTAGTATTTGACTTTTTGATAACATTTGCTCTACTTTATATGCACGTGACCATTCTCTTATTTTTCTTTTCACACTATCTTCGTTATCATCCATTAAGTTTTTTACTAATTGTTGTGTAATTGTACTTCCTCCAAAAGAAGAACTACCTCCATTTAAAATATATGTAACTATAGCTCCTGCTGTTCTTTTTAAATCTATTCCACTATGCTGATAAAATCTTTCATCTTCTATTGCTATAAATGCTTCTGGTATGTATTCTCCCATTTCTGATAATGATATTATCTGTCTATTTTCTTCTCCAGTAAGTTCATGTAATATATTGCCTTCATTATCATAAGTATAAGAATTTTGCATTTTTATTACTAAGTCGTCTTCTGTTATAGTCCAAGTATCACCAAAGAATATTGCTGCAAATACACCTGCTCCTGCTAGGCATAGCAATATAATTAATATTATAAATATTTTTATAAACAATCTAAGTTTAGGATGTTTTTTTTGCTTTTTAGCTTTTTTTTCTTTTTTTGTTGTTTTTACTTTTTTCATTTTCTTTGTTTCTTCATTACCACTTTCTTTTATATTTTTTTCTGTATTTTCATTCTGTATTTTATACATTTTAGTTTTATCATCGTCTCCTGCCATGATAAACCTCCTTTGATTATATAAATTTACTAACTTATTATATAATATATTACTAAAAAAAGAAAGCTTTTTCATAAATTTTTAATAAATTTAAAAACTACTACTTTAAGTTTATTAAAAAGTAGTAGTTCTTGTATGTTTTTTTATTCCATATCCTTAATGTTTCTCATAAATATAAAGCTTTCTATTAAATCCATTACTGCATAAATTAGTAATATAATACCAACTGTAATCATTAGTGCACCTGGATAAAATGTTACATAAATTCCTCCTATAATCATTAGTATTGATAAAATTAGTACAAATGCCCATATTCTTTCATTTACATTTTTTAATTTAAATGATAATGTGAGTCTTGTAAATCCACTGTATATAATCCAAATTCCTATCATGATTCTAAACAGATTTTCTATTGTACTACTGTAAACTATTACTACTAATCCAATAAGTATTGAAATTATTCCTAGCGCTATGTCATTACTAAATATACTAGAATTTCCTTTTGCGACAAAATAGTTTATTAACTTAATTATTCCTATTACTATAAAAAATACTCCTAAAACCGTTGAAATAAATTGCATAGTAGTTTGTGGATTATATATCATAACCATTCCAATAATTGCTAGTACCAATGAAGTTATTATTGAAGTCCAACCTGCTTTTTTCAAAAACTTCTCCATAATTTACCTCTTCTTTCTTCTTACGCTGTTGTAACATTCTTCTTAGTGGTCACTCTTTTATTCATATTATTTTTTCTTGCTACTTCCCTGTTATTATTTATAACTAGTTTTGGTGGTGCACCATTTAATACAGTTTCCTTTGTAACAATACATTTTTCTATTTTAGGATTTGAAGGTATATCAAACATAATATCTCGCATTATTTCTTCTATGATTGAACGCAATCCTCTTGCACCAGTTTTTCTTTCTATAGCTTTATCTACTATTAGTTCTAATGCTTCAGGTTCAAATTCTAGGTCAACGTTATCCATTTTTAATAGTTTTTTATATTGTTTTACTAATGCATTTTTAGGTTTTGTAACTATATCTATTAATGCTTGCCTGTCAAGTTCTTCAAGTGTTGCAACTATTGGTAAACGTCCTACAAATTCTGGAATCAAACCAAATTTTAATAAATCTTGTGGTAATAATTGTTCAAATACTTTGTATTTATCTAAATCTTTGTTGCTTTCTATTGTTGCACCAAATCCAATAGATTTTTTTCCAATTCTTTCTTGAACAATTTTTTCTAACCCCTCAAATGCTCCACCGCATATAAATAGTATATTTGAAGTATCTACTTGTATAAATTCCTGATGTGGATGTTTTCTTCCCCCTTGTGGTGGTACTGAAGCTATTGTGCCTTCAACTATTTTTAGTAATGCTTGTTGTACCCCCTCACCACTTACATCTCTTGTTATAGATGGATTTTCAGATTTTCTTGAAATTTTATCAATTTCATCTATATAAATAATTCCTTTTTCAGCTTTTTCAATATCATAATCTGCTGCCTGAACTAATTTTAATAATATGTTTTCAACATCCTCTCCAACATATCCTGCTTCTGTAAGTGTTGTAGCATCAGCTATTGCAAATGGAACTTTTAAGATTTTTGCAAGTGTTTGGGCAAGCAATGTTTTTCCGCAACCTGTTGGGCCAAGTAATAACACATTGCTTTTCTGAAGCTCTACATCGTCTTTACTATTTTCTTCTTTACTGTTTATACGTTTGTAGTGATTATATACTGCAACTGCAAGAGTTTTTTTAGCCTCCTCTTGACCTATTACATACGTATCCAATATTGATTTTATCTCTGCTGGGCTAGGTAATTCCTCTTTTTCTGTAGTAGTATATCTTATTTCATCGTCATCATATAAGTCATCTTCTACAATGCTTGAACATACTTTTATACAATCACTACAAATAAACACTCCTGGTCCGGCAATTATTCTATCTACTTCATCTTGTGATTTTCCACAAAAAGAACATCTTACATTTTTTTGCTTATTATTTGACATTTTTAATTCCTTTCTAAATTCCAATTTTTCTATTCAAGAACGAAGCAAACAAGGTATATTGCCTCTTCTATTCTTGTAATTTTGAAAAGAATTGTCTTTTGACTAGGCACACAAATTAAAAATTTATGAGGCGTGCTTTTGGCACGTTGATTAAATTTTTAATTTGTAGTAACAACGTCAAAAGCAATTATCTTCAAAATTACTTTCTCTTGTCCATAATACCATCAATAAGTCCATATTGTAAAGCTTCTTCGGCTGTCATCCAGTGGTCTCTTTCCGTATCTTTTTCTATAGTCTCAATACTTTGGCCAGTTTTGTCACTTAATAATTTGTTTAACTTTTCTCTTGTTTTAATCATATGTTCTGCCTGTATTTTAATTTCTGTTGTCTGTCCTGCAATTCCGTTGCCTCCAATTAATGGTTGATGAATTAGTATTTCTGCATTTGGTGTTGCAAATCTTTTTCCTTTTTCACCATTTGCAAGAAGTACTGCTCCAAAACTTGCTGCTAATCCAACACAAATTGTAGAAACTGGGCATTTTATATAGTTCATTGTATCAACTATTCCCATTCCATCTGTTATTGAGCCTCCTGGGCTATTTATATATAAACTAATTTCTCTATCAGGATCCTCTGATTCAAGAAATAATAATTGTGCTATAACTAAACTTGCTGTTGTACTATTAACATCTTCTCCTAAGAATATAATTCTATCTTTTAATAATCTAGAGAAAATATCATAAGATCTTTCTCCTTTTGCTGTTTGCTCTATAACATAAGGTACTAAACTGTTTTTCTCCATTTTTAATTCCTCCTAATTATTTTTATAATCAAATATTATACAATTTATATAAGAAAAATATTTTTTATAAGTGCATTTTGCTTTGTAAATACGCATTACTCGTAATACTTTCTTTCGTCTTGAATATTTCTATAGTGTAAAAAAGGTTAGTGGATAAATTTCTTTATTTTATATTCAGCATATATAATAAATATAATTTCCCCCTAACCATCTATATTAATTATTTCTTTTTTGCATTTTTTACTATAAAGTCTATTGCTTTTTCTGTTTTTAAATTTCCTTCGATATATTCTTTTAATTGTTCGTTTGCTAGAAGTTCATCTTCTTTTCTACCATATTGTTTTGCCATTTCTTTTATTTTATCACTAACTTCTTCTGGAGTAACTTCAATTTTTTCAGCTTTAACAATAGCTTCTAAAACTAATCTAGATTTTATATTCTTTTCAGCTTGTTCTTTGAAACTATCTCTTATTTCTGTCTCTGTTTTACCCATTATTTGAAGATATTGATTTAGGTTTAATCCTTGATATGATAATCTATTTTCCATATCTTTTACCATATTGTCAATTTCTAATTCTATCATACCGTTTGGAATGTCTAATTTTGTATTGTCACATACAACTTTTATAGCTTCTTCTTCTGTCTCGTATTTAGCTTTTTCTGTATTTTCTGTATCTAATTTCTCTTTTATACTATTCTTTAATTCATCTAAAGTGTCAAATTCACTAACATCTTTAGCAAATTCATCATCTATTTTAGGTAATTCTTTTTTCTTTATTTCATGTAAAGTTACTTTAAATATAGCATCTTTTCCAGCTAAATCTTTAGAGAAATAGTCCTCTGGGAATTTAACTTTGATGTCTTTTTCTTCATCGAT
Source organism: uncultured Clostridia bacterium (assembly GCA_944392445.1). Lineage (GTDB taxonomy): Bacteria > Bacillota > Clostridia > TANB77 > CAG-508 > CALXVA01. The sequence continues at coordinate 12,576 of CALXWT010000030.1, forward strand.
TTTCATTCCAATTATTTGGTCTTCAAATCCTGGTATGAATGTATTGCTTCCAATCTCTAATTCGTGATTTTCTGCTTTTCCACCTTCAAATTCCACGCCATCTATAGAGCCGACAAAATCTATTGTTGTGATATCTCCTTTTTCTACTGGTTTATCCTCGATACTTACTAGTCTAGAATTTCTTTCAGCCATATGTCCTAGTTCGTGCTCTATATCCTTGTCTGTTGTATTATACTCTATTTTTTTAATTTCTATACCTTTATATTTTCCAAGTTCTACTTCTGGTTTTGTTTCTACTGTTGCTGTAAAAATTAATTCTTTTCCTTTTTCCATTTGAACTATATCTATATTTGGTCTGCTAACTGCTTCTATTTTGTTTTCTTTTATTGCTTCGTCATATATATCTGGAACTAATTCATTGAAAGCGTCCTCATAAAATATAGCTGAACCATATTGTCTTTCTACTAATTGCATTGGTGCTTTTCCTTTTCTAAATCCAGGTATATTAAAATATTTTGCAGTTTTCACATATACCTTTTTCATTGCTTCTTCAAATTTTTCGGCTTCAATGTTAAATGTTAATTTTACTTCGTTTTTATTTTCTGTATTTTCTACTTTTACGCTCATTTTTTTCATTCCTTTCACGTTATATTTCTAATAAGCTTATTTATTATATCACATTTATTTTATTTTGCAATAGTTTCACACCATTTTTTTGCCATTTACTATATCATTAACAATATTGTTAGTAATAGGTATTTATCAAATTTTTATTATGCTAAAAAATCTCATCTTATTTACTTAGTATATTATATTTATATTTCGAACAAATTAAAATTTAAATAGTCGGCACTTACTAATTTAAATTCAATTTCTTGAAAGTCACCTTCAATTGCATCTTTATGAGCTAATCCATGTAGATGTCCATAATAGCATTTATGAATATTGTATTTTTCTAATGTTTTAATAAATTCTGTATTTTTACCATATTCTATAGTATTTTTATTTATTGGTGGATAATGCAAAAATGCTATTATTTCTCTATTATTTCCATATTTTTTTATTCCATCTTGGATTGATAATTCCAGTCTTGCATTTTCCCTCTTTATCATTTTGTTGTCACTTTCAGTGTCTAATATGTTCCAGCCCCTTGTTCCTACAATTATTTTATCCTCTATTAGATAACTATTGTTATATAGAAAACCTATGTTTTTAAAGCTATTTTTTTGTATAAAACTGTTCATTTTTGATATCGTTGTCCACCAATAATCATGATTTCCCTTTAACAAGATTTTTTTACCTGGCAAATTATTTAAATATTCAAAATCTAGTTTAGTATCTTCTAGATGCATTTCCCATGAAAAATCTCCAGGAAGTATTACATAGTCTTCATCTTTTACTTTTGATATCCAATTATACTTTATTTTTTCAGCATGATTTTCCCAATTATCACCAAATATGTCCATTGGTTTATTATGTAAAAATGATAAGTGTAGGTCAGCTATTACATATATTGACATATTAACTCCTATTCATAATATCACAATTTATAATTTTTATCTACCTAAGTTCTTCTTTTTTATGTTTTTTCTTAGTCTTGTATTTTTAAGTTTGGTACGGCATTTAGTTCTAAATTAGATACTACTCCAGTCATATATCTATAATATCCTGCAGACGCAATCATAGCAGCATTATCAGTACAAAGTATTGGTTCAGGATAATATATTTTGTATCCATCATTTTCTAATTTTAGAAATTCTTTTCTAATATATGAATTTGCCGATACACCACCTGCTAATGCTATAGTTTTTGTTCCAAGTTCATTTGCTGCTTTTAAGCTATTTTGCACTAGTATATCTGTTACATATTTTTCAAAGCTTGCACATAAATCTGCTTTATTTATATTTGAATTTTTATGATGCAAATTTATTATTGCCGTTTTTACACCACTAAAACTAAAATCTAAGCCATCTATATGTGTTTTAGGTAATTCTATGTTTGGCTCCCCTTCTTTTGCTAAGTTGTCCACTTTTGGACCTCCTGGATATCCAAGCCCTATAACTCTTGCAACTTTATCAAATGCCTCTCCTATTGCGTCATCTCTTGTCTTTCCTATTATATTAAATTTATCATAATCTTGTATATGTACTAGATGCGTATGACCACCAGATACTATTAGACATAAAAATGGTGGCTTTAATTCTTTATGAGTTATATAATTTGCAGCAATGTGCCCCTCTATATGATTAGTTCCTGTTAGTGGCTTATTTAATGCATAACTTAGACCTTTAGCATAAGATACACCCACTAAAAGAGTCCCAACTAATCCTGGTCCATACGTACAAGCAATATTGTCTATGTCATTAAATGTAATTTTTGCTTGTTTTAAGGCTTCCTCTGTTACACCAGAAATAGCCTCTATATGATTTCTAGAAGCTATTTCTGGTACAACACCACCAAATTTTTCGTGTATTTTTATTTGTGAATTTATTACATTTGATAAAACCTCTCTACCATTTTTTACTACTGCTACAGAGGTTTCATCACAACTTGATTCAATTCCTAATGTGATTATATCTTTCATTATTTCTCCTAATTTATTCTATCATTATTTGCCAAAAAGTTATCAAAAGTTTAATAATTTTTTACTAATTTATAAACTTACTACTTTTATATTATTCCAAATATTTGTAAAAATAGATTTGTCAATCCATTATTTATTATTGAAATTATTGGTGAAACTATTAAGCTTAATATTCCTACAATCCATAAAGCTACAAATACTATTTCAAATATTTGGCTATGTGACTCCATCCAATTTCTTGCATTATATGGTAAAAATCCACATAATATTTTTGAACCATCTAGTGGTGGTAATGGAATTAGATTAAATACTCCAAGTCCTATGTTTATTGCTATTATACTTTCTACCACATTCATTGCAAGTCCTATTGCTTGATTTGATGAATAAATAATTCCTCCAATTACATTAATTCCTGGTGCAAATTTTATGATTAAGCATAATATAATTTCAAATATTATTGCTATTAAGAAGTTCATTAACGGTCCTGCTGCTGCAACAATTGCTTCTGCTTTTGATAAAGACATATTCCTATTGAAGTTTCGCGGATTTATTTCTACAGGTCTGCCCCATCCAAAACCAGCAAATACAAGCATTATTGTACCAAATAAATCTAGATGCTTAAATGGGTTTAAATTAAGTCTTCCTTGGTTTCTTGGAGTGTCATCTCCCAACCTGTCTGCCGCAAAAGCATGGGCAAACTCGTGAAATGTAATTGCTATTAGTATTCCTGGAATAGTAATAACAAAAGCTAGTAGTGCTCCATCTCTTGAGAATAAGTTAATAAAAGAGCTAAATAGCATTAACGCTATAATTAAAAATATAAATCTTCTATCTATATACATAAATTAAAATCCTTTTCTAATAAAATTTGAGCAAACTTTCCCTTTTTATTGTACATATTTTCATCCAATAATTGTATAGTAAAAGTCGATAAACTCATTATTATGTCAGAATTTTTACGTATACAACTATGAATTAATTTATTCAACTTCTTCTTCCACTTGTTTTATTGTTTGTATCCAATCTGCTAATTTATCATCAAGTCTTTTCTGACATTTTTTAAAGACTTCAACCAGTAAATCTATATTGTCTGTTGTTTGTGCTTTATACAATGCTTCTCTATATTCTTTGTTGTATTCATCATCTATAGCAATAAGGTCAACAGAATTTTCTATACATTGCCTTAGTATAATAAACCTACCAATTCTACCGTTTCCATCTTGAAACGGATGAATGTGTTCAAACTTCTGATGAAAATCAGCTATCGCAAGAATATCTTTTCTACTTTCCTTCCAATTTTCTAGCAAATTAAACATACTATTCTCTACTAGATGTGGCTCGCATAGTTTTAATTCTGTTTTTGATAATTTATTTTCATACTTCTTCCATTTCCCTATATTGTCTATTTCATCATCCACAGTTCCTTTTTTTAATATTCGATGCCAATTCCATAAAAGATATTTATCAAAAGGTTCTTTTAAAGTGTCTACAACATTATCAAATAATTCCAATGAATTCTTAGTTTCTATTACATCATCTAAAAAATGCTCACCGTTTTACTTGCTTTTGTTCTAATAAATCAATTAAGTTTTCCTTACTAAATGTACTTCCTTCTAATTTATTTGAATGATATAAATACTCTATTTTAATTGCATCATAAGCAGAATTTTTTATTTTAGACAATCTCTGCATTGCATTAATAGATATTTTCATAATTTATCTCCTATACTATTTTAATTTAAAGGTTTCATTGTTGGGAAGAATAGCACATCTCTTATTGAAGCAGAATTTGTAAGTAGCATTATTAGTCTGTCTAAACCAATTCCCATACCTCCTGTTGGTGGCATTCCAATTTCTAGTGCATTAACAAAGTCTTCGTCCATTCCCCCTGCTTCTTCATCACCTTTTTCTTTTGCCTCAACTTGTTTTAAAAATCTTTCATATTGATCTATTGGATCATTTAATTCTGAATATGCATTTCCATATTCTCTTCCACCAATAAATAATTCAAATCTTTCTACTAGTCTTGGATCGTCTTGTTTTCTTTTTGTAAGTGGTGATACTTCTACTGGATAATCCATTACAAATGTTGGTTGAATTAGTGTTTCTTCTACAAATGTTTCAAAGAACTCATTTATAATATGTCCTCTTGTATTTTTAATATCTTCAAATTGCACACCTTTTTCTTTTGCTATAGCTTGTGCTTCTTCGTCTGTATTGATTGTATTGAAGTCTACTCCTGTTACTTCTTTTATTGCCTCAATCATTGTAATTTTTTTCCATTCTGGTGCTAAATTTATCTCTTTATCCTCGTAAGTTATTGTTGTTGTTCCTAATGTGTTTTTAGCGACAGTAGAAATTAACTCTTCTGACATTTTCATCATATCATTATAATCTTCATAAGCCGAATAAAATTCCATATTAGTAAATTCTGGATTATGCTTGATATCCATTCCTTCATTTCTGAAGTTTTTACCAATTTCAAATACTTTGTCATATCCACCAACAATTAATCTTTTTAAATTTAATTCTGGCGCAATTCTTAAGTACATTTGTAAATCTAGTGTATTGTGATGTGTAACAAATGGTCTTGCAGCATCTCCTGTTGCAACAGTTGTAAGAATTGGAGTCTCTACCTCCATATATCCTTTTTCATTCATGAATTTTCTGATTTCTTTTATTATTTCGGCTCTTTTTACAAAAGTATCTTTAACTTCTGGATTCATTATTAAATCTACATATCTTTGTCTATATCTTAAATCTGTATCTTTTAAGCCATGAAACTTCTCTGGAAGTGGTCTTAAAGATTTTGAAAGTAGAGTTACTTCCTTAGCATGGATTGATATTTCTCCTGTTTTTGTTTTAAACACAAATCCGGTTATACCTATAATATCTCCTATATCGTCTTCCTTAAATGCTTTATAACTTTCTTCTCCAAGTTCGTTTATACTAACATAACTTTGGATTTTCCCTTCACTATCTTGAATGTGGCAAAAAGATGCCTTTCCCATAATTCTTTTAGCCATTATTCTTCCTGCTACAGTTACATCTTTTCCTTCTAATTCTTCATAGTTATCTTTTATTTGTTTACTTGTATGTGTTCTATTAAATTTTGTTATTTTATATGGATCTTTGCCTTCTTGTTTTAATTTATCTAATTTTTCTCTTCTTACTTTCATTAGTTGGTTTAAATCTAATTCTTGTTCTGCATTGTTGTTTTCGCTCATAATATCTTCCTCCATTCGAGCTAGTTATTAGCTCTAGCTAGCTTTTTTTCATTTTTTCTTTTCTAAGTATTTGGTACGCATTTAGTCTTTACGTACGTAAAATATTATATACTATTTTGTTTTTTTTGTAAACCAATTATTGGAAAGATTTAGAGAAAATGGAGGCACGTACTTAAGTTTTGTACTTTGGAAATTAAAAAACTAAATATATAGGGTTAGAGTTGGCTTCTAAAAAAAGTATGAAAATATGGAATGGAGAGTACTTTGAGTTAGAAATTCTTAAATAATTTTATGGAAAGAGTTCATCTCTGATGGAAGGGTGCCATAAAATTATTTTAGAATTTCTACGAAAAAGTAGCTGGACCGACATATTTGAAATACTTTTTTTAGAAGTTTACTCTAACCCGAAATAGTCATTATAAATGCCCCAAAAGTACAAAACTTAAGTACGTGCCTCCATTTTGATTTAAGATACTTTTCTCAATTCTTTTGCATGTGCAATAGAAATTTCTGTAATATCTCCTGAAGAAATTCTTGCAATTTCTTCTACAACCTCTTCCTCGTTTAATTTTTTTATTTCTGTATATGTTTTTTCGTTTGTTGTTTTTTTGCTTATATAATAATTATATTTTCCTTTTGCTGCTATAGATGCCGAATGTGTAACTACCATTACTTGATGATTGTTTGATATTGTTTTCAATTTTTCTCCTACTGCCTTTGCAGCTTTTCCACTAATACCAGTGTCAATTTCGTCAAAAATTAATGTAGATACTTTATCCACTTCTGCAAGAACTGTTTTTATTGCAAGCATTACTCTAGACATTTCTCCACCTGATGCAATTTTGCATAATTCTTTTTCTTCCTCACCTTTATTTGTGCATATCATAAATTCTACTTTGTCTAATCCGTTTGCATTAAAATCTTTTATCTTTTCTACTGCAACTCTTAATGTTGCAGTACTCATTTCTAGGTCTTTTAGTTCTGCATTGATTTTGTTTGAAATAATTTTAGCATACTCGTTCCTAAGTAAATTCATTTTTGAACATAATTCTATCATTTGTTTTTTTACATCTTCTTTTTCTTGTTTTAGTTTAGCATTTATTTCATCTAAATTTTCTATTTCGTTAATTTCTTGCTCTAATTTTTCTTTATACTCTAATATTTCCTCTATGCTATTTCCATATTTTCGTTTTAGTGAAAATATTTCGTCCAACCTTTTTTCTACATTATCTCTTTGCTCTTCGTCAAAAAATATATCTTCTTTCATACTAGATATATCTCTTGCAAGTTCTTGTATTTCATAATATATATTTTTTAATTCTGATAGTTTTTCTTCATATACTTCCCCACAGTTTGAAATTTTTTCCAAGCATCTTATTGAATTAGATACACTTTCTACAGCTTGGTTATTTAGGTTTTCGTCTATTTCTTGTAGATTCTCCTGTAGTTTCTCAGAATTTTTCATTAAATTATGTTCTTCATTAAGCTTTATATCTTCTCCTACTTTTAGTTTGGCATTTTTTATTTCTTCAAGCTGGTAATTAAGTAAGTCTAGCCTTCTTTCCTTTTCTTTGTCATCTCCATAATTTTTGTCTAATTCTGCATTAATTTCGTTGTATCTTTTATATAATTTAGAATATTCATCCTTTAGTTCTAGTATTTCTTTTCCTATAAAGTCGTCTAAATATGAAATATGTTTATTTGAATTTAATAGATTTTGGTTGTCTTGTTGTCCGTGTATATCTATAACATTTGACATAAGTTCCTTTAGTTCGTTTACTGTTACTAAACGTCCATTTACTTTGCACGAATTTCTGCCGTTTGTATATACTTCTCTTGATACTATGATATTTCCATCTATGGAATTAGGATTTTCTGGGCAAAATATACTTGCTTCTATAAAAGAATATTTTTCTCCGTTTCTAATCATTTCTTTTGAGAATCTTCCACCTGCTATAACTCCTAGAGCACCAATTATTAATGTTTTTCCAGCACCAGTTTCTCCTGTAAGCACATTAAATCCCTCATTAAAATCTATAGACAAATCTTCTATAATTCCTATGTTTTTAATATGTAATGTAGATATCATAGTTATTCCTCCTTACGAAACCTTGTTTGTGTTTTCGTTTAATATAATACAACCGTTTGTTCGTTTTGTCAAGTACTTTTATAAAAAAATAAGAAATAGCTTTGAACTGAACCCAAAAAGTTAGACACTTTTTGATTAAGTTTATATTAGGCTACTCTTAGGGAATGAATTCTGTAAT
>CALXWT010000031.1 GCA_944392445.1 uncultured Clostridia bacterium
AAAGGAAATTTATGTTAAAAATAAAATTTATAACATTGTAGTGAAATAGGTATTATTGATGACTCGGTAGTATGTAACAATTTTGTAACACAAAAGTAATATTAATGTAATATTACTTTTGCTTTTTATGTAGTATAATGTTGATATATGAATTACTAAGGAGAAATACGTATATGAGTATAGAATCAGATTTAAAAAAGGATGGTATTACAGTAGTAGGCAAGTTAGACACATTAAGTGTAAATTCAATATCTAGAGATATTGCAGAGAAGCTATGCAAAGCTTTCCCTAATCAAAATTTTATATTTCAAAATCTATTTATAGCATTATCTAGAATACCAATGTATATAGCAGATATTCCTGAAGGATTTGCAGAAGCAACATATTTTTATAAGAATTCTTCTATGTATTTTAAACAAGGTCTTAAAATAGAGGAATTAGAAAAATTTGCAGTACACGAATTTATTCATTATTTGCAAGAAATTAAAGATAAAAAAGGTCATTTAGTAAGATTAGGCTTATGTGATTTTGGCGAATTAAAAATATGTGGTATGGCATTAAATGAAGGTGCTGTACAATATATGGCTTCTAAAGCACTTAATACTGAACAAGAAATTGTTAAATATTATGGTATATCACTTCCAACAATTAGTCCATCATATTATCCAATTTTATGTAATTTAGTGGCACAAATGGCATACATTACAGGTGAAGAGGCATTGTATGATAGCACATTTTATGGTTCTTCTGTATTTAAAGAGAAATTTGCCAATTTATGTGGAGTTGATAGTCTATTAAAAATAGAAAGTAATATGGACAAAATAATGGAAGCCGAAGAAAAAGCAATTAAGCTTAATAATAAACTAATGTATGATGAATTAGAGGTTATGAAGGCTCAAAAGGTTGCTAAAAAAGTGGAGAATTACAAGAAAAAGATAAAAGAAATATTCTTTGAAACACAAAAACTAATATTTACATCATTCTTTAATACTCAATTTAATAAAATTTTAACTACAGCAGACATTGATGAATATAGATTACGACTATATAATTATAAAAATTATATTGGCATTTCTGATGATTACTCTGAATTCAATGAGTTTTATATAAATAAGATGATGGATTTAGATGCTAAATACGAAAAAATTATAAATAATACTAATTTGACAGTTGTAAGCAATTCTAAAATTGCTAAATTCTTTAGAAAAGTTAAAGCAATTTTAACTGCAAATGTTGAATTAAGCAAGTAAAATTGTGGACAAAAGGGACTACTGCCTTTTGTCCACGGCTTCTGCCACATCTCTTCCTGCTCTTGCTGCCCAAGCCACAGTTCCTTTGTCTCCTGCCAAATCTCCACCTGCATATATTTTTTCTTTTGATGTTCTATGGCTTTCATCTACTTTTATGTATCCCCATTTATTTAACTCTAGTCCTAGTGAATCAACAACATCTTTTTCTGGACTTGAACCTACTGCCATCACCACATAATCCATATCTAACTCGTAATTGCTTCCGTCTATATTTACTGGTACTTCTCTTGTCTCTCCTTCTTTTTTTACCAATTCTGTTTTAATGCACTCTACCTTTTCTACTTTTTCATTTCCAAGTATCTTCACAATATTGTTTTGGAATAAGAATTCTACTCCTTCCTTTTTTGCCTCTTCTATTTCTTTTCTTTCTGCTGGCATTTGTTTTTCTGCTCTTCTATATATTACAAATACCTTATCTGCGCCCATTCTTTTTATAGTTCTAGCACAGTCCATTGCTACATTTCCTCCACCTATTACAGCAACTTTTTTACCTGTATATGATGGATGCTTCCTTGTTTCTAATAAACTATTTCCTCCAAATACTCCATTTAGCTCTTCTCCTTCTATGTTCATTTTAGATGGTATATTTGCACCAAATCCTAAGAATATAGCATCATATTTATTTTCTAACTCGTCTAAGCTCAAGTTTTTGCCCAATTCTTTGCCATATTCTACACTAATATCAAGTATACCTTCATTTAAAATTGATTTAATAGTTTTTTCTAATACGTCTTTATCTAGTCTAAATTCTGGTATTCCGTGCTCTAGTATTCCTCCAAGATGATTATATTTTTCATATATAACCACCTTTGCTCCTTTTCTTGCTACAAAACTAGCACATGTAAGTCCGGCTGGACCACCACCTATTACTGCTACAGTTTTTCCTTTTAATTCATTTGTTTTTTCTATTTCTTTATACCATTCATTTTTTAAAGCTTCATCAAAAACGTAAGCCTCTATTTTTCCAATATTAACTGGCTCGCCCTTTATACCTCTTACACAACTTCCTTCACATTGTTTCATGTGTGGGCATATTCTTCCACAAACACTGCCTAGCACTGTGGTTTTTGATAATATTTTATATGCTTCTTTTACATTTCCCTCTTTAACCTGTTTTATAAAAGCTGGAATGTCATTATTTAATGGACAACCTTTATTGCTACATGGTTTTACTGGGCAATTTAAACAATATTCTGTATATTTCTGTATTTCTTCGTTCATCTCTTTCTACCTCTTGTCTTTATCATCTTCATAATTATAATTATATAAATATTATTTATTATATAGTATACCAATACTTAATTGCAATCTATTTGACTAACTATTCTGTATTCTTATTATTTGTCTTCATATAAGAAATAGTGCAATAGCCCTATTTCCTCGCTAGAAGTTCTTATTTCTCCATTATCTAGCATTTGTTTAATTTCTGTTATAGGAATCTTTATTACATCTATATCTTCGGTTTCATCTAAGTGCCTATGAGTTTTTACTAAATCTTTTGCTAAAAAAATAGTTACTTTTTCGTTAGAATATCCTATAGCAGGATATACGTCTCTTAATTTCTTTATTTTTCCTGCTCTATATCCTGTTTCTTCTTCTAATTCTCTTAATGCACCTTCTTCTGAATCTTCTCCCTCTTCTATCATACCTGCTGGAAAGGCAATAACCGTTTTTCCAATAGGTGTACGTGGTTCTTTTATCATTATAAATTCACCATCATCAGTTTCTGGAATTATTACTGCTGCGTGTCCAGCGAGTACGTGTTCCCTATATATAATTTGTTCTGTTCTTGGATTCTTGTAGTGTAATTCTTCTACTGTAATTCGTTTTCCTTTATATGCTGTTTTCTTGTCTAATAGTTCATAGTCGATTGGCTTATAATATTCGTTTTCCATAAATTACTACTCTCCCTACTATTTTTAATATTGTTCTCCATGTTATGATAAAGTTTTTCTATATTTTTATAATGTTTTATTACTTCTAAAATCTATTCACCTACAAAAATATATCACAAAATTTTACATCTTGCACAATCAAACATCTCTTAAGTTCGCATCAACTCATAATCTCGTTGTATTTTCTTACAACCTCTTTTAAGTCCTTCCAAAATTCTATCTTTTTATTTTCATCTCTTAAAAGAGCTGCTGGGTGCCAAGTTGGCATATATAATATTCCCCTTTTTTCTATCCATTTTCCTCTGTATGCTGTTATGCCAAATTCCTTTCCACATATATTTTTTAGTGCTGTACTTCCTAATAAAACAATTATCTTAGGTTTTACTAAAATTACTTGATTTCGTAGATAATTCAAACAGGCTTCTGTTTCATCATCCTCTGGCACTCTATTAGCAGGTGGTCTGCACTTTACAATATTTGCTATATACACGCTTTGCCTATCTAATCCTAATCCCTCAAAAGCCTTATCCATAAGCTTACCTGCCTTGCCCACAAATGGAATGCCTTGCTTGTCCTCGTCCCCACCTGGACCTTCTCCGATAAGCATTATATCTGCATCTCTTTTTCCTGTTCCAAATACTATGTTAAGTCTGGTTTTACACAATTTGCATTTATTGCAATTTTCTATTGATTGCTCTAAATCCTCCCAATTGTTGTACATTTAATATTTCCTCCTAAGATTAGTTTCCCTATTTATTCTGGATAAATTTTTTTATCCTACAATCCAGTTTTTACTTACGTTTTAGCCATTTTTTTTGCAAAACAGGTCCGTCCCCATTTGCAAATTGCTTTACATAAAATTATCTGTAATTTCTATTTTTACTTCTTTGCTAGTATCTATTCTTGCTTTCCCACCAACTGGTATAACTGTTTTTCTTTCGGTATGTCCAAAGTTGTTAGATTTTATTATTGGAAATGTATATTTATTATCTAACACATCTAATAATATTTTTTCTAATGCTACGCTTCCATCATAATTGCCTACCCATACGCCTTTTATTTTATCAAATACTCCGTTTTGTTTCATATTGTATAAATAGTTAAATGCAAGTTCTGGTGGAGTTTCTAAGCAGAATTCTTCTATGAATAATAGCTTATCTGTAAAATCAATACAATATTTTCCACTAGACATTTCATTTACTAAGCTTAAATTTCCTCCAACTAGTATTCCTTCTGCAATGCCTGGCTTTATTTCTATGTATTCATCATCTTCTTTACCAAGACTCATATCTCCGTGCATAAATCTTTTTACAACTTCATCATAAGCATAAGGTGTTTCCCATGATGTTAATGCTTTAAATGTAGCACCATTAAAGGTTATTACCCCTGTTTTTGCATAAATAATATTTTCTATAGATGTACTATCACTAAAACCACATAAAGGCTTTGGATTATTTTTTATTAAATCATAGTCTAGGTATTCAAATGTTGAATTAGAATTAAAACCACCACTTACACAAAATATAAGCTTTACATCTTTATCTGCAAACATCTCATTTATATCTTCTGCTTTTTCTTGTGGTGTTGCTCCATATCCTAATGTGTTTTTAAATGCATTTTTCGCAAATTTTACTTTTAAGCCTGTACTTTCCATCAATAATACAGAATTATTTATTGGCTCTAAATCATCTTCATCTATTCTTGATGATGGAGCAATTACTCCTACTGTGTCACCTTTTTTTATTTTTTCGAACATATTTATTCCTTTCGTAAATATATTTTTTTCTAATATATATTATCATTATTTTGGATTATTAGCAAGAAAAAAGTAGTTAAGTTATAACTACTTTTTATGATATTGAATCTACTAAAAACATATATTACTTAACATATAGCTGGATTCTAAATGTTATTGATGTTACTTTTGTTGCTGTTCCACCTGAAATACGGTATGATGGATATGTTGTATCAATCCTTAAATCAGCTGCATAGTTTCCTCCTCTATACACATAACCATTTGCAAATTGATAAGCTTGGAATTCTGTTGTCCATTCAGTACAGTTTCCTAATAAGTCATATATATTGCTATATACATCAGAAGTTTCATTTTCCACCTTATATTGTCCAGTTTTTTGCTTTACACCTGTTGCTATATTTCCATATCTACTGTCATTTGTTATAGCTAAAGTATATCCTTCTTCATTTGTTTGACATATAAAGTTTAATGCTGTATCCCATGCATAACTACTTATTAATTGACTTACTACAAAATCATCTGCATTGTACATGTCATTTGCCTGTTCTATTGCTTCATCTCTTGATATTCTTACATATGAATACTTATCATTTTGTACTAGTGGTTTAGTTAAACTTACATTATTACTTGTTCTTTCAGTTTCTGTTCCCGCTTCGTACCTTCCAATATAAAATCCTCCTCTCTCTGCCACACTTGCTTTGAAAGAATTGATATCAATTCCAGTTTTATCAAAGTACTCATCTTCTTCACTTGCCTCTGCCCCTTCTCCATAATAATGATACTCTCCATAGCCAGTTGTTGAAGCTAAAACAATCTTTTCATCTCCACTTACTTCTATAGCTTTATCTTCTGAAAAAGTTCTTCTACTTAAATTGTTTGTTAATGTTATAGTATTCCCTTCTGAGTTAGAAACATTATATGTCCCTACTGGTATCCATACAAATTGATTTTTATTTACATCTTCTATTACTATTCCATCTTCTACCTTTGTTCCACTATCTTTTGCGATAGTAAACCCTCCTGGGATTATTATAATATTGTTTAAATCGTCTTTTACTTTTGTAGTATCTTTAAATTTTTCTTCATTTTTTATTGCGTCAGAAACTTTAGTTACATCAGAAGCATCACCCGAGTCTTCTTCTGATCCTCCTCCTTCTGTTCCTGTATCTTGCAGTATTTCATCAAGTATGTCAATTACATCATTTAGTTTTCCTTGTTCTTCAGTTGTTGCTTGGTCTGTTAGCACTTTTGCATCTTCTGCTCTTTGTATTAATCCATTCTCTCCAAATGACAAATTAATTGTTATTGTCGATAATATTATTAATATAACAATAGTAATTATAAGTGCTATTAGTGTAATACCTTTTTCATTTGTATTATTTATCATTTATCATTTTCCTCCTCTTTATTTTGAATTTCTTATGTTTACATCTAAGCAATTTATTACTTATATTTATATTGTATAATATCAACATAATATTGTCAATAAATATTCTATTTGTAATATTATTGTTACATCATTATTTTTTATTATTATCAAGCTTAAAGAATGCATAAATCTCAAAATTATTTAAGCCTATAATCACAAAAGAACTTGGAAATTTTAATAATCTCCAAGTTTTTTATCTTTTAATATAAACTATTTAAGTCCTCTGGTTTTATTACATTTTGAAAAAGTTCTATTACTTCGTTTTTTGTTTCTCCATCCTGCATTAATTTAATTCTGTCAATAAGTTCATCATATCCATCTTGCACCACTTTTCCATCTAGTGTAAATAAATGACTAGATAGTACACTATATACTCCTATTCCTATTGCTACTATAATTGCTATTACAATTACTACTATTACAATTTTTCTCTTTGTTTTCATTTTTAATCTCATTCCTTTCCTAAGGCACAAACTGGTTGGAAAATAATTAAATTTTGACTAGGAAAACGAGTTTAAAATTTATGAGGCGTACTCTGTGTACGTTGATTAAATTTTAAATGATGTTTGACAACGTCAAAATTGTAATTCTTTTTCAACCTTACCCCCTCCTTAATTTTTTTAACTTTTTGTTTAACTTTTTTATTGAAATTAAATCATATATATGTATTAACAATATTAACAAGACAAATAATATTGTATAAATTATGGTTATAATAAAGAAATAATTATTGCACATCTCTATTGTAAGTTCATATATATTTTTTGCTCCAGTCAATTTCATAACTACTATTGTTGTAAGTATACATATTAGATAAAATACTATATAGCCTATAATGTAAAATATTATGTTTCTAAATACAAGTTTTATCTTTTCCATTTTCTATATACTCCTTTCATCTAAATATCTCATTACATCTTTTATCTTTCTTCTTGATACCAATTCATTTGTTCCATCATCCAACTTTACAATTACACTTCCTGTAGTTCCTATATCAAAACATTTTATATGATTGATATTAACTATAGTACTTTTTGAAATTCTTATAAAATCTTTTGTAATATTCTCTATTTCGTATAATTTATATTTTATTCGATAGGTTTCTTCCTTGGTTCTACAGTAATTATTCTTTTTATCGCTATAGAATGTAATAACATCATTTAAGTTTAGTTCTATGATTTCATTATTTTTATATGCTTTAATTTTTTTAGAATACAAATTTATATATTCTATTAGTTTATTTATTTGTGTAACTTTATTTGCTTCAATGCTTATGTGAATTTCATCATATTTTAAAGTTGAATCTTCTTTTGTAGTTATTTTTATTTCCATATTATTTTCCTTTTTTATTTTATTATATTCTACCTTTCAATTGCTTTCAATAATATGTACTTAAGTGGTTTTATTTTTAGATAAACGGTAATTATTGTGTAAAAATATAGAAAATGATTTCAGAATATGATATACTAAAAGTATCAAAAAGGAGAGTGAGTAAATATGGTATATCCATTTGTTAAATATTCTGATGAAACAGAAGTAGTTTTTTCGAGTATAAAAATAAATGAAAATGGTGAAGAAACATTATTTGTTCATTTTGAGAGACCTACTGAAAATGGATTTGATAGTGTTAGATTTGAGCTTCCAAGTTATAAAATCACTTATAAAGAAGGAAATTATTCTGAACAAGAAATAGAATTATTTAGAAAAGTAGTAGAACAAGGAGCTCCATATTTTTATAAGTGGGCTCGTGAAGGAGGAATAAAAATTGCCTAGTATTTTTGAACTTTACGGTTATAAAGTTTTCTTTTGGTCAAATGAGAATAGTGAACCAATCCATGTACATATTTCTAAAGGAAGACCTATACCTAATTCTACTAAAGTATGGCTTACGAAACGTGGTGGTTGTATATTAGCAAATAATAATAGTAAAATTCCAGATAAAGATTTAAATGCCATAATGGAAACAATTGCATCAAATTATTTTTATATTATTTCAAAATGGAAAGAAACTTATCAACTAGATGATGTTAAGTTTTACTGTTAAAAAATCTACCCTTAAAAGGTAGATTTTTTATTGTATAGGAAAAATCGCAGATTTTGCCTATACTACAATGTTAAGTTTCCTTGGGCTGTGCATATTTGCGAAGCGAAATGCACATGTGGCGAAGCAACTTTTCTTATGCTTTAGTATAAAATTATATTTATTACATCATTCCTATAAATGCTCCATTTCTTCCAGAAGCATCGCCGTCGGCTCTAAATGAGTGAAATAAGTCTGAATCACATACAGTACAAATATTACTATCTATAATGTTGCTTTCTTGTAATCCTACTTCTGCTAAAATAATCTTATTTATTAGAGTAGTATCTATGTTGTATTTTTGTATTCCATCTACAACTTTTCCTTTTTCAATTATTTCATCTATTCTGCTTGTGTAGGCAAATTCATTTTTAAACATTTGCATTACATCTTCTTCTACTTCAAAGTGGCATTTTTTAATGCAAGGCGATATACAACAAATTATATTTTCTGGCTTGCAGTCATACTCGCTAATCATTTTTTCTACTGCCTTTTTCCCTATTTTTTGTAGAGTTCCCCTCCATCCAGAGTGTACATCTCCTATTACTTTTTTCTCATCATCGTAGAAAAATAGTGAAGTACAATCTGCAGATGATGTACATAGTAATATATTTTCTTTGTTTGTTATTACACCGTCAACGTTTTCAAAAGTATCACTAGTACTATTTACTACTTCTACTTTATCTGTATGAGTTTGATGTGGTTTTACTATATTGCTTATAGTAAAAGTTTTATCTTTTTGCAAACTTTCCATTTGTTTTATACTGCCTATATTCTCTATTTTTAAATTATTTTCTTGATTCAAATTATTTGAACTAAAATTAGATTTTTCGTCATTATTTAAACTATCCAATACTTTTTTGTAGCTTTCTAATAATTCCGTTTTATCTCCACTTTTTACTTGCACATTTATGCCATTTTTTCTTAATGTATAGCAATGTTTTAAATTTGGAAATTCAATTAATCTCTTAAACTGTATAAACTCTGTACCATTTATATTTTTATGCACTATTATATCATTAGTTAAATCTTTCATCTTAACTCCTTTCACCAATCACTGATTTATTTTCTTATTTATTAAGCAACTATGTATATTTTAAAATTTTTTGTAGAAATGCGTAAGCGACCAAACGAGCCTTACATAAGGCGAGTGCGAATTGGAGCAAACGAGCACAATTAAAAAATTAATTTTTTAATTGTGGTTATATGTTTGCTTTCGCCAAGGTTCGAAAAAATTTGAAAAATATACATAGTTGCTTAATACTGTATGAACAAAATCAAGCTATACCTCATCCTTTATTCTCTCCAAAATATACTCTCTCTCTTCATTTCCAATATAGTTGTATTCTTTCTTGCATATGCCTGTGTTAAAATTACATATTGATTTATATTTGCAATATTCGCATGGCGTTTTCCCCTGCTTTATTTTATAATATGGCTTTACATCAATATTTCCAGTTAGTATTTCTCCTGAAATTTGCTTTAGTATTTTGTTCATATATTTTTGCAAATATTCAAATTGACTTTGTGTAATTGCACTAGACTTTTTGGACAAATTGCCTTCTTTGTCGATGTATGCTGGCACTATATTTGAGCTTCCACTTTCTAGTGTTTTGTCCATCTTTTTTACTATGTCCACATTTGCTAAAATTAGTCCTTTCATTTTAAATTGCTTTCGTATTTCTTCGTCCAATTTTTCCTCTGTTACGTTCTTGTCTGTTTTTATTACTGGGTCTATTAAGTTAAAATATAGAACTCCTGCCGGCATTACATCTTCTATATTGCATACTGCATCTAAATATGTTAAGAGTTGTAATTGCAAACCTGCTACTACTTCATTTAGGTTAATATCTTTTGCAGATGATTTATAGTCTATTATTCTTATATATTTTCCTTCTGGGGTTTTTGCAATGTCAATTCTGTCTATTTTTCCTGTTATTTCTACTTTTCTGCCATTGTCTAGCTTAACTTCTATTGCAGGATACTCTTTACCATTTTTAAATTCCATTTCGTGCCCCATTACCTCGAAGTCACTATATTTTAAACTATATACTATATACCTAATAGATTTTTTTACTACTTTTTTTAGTCTACTAGCTAATACTTTGTATTTTGGTATTCCTGTGAAAATGTAGTTCTTTTTTAGACCAAGCTTTTCCTCTATAATTTCGTCTACTATATCATCTTCTTCCTCGTCACTTATGCCTTTTACAGTTCTGCCTCTTTCTTGCATTTTATCAAAAAAGCTATCTATTACGTCGTGCATAAAGGTTCCTGTATCGATTGCTTGTACTTTAAATTCTTGCCTTTCTTGTAAGTTAAGTCCATATTTTAAATAGTATGAAAATGGGCAAGATTTGTATTGCTCTAGTCTTGATATACTAGTTTTTAGAGTATTTCCATATAGCTTGTCTACCAACTCTTTTTTAATTTTGTCTGCTTTTATACTAAAGTTTAATGCTTTTAAATTGCTTTCTAATTTTTCTTTCCACGCTGGACTTTCTGCATAATAGTTGTATATTTCAAACCATTTTTTATCTATTTCTTCTCCATCTCTAAAGGCCTCTAGGTTTGCTAATAATTCCTCAAAAGTACTAAACTCTGTTATAACTTCACTTTGCTTTGAAATTATGTCACTTTTCTCTTGCAATTTAGTATATATTTTCTTTACTCTGTTTACTAAAATCGATGGTCTTAGTCCTTTTCCCTCTAAGTCAGATGACACATAAGATAAATACACTTTCTCTTCTGCTGTTGAAAATGCTTTGTATATGTTAAAGTTATCATCATATAGTTTCTCCATCGTGCCTTTTGCAAGTTCTGCTCCATATTGTTTTAATGTTTCTCTATCTTTATCATTAAAATATCCTTCATCTTTGTTGATGCTTGGAAAAACACCATCATTTAGTCCTATAATAAATACAGCTTTTATACTATGATTCCTAGACCTATCCACATCTCCCACAGTTACTTGGTCTTGTGTACTTGGCAATTTTCCTAAGCTACTATTTCCTAGTCCCGTTTTTAGAATGTCTGCATATTTGTCAAAGCTTACTTTCTCCTCTCCAAAGATTGAAACAATTTCGTCCAGTAGCTCTATTACAGTTTTATAGCTAGTTTCATATTCTCGTGCTTTTTCTATTTCTCCAATTTCTTCTAAGTGCTTTATTTCGTTATTTATCTTTACATTTATTTGATTATCTATTAAAAACTGATACAACTTTTCTGTAATATTTTTATAGTTTCTTTCTCCCATTATCTCGTCTCTAAGTCGTAACAATGGCTTTATTACCTTTTCCATTATATGAATTATTTTGTTTTGTTCCTCTTCTGTTTCGTTGTAAAATGTAGGCTCTTTTGCATACCACTTATTACCCTTTATGCCCCATCTTAAGGCATAATTTTCTAGTATATATATATCATCGTCATCTATTTCGGATGTTAAACCTGATTTCATATACTCTATAACGCTTTCTTCTGACCAGTTCTTAGCAAAGATGTTAATTAGCGATAAGATATATTTTACTAATATATTTTGGCTAAAGTCCTTTTTTTCATCAATAAATACTGGTATGTTGTATTTACTAAAAATAATCTTGCATAAGTTTGAATATTCATCTAGATTTTTAGTTATAACTGAAATTTGGTTATACCTATACCCATTGTCTCTTGCGAGTTTTACTATGTTTTCTGCTACGTGCTCTATTTCCGAATATTGATTTTTAGCCAAAAATAGTTCTATATTTTCTACATTTTCTCTGTATTGTGTATATGGAAATGCATATATATTTTCCTCTAAATGGCTTAGCTCCTTATTCTTAAATCTATAGCATTTGTCTAAAACTATAGGCTTTTCTATTTTTACATTTTCTTCTCTTGCAATATAATAAAGTTTATCTATTGTTAATTTGTTGCTATAGAAAATATCTGTATCTTGATTTAGGCTTAAGTTAATATCATCTGTACAAATTGTTATATTTACTTCATTTGCTTTAACTAGTAGCTTTTTTATAATTTCATACTCTTGGTGAGTAAAGCCTACAAATTCGTCTATGTAAATATCTGCATCATCAAAATCTTTGACTAAGTCTAGCCTATCTGCTAAAATACTTAAATTGTCGTTTTCGTCTATGTATTTGTCATTTATATTTTCAGTATATTTTTCGTAAACCATTAGCATATCGGTTAGTTTAGTTTGCAAATATTTGTCTTCTGTTTTTTCTATAATCTCTTTCAGACTTTCTACTGTAACGCCGTGCTTTTTAAACTCTGTTATTTGTGTTTCTACTAAGCTTACATTTTCGTTAGACTTGCCTATAAATTTTAGCTTATTTCTCTCTTTGGAAAGAATATTATATATTAGCATAGACTTGCCTGTTAAAGACAAATTAGATAAATTTTTGTTTCCGGTTTCTTTTATTACTCTATATGCCATACGATTAAAAGTTAGTACATCTGCCTGTATAACAGAAGATGTATCTAGTGCATCAAGCAATTTCTTTTCTGCCGTGAAAGAAAATTGCTCAGGAGTTATTATGTATATTTTTCTGTTTCCATTTTTTATTTTTTCTGCTATTTCATTACAAATATATGTACTTTTTCCAGTACCAGATTTTCCATATATAATTCTTAAACTCATAAATTTCTCCTTTTTTGCTATTCTATGGCTCGCACAATTATGTACTTAGTTTTTTATTTTTCTATACTTTAAAATGCGTACAGAAATTATAATTTTAGATATTTCAATAGCACCTCTTAGTATATTTAGCTTATATCCTAAGCCGTATCTCTTTTCCAGAAAAACAGATATTGTTGTGCTATGCCCTCTAGGTTGCCATATTTTTCTTTAGCTAATTTTTCTATTTCTTTTTTACTTACCTTTGTTTCATCCTCGTTCTTTATATATAACTCATTCATTACTCTTCTAACCCATACATCTATTGGAAATACATCAAACCTTTTTAAGGTTGAGAATAGAAGTATGCAATCTGCCACTTTAGGTCCTACACCATCAAGAGTAAGCAATATATCCCTTACTTTTTGAGTATCCTTTTCCTTATGAAGCTCTTCTAAGTCTACCTGCTTTTCTAGAATTTTACGAGTAGTTTCATATACACGCACATCTCTAAAGCCTAAGCCCAAAGCTCGCAAATCTTCTACACTTGCTTTAGCCAATTCTTCTACCATAGGAAAAGTGTAATATTCCTTTCCATTCCACTCGATTTTCTCTCCATAATTTTTAGATATTCTATTTATTATTCCCTTTATTCTTGGTATATTGTTATTAGCTGAAATTATGAAAGATATAATTGTTTCCCATAAATCTTGATTTAAGATTCTTATGCCACTTCCATATTCTATGCTTCTTGCTAAATGCTCATCTATTTTTGAAAGCTTATCCTTTATTTCTTCATAGCTTCTAGTTAAATCAAAATAATTTATTACTAATTTTTCTAAATTATCTACACCATAACTAGAAAATTTAACTCTGTTTTCCACTTGTTTAACATTTATTACGTTCTTTCTTACTATACCTGTGTATGAGCCATCGCTTTCTTCGTCCCACCTAAAGCATTGGCCACATTCAAATATATGTTTTGAATTAAATGAAGGTATATTGTTTAGTTCATATTGTTGTTCTTGCATTTATGCTTTCCGTCCTTTCTTGTAAGTGTTTTTTCCATACTGTTTCCTCCTTTATTTTAGCATAGAATTTTTTAGATAACAACTTTATTGATACAATTTTTTATAGACTTCATTGCACACAGCAAATAAAAGTATTGTTCATACTTGTGTTAAATATTTTTTTAATTATTTTTAATGGATTTTAAAAAGAAATAAATGTTTTGATTTAAAATTTATTATCTATGTAATTTTTTCCACCGTAATACATATGTGAAATAAAGACTGTTCTAGTTTCTTCATCTATTGTATAGAGTAATACATAATTTTTTATGACTATTCTTCTATATGTTCGTTTTAAATCATCTATTTTTTTAATTCTCTGATGCATTCTAGGCGTATACTTCAACTTTTGTATTTCCTCTTCGACTTTTTTCATTATTCTTTTAGCTGCATTTTCAGCACATAAATCTTCTGTAATATATTCATAAATTCTACTAATCTCTCTATATGCTGTAGGCGTAATTATTACATTATAGAAATTAGTAGTCATACTTTTGTCTCAACTCCTTAAAAAATATATCAGCTTCTATTCCTTCTCCTCTTTCAATTTCCTCTTCTGATTTTTTTAATTTATTTACTATGTCTTTCATATTTTTCTCTGTAGCTTTAATATTAAATAATTCTTTCATACTCGTTGCTCCTTCCTCATATAAAAATTTAATATATACATATCATAATTTACATAATTTGTAAATACTTTTTGCAAATTTTTTTATTGTATTAAATAAAAAGTGTAAAACACCCCAACACTCTCTTCCTACCTAAATCCTTTTCCCCAAGCTTCTCTTGCGCTTGATATTACTATAAATGCTTTAGGGTCTATTTCCTGTGCAATGTCTTTTATCTTTGCTACTTCTCCTCTTGAAGCTACACACCACAGCATCATTTTTCTTTCTCTAGTATACATTCCTTTTGCATAAATTGCTGTGCTTCCTCTATCCAACTTTTGTCCTATCTCTTGCGCAATTTCTTTATATTTGTTTGAAACTATAAACATAGTTTTAGTAAAATAAATTCCCTCAAACACAATATCAATCATTTTGCCACTTAAATATATTGCTATTGCAGAGTACAATCCTATTTCTATTTCTCTAAAGAACAATACATTTAAGAATACTATACTAATGTCAACTATAACAATTAAATTGCTTGCTTTAAAGTGTGGTTTATATGCTCTAATAATGTATGTTAGTAAATCGGTTCCTCCTGTTGAAGCATTCGCCTTTAGTACTATAGCTGTTCCAAGTCCAATAAGTATTCCACCATAAATACAAGCAAGTAATCTATCTTCGGTTAATGGATTAAATGTTTCAAATATATCTATAAAAGTAGATAGTACTATTGTTCCTATAACACCTTTGATTGCCGTTTCTTTTCCTACCTTTATTATGGTTAGTATAATTAATGGTATGTTTAAAATTAACATCGTTGTTCCTAATGGCAAGTTAAATAAGTAATAGATGATGGTAGCAATACCAGCAAATCCACCAGAAGATAATTGATTAGGTAATAAAAACAAGGATGTTCCTAATGCCATTAACACACACCCTAGTATTATTTCTATTCCTTCTTTTAAATATTTTTTTATCAAAATTTGAGTTCGTGTAAGTTTCTTCACTAGATTCTCCTTTAAAACTAATTTAAATATCTTTCATTTTAACTATTTCTGCTTTTCTAACAGTAAAATTTAGAAAGCAAATATTCAAGAATAAAACACCTGTTACTGGTATTATTACCAATAATAGGTGTTTTATTCTTAGTTTATATCTTACTCATACGACTCTAATATTTCCATTTCAAATTTGCCCGGTTTTATATTATCATCTTTTTCTATTATTACATCTACATCGTAAACTTCTTTTAATTTTGTTATATTCTCTTTTTTATGACCTATAATGTTATTTACATTTTTGTCGTTTGCCTTTATTTTAACCTTTTTTACTTTTGCATTTACCTTTTTTATCTCATTTACTATGCTATCATACCACATACTAGACTCCACTAATTGTCTAAATGCTGGATGATATGGTCCTGCAACCACACTACTTTCTTTTAAACTTGGATCTGTTATTTCTTCTGTGTTTTGCAATCCAATTCTTATAACAGTTATCTTTTTTCTATTAAACAAATCTACAATCTCTTTGCATCTTTCTACTGCTTGTCCTACTGTAAGAGGGGTATATTCTCCTCTTTGGTATTCTTCAGCAAGCTCAGTATCTTTAATAACCAATACTGGGTAAATTCTAACGATTTCTGGTTTTAGTTTTATTAACTCTTTTGCAGTATTTATTTCGTCTTGTTTTGTACTTTCTGGAAGTCCTACCATCATTTGATGACCTAGTACAAATCCATATCTTCTAATAAGTTTTGATGCTTTTTTTACATCTTCGCCTGTATGACCTCTTTTGCATCTACTTAATATATAGTTATTTGTAGATTGTACTCCTAGTTCTATTGTTTTAACATGATACTTTTTTAATCTCTTTAGAATATCTTTATCTATACAATCTGGTCTTGTAGATACTCTAATACTATGCACTTTTTTGTTTTCTATGTATTCTTGTACAGCCTCCAAAAGTTCTTCTTGCTTTTCTTTCTCTATTGCTGTAAAGCTTCCACCAAAAAATGCAACTTCTACATATTTATGGTCATCTTTAAAGTTTTTAAGATAATATTCTATTGTATCCTTTACATCTTGTTTTGTTACCATTTTAGTTTGCCCACTTATTTTCTTTTGATTGCAAAATGTACAATTATTTGGACAACCTAAATGTGGTACAAAAATTGGTATGATGTATTCTTTCTTCATATTGCTAACCTCCTATCTGTTCCTAACTTTCAGCAAAAGGGGACGGGCTTATTTTGCAAAAAGTTCTTTTAGCATTTCAGCAAGATAATGTATTTTTTATTTTAGTCGGAGTGCTCAAGGTGGGGACCGGCAAGTTTACAAACTGTTAAACTGAATGAATATGAAGTTTTTACAGTTTGTACGATGCCAAAGGTCCGAAGACTAGAATAAAAAATACATTATCTTGCTTGCATAAAATTATTTACAATTTAGGCCCGTCCCCTTTTGCAAATTTTTCTAATGCTTTTCCTGCAGCATCCATTTCAGCATTTTTCTTTGTTCTACCTTCTCCTATAGCTAGTTCCTTTCCATCTGCCTCTACTTTTACAGTAAATGTTTTATCGTGGTCTGGCCCTGTTTCTTTTATAACTGTATATTTTATACATATGTCTCCATGGACTTGCAATTTTTCTTGTAAAACCGTTTTGTGGTCTTTCATTCCTACGTGTTTTGTAGATTCCTCTATCGCTGTTTTTAGATTATTTATTATAAATTTTTCAGCCTCTTCTAATCCTCCATCAAAATATATAGCTGCTATAGTTGCTTCTATGCTATCTGCTAAAATAGCTGGTTTAAAATTTCCTCCACTATTCGCTTCGCTCTTACCAACTAAAATAAAATCACTAAAATTATGAGATTTAGCTACTTTATATAGGCTATCCTCACAAACTACTTCTGCTCTAACTTTAGTCATTTCACCTTCTTTTAGCTTTTTATAATTATTGTATATGTACTTACTTGATATGTATTCTAATATGCTATCTCCTAAAAACTCTAGCTTTTCATTACTCTCGAGTTTATTTTCATACGCGAATGAGGTATGGGTTAAAGCTTTCTTTAGAAGATTCTTATCTTTAAAGGTGTACCCTATACTTTTTTCTAGTTTTTCAAAATTCATTTTTCCTCCTAATATCTTATTTTTCTATAAATTTTAACAGTTACATTATACACCTTTTAACCAGAAAAAGGAAGAGATTTTTTAAATTCCGTCGATTATAATTGTCAAACCTTCACACATCAATTATAATATACAAGCAGGGTGATGATTTTAATGAAAAATATAGAAAAATACTTAACAAATTATTTTAAAGGTGCAAATAATCCTTCTTTAGATGCAATGAAATATTTTATGGAGGAGTATAACAATTTTGAGAAAGAGATGAAATTTATTCATATAGCTGGCACAAATGGAAAAGGTAGTGTTGTGCAAATGATAAGTAGCATCTTAGTACAGCAAGGATATAAAGTTGGAAAATTTATATCTCCTCATTTAGTCCATTATAATGAAAGAATAAGTATAAACGAGCAAAATATTTCTGATGAGGATTTAGAGAAGATTTTTACAGAGCTGGAACCTAAAATAAGTAAATATGATGCTTCTAACAAAATACCGGTTACTTTTTTTGAGCTTACTACAATTATAGCTTTATTGTATTTTTATAGAAATAATGTGGATTTTGTTGTGTTAGAAACTGGTTTAGGTGGTTTATTTGATTGTACAAATATTATAAGCTTTCCTCTAGTTTCAATTATTACCTCGATTGGATTTGATCATATGCAGATTCTAGGCAACACTTTGCCAGAAATTGCATATCAAAAAGCTGGCATTATAAAAGAAAATTCTAACACAATTTTTTTTGAGCAATCTAAAGAGGTCAATGATGTTTTTATAAATGTTTGCAAAGAAAAAAATAATAGATTGCATTTACTCCAAAATAGTCAGATTACTAATTATCATTTTGATATGGATTATCAATACTTTGATTTTGAAAACTATAAGGATATCGCTGTAATTTTGAAAGGCAAAAAGCAGATTCAAAATGCTACCATTTGTATAGAGTGTATGAGGATTTTGAATAGCCTAGGTTATCAAGTAGATGAAGAAAGTATTAGAACTGGTTTAAAAACAGTAGTCCATAAGGGTAGATTGGAAATTTTAAATAACAATCCCTTGATACTATTTGATGGTGCTCACAATGTACCTGCAATACAAAATTTACAAAGTATGATTGATATGTATTATAAAGACTCAGCAAAAGTGTATATTGTTTCAATTTTAAAGAGGAAAGATTATACAAAAATGGTAGAGCTTTTAATGCAAGATAAAAATGCTACTTTTATTTTTACTTCTGGCATTGATGATACTAGATATGTTTCTGGTACTGAACTATTTAAAATTGCTCAAAATTTTAAAACTAA
Organism: uncultured Clostridia bacterium; assembly: GCA_944392445.1. GTDB lineage: Bacteria > Bacillota > Clostridia > TANB77 > CAG-508 > CALXVA01. Next base: position 19,203 of record CALXWT010000031.1, read on the forward strand.
TCAAGAACTTATTATTAAAAATTTAGATGAAGCTATAAAATATGTTATGGAAAATTGCAAAAATTGTGTAACTTTCTTTGTAGGAAGTTTTTATACTTATAGCTTTGTAACTGAGTTTATTAAATATTATAAATATGGCAATAATTGAAATATAAATTTATAACCGGTCTATAGAAAAGCACAAAAAAAATGAGCTAAGAGTATGTTTACTATTGCTCATTTTTTTTACTATGCTATATGATCTTTTATATAATCAACAACATCTCCTACAGAAACAACCTT
>CALXWT010000032.1 GCA_944392445.1 uncultured Clostridia bacterium
TCCGTCAAATCCTTTCATATCAACGATTACAGGGTTTCTCTTAAAGTCATAGCAACCACGCATTCAACGTGGCTCGTGAATGGGAACATATCTACTGGTTGAATCTCTTTTACTTCATAATTTGCTTCCATCATTCTTATATCTCTTACCATAGTTGCTGGATTGCAACTTACATAAACAAGCTTTTCTACTCCTAGCTCTAATATTTTATTTATGGTTGTTTCATCTAATCCTCTTCTTGGTGGGTCTACTATAATCGCTGTAGGTTTAACATTTTTCACTTCTACTAATTCCTTAAATGCCTTTTCTACATCTCCTGCAATAAATTCTATGTTGTCTACATTGTTTATTTTAGCATTTTCTTTTCCTGCTTCTACTGCCTCTTCTACAATTTCTATTCCATATACTTTTTTTACTTCGTTTGATGCAAATATTCCTATTGTTCCTATTCCACAGTACAAGTCACAAAGTATATCATTTTTATCTAATTTAGCATAATCTATTGCTCTTTGGTACAACACCTCAGTTTGAATAGGGTTGGTTTGGTAGAATGATTTTGCCGATATTTTAAATGTATAGTTTCCTAATTTATCGTATATATATCCGTCTCCATAAAGAATAACGTCTTTTTCTCCTAATATTACATTTGTGTTTTTATTGTTTATGTTCTTTATAATTGTTTTTACATTTGGGTATTTTTGTGTGATGTGTTTTACTAGCTCTGTTTCGCGTTTTATTTCTTCCTCGTTTGTAACTATTATGCACATTATCTCGTTTGTTCTAACTCCTATTTTTACAATAATGTGCCTAATTGCTCCTTTTCTTGTAGTTTCATTATATATTGTTATATGGTTTTCTTTTATAAAGTTGAAGATTTCTTTCGCTACTTTTTCTGCTTCTTTGTTTTGTATTAAACATTCTTGTATTGGTATAATTTCGTGTGTTCTATTAGCAAATACACCCATTACAGGTTTGCCATCTTTGTTTACTCCTACTGGATATTGCAATTTGTTTCTATAATTATATGGCGTCTCCATACCTATTACATCATTCACAGTTATTTTATTTTCTAGTCCTTTATTTATTAGGTTTTGTACCATATCTTTTTTTATTTTTAGTGTTTCCTCATATTTTATGTGCCTTAGACTACATCCTCCACATCTTTTATATGTGGCACAGTCTGGTTCTGTTCTGCTTTCTGAAGCTTGTATTACTTCTAATAGCTTTCCAAAGGCAAAAGATTTATTAACTTTTGTTATTACTATTTTGCAAGTTTCTCCTTTTATTGCTCCTTTAATAAAGATGGTAAAATCATCTATTTTTGCTATTCCTTCACCCTCATAGCCATTGTCTATTATTTTTACTTTATATTCCTTGTTCTTTTCTACTAACATATTCATTTCCTTTTTTACTATTTTTATGTTAATATTATACCACATAAAACAAATTTGTCCATTGTTTTATGTGGTACGAATTTTCCAACTCTTATCTAGCTGTTTTTTTGTATTTCGAGTTCATATTTTAGGACACCCATTCACTCCTTCTTCTATAATATGAAAGAGTGAAACTTTGTGTTATCTAGATTTATACAAATTTAGACATTTTATTCGTTAAATATTTCGTCTTTATTTCTTCTCAAATTAAAATTAAATTTATAATAATATGGTTGAATATCTCCTACATAATCGGCAAAGTATATAAGATTACCATCTTTATCTTTAATTTTCAAATTCGGGAAAGTTCTAATCATTTTTCTATCATTCCAAAATTTTTCAATAAAATCCACTAGCTTTTCATTGCTATAAATTTCGTTATATGCTATGTCTAATTGCTCTTTATTTACTACTTGAAGATTATTTTCATACACTTTTCTTACAATAAAAAACTTTAAAGCATAACCTGTAACTACACAATCTATAAATAAAAATATGGTAACTCCTAGAGTTATAACTTTTAATTTATTTATTGAAATTTTAGTTTTAATCCAATTTATTAGTCTATCAACCTTTGGATTAATATATGACATTAGGTAGATTGCTAATAGTCCCCAAAATATTGAAAAGAACACACAAATTCTTCCATTTAAGTTAAGTGGCATGTTTGAATAATCCCACCATTTTACATTTAGCAGTATTTCTCCTATCCAACTTACCACATATTCTATAATAGAGCCAACAAGAAAACCTCCCCAAAATAGCCTATTATTATTCTGATTAAAATATTGAAGTGATAGTATCATAATTACAGCCCCTAAGCCATAAATACCGCAAAACGAGCCGTATAAAAAGCTTTGTCTACTTTCCCAAGTTCCTTTGGTTATAATTCCAAAAATTGTTTCTATAATATACCCTAAAACACTATAAATAATGAAATAGGCTAAAATTCTCCATATAGTATATCCAAATAGTTTAAATCTTTTTTTTGGTTTTGTTGCTTGTTCTACTTTTTCCATATAAATTCCTTTCGTTTTTGTGCTACTTTGGAAGGCCATTCGTTTTTTACAATTTTAGCCCGTCCCCAATTGTAAATAATATTGGAAAGTATTATACACTTTTTTTAATTGTTTCGCTATGGCTTTTGTAAGAATTTAGGCTTTGCCTCCTAAGTAATATGTATATTTAGAGAATTTTTGTAGTGACGCGTAAGCGAACAAACGAGCTTCTTTGAAGTGAGTGCGATTTGGAGCACCTTTCCTACGATAAAAAGAAAAATTTATTTTTCTTTTTATCATAAGGGAGGTGTGACACCAAGGAACAAAAAAATTTGATAAATATACATATTACTTAGATGGTGTATCATATTTTTTTACAAAAGCCATTATATAAAAACCTGTTCAAGCCTTGGTATATAAAGCCCTTAGTGCATTTAAAATTGCTAAAATTGACACTCCCACATCTGCAAATACTGCTTGCCACATTGAGGAAATTCCAAGTGCAGATAATATTAAAACTAAAATTTTAATTGCTATAGCAAATACAATATTTTCTTTTACAATTTTCATCGTCTTTTTTGATAATTGTATTGCACTTATTATTTTTGATGGCTCATCTGTCATTATTACAACATCTGCTGCCTCTATGGCACTATCGGCACCAAGTCCTCCCATTGCAATTCCTATATCTGCTAAAGCAAGTACTGGTGCATCATTTATTCCATCTCCAACAAAGGCAAGTTTTCCTTTTTCTGACTTTGTTTTTAAAAGTTCATCTACTTTTGCTACTTTTCCATCTGGCAATAATTCAGTATATACTGTATCTATACCAATTTCTTTTGCTACTGCTTCTCCTACTTCTTTTCTGTCTCCTGTAAGCATTACAGTTTGTTTAATATTATTCTTTTTTAATTCATCTATTGTATTTTTTGCGTCGTCTTTTATTTTATCTGCAATTAATATATATCCTGCATATTTTCCATCTATTGCAACATATAATACTGTGCCAATGTTATTGCATTTTGTAAATTCTATTTCTTTTTCGTTCATTAACTTTTCGTTTCCTACTAGTACATTTTGTACCCCTATTTTTGCTTCAATTCCACGTCCAGCTAATTCTTGAGAATTTATTATTTGCTTTTCGTCAATTTCCTTTCCATACGCTTTTTTTACAGATTTAGAAATTGGATGATTTGAATAATTTTCTGCATATGAAGCTATTTTTAGTAATTCTTCTTGTGTAATTAGAGAAGTATATGTTCTAGCACTTTCCATTTCATTATTCAAACTTATACTTGCTTCTGTATTATTCTGTACAAAACCTTTTGTTTCATTTTGGTTATCGTTTTTAGCCACTTCCACTTTTTGTACTTCAAACACACCTTCTGTTAAAGTTCCTGTTTTATCAAAAACTGCTATTTCTGTGTTGGCTAAAGCTTCTAAATAGTTGCTTCCTTTAACTAGTATTCCCATTTTAGAAGCTCCTCCAATTCCCCCAAAAAAGCTTAAAGGTATTGATATTACTAACGCACATGGGCATGAAACAACTAAGAACGACAATGCTCTATATAGCCAATCTTGAAGACTTGCTTCCTCTATAATTAGTGGTGGAACTATTGCAAGTACAACTGCTATAATTACAACTGCTGGTGTGTAGTATCTAGCAAATTTAGTTATAAAATTCTCTGATTTAGACTTTTTGCTACTAGCATTTTCTACTAAATCTAGTATTTTACTTACAGTAGATTCTCCAAACTTTTTCGTTACCTCTACTTTTATTGTACCATTCAAATTGATGCAACCACTAAGTATATCTTCTCCTTTACCTACTTCTCTTGGCAAAGCTTCTCCTGTTAGTGCTTTTGTATCTAAGTTTGTGTTTCCTTCAATAATACGTCCATCTAATGGCACTTTTTCCCCAGGTTTTATTACAATAGTCTCTCCGATTTGCACTTCATCTGGATCAACTTTTTCTAAATTTCCATTTCTATATGCATTTGCATAGTCTGGCCTTATATCCATTAAACTTGCTATAGACTTTCTTGATTTATCTACTGCATAGCTTTGGAATAACTCTCCTATTTGGTAAAATAGCATAACTGCTACTGCTTCTGGAAATTCGCCTATTGCAAAAGCTCCAATAGTTGCAATAGCCATTAAAAAGTTCTCGTCAAACACCTTACCTCTAAAAATATTTCTTACTGCTTTTCTTAGAATTTCAAAGCCCACAATAATATAGCTTAGAATAAATATGCCATTATTTATCCATACATTTTCGAAATTAATTGCCATTGCAAATATAAAAAGTATAAGAGCAATTATTATTTTTATACCTTTTTTCTTCATGATTCTTCCCCCTTAAATCAGCAATTGGGGACGGGCTTAAATTGTAAAAAAATTTACATAATTTTACTTTTCTTCCGTCCTTATCTAATACTTACAATTTATGCTTCTTCTATAGTTACATCTGGTTCTTCTTTTTTTATTACTTTCTTCACCTTTCTTAGTACTTCTTCTTTATTATTGTCTCCAAAATCTAGTTCTAATCTCTCTGTCATAAAGCTAATAGTAGCATTCTCTATTTCATCTAACTTTTGAATTTCTCTTTCTAATTCATTTGCACAGTTTGCACAATCTAATCCTTTTATTTTTAATTTACATTTCATAAAATCAACCTCCACCTTTAATTTATTTTTTATGCTCTATATGTTCCATTGCTATTTCAAATACATATTTTACATGTTCATCATCAAGCATATAGTACACTTCCTTGCCTTGTCTTCTACACTTTACTATTCCCATTCTTCTTAAAGTTCCTAATTGATGTGATATTGATGATTTACTCATTCCTAATACATTCGCTATATCACATACACACATTTCGTTTTCATCCAATGCAAATAGTATTTTAGTTCTTGTTGTGTCACCTAATATTTTAAAGAATTCTGCTATTTTATTAAATGAATCTTCATCTGGCATCTGTTTTAAAGCTTTGTCTACTACATCTTGATGAATAATGTTGCAATCACATATAAATTCATTTTTTGACATCATTTTTCCTCCTGTTCTATTAGTTTATTTTATTTTTTATTGAGTATTTATTCAACTGTTTACTATATTATAGTTGAGTGCTTGTTCAATTGTCAATAGTTTTTTGAAAAATATTTAAAAATATTATGTCCCATCAAAAAAGAAGTATAGCTTCTAAAAAAAGTATGAAAATATGGAATGGAAAGTGATTTGAATATAGAAATTCTTAGAAAATTTTGGTAGGGAATCTCAAACACTTTTGAGGGTGCTACCAAAATTTCTCATAGAATTTCTATGAAAATCAGCTTGACCGACATATTTGAAATACTTTTTTTAGAAGCTATACTTCTTTTTTAAATTGATATATATTTTTTACTCTACTTCTGTCTTCCATAATCCATGTTTATTGCAATATGCATATATTGTAGATTCTGGAATATATTTGAATCTAACTTCTGGTTTTTGATTTGGATGAAGTCTTATTCTTGTTGTTTGATTATCACTTACCTGTGCAATCCACATTATATAATGGTCTTCTACCATAGGGTGTTCTACTTCTCCTACTCTTACTATTATTTCGTCTCCATCTTTTTCGTATACTGGCACGTGTTTTTCTGTTGCTGCATCTTGGCTGTTTGCTACTAATAGTTCCATTTCTTTACCACAACATCTTATATGGCTTATGTCTCCATCTATTAGTCCTATTATATTTCCACAAATTGGACATTTATAAAATACTGTATTTCTTTCTTTCATTTTTCATTACCTCCTATTTTTTGTATATGTTATCATAGGATTGAGATATTTGCAAGAGTTTTCTATTCCTCCACTAGCACCTCACTTAACACTTTAGACAAATATTTCATACTTGCTAAGCATTGCTCCATTGTGTTTCCAGTTGCTCCTACTTCTATAATACTTGCTCCTTTTGCTAATTGCTGATTATATCTACTATCTCTAAGTATTATTGGTTTAAATAATCCTGGATATAATTCATTTGCCTTCTCTTGTATTTTTATTGCTAGCTTTAAGTTTTCGTTCCAATTATCGTGCTCACTACCTCCTCCATTACTTCCTATAACAAACATCATTTGTGCTGCCTCTTCGTCTCCTATCTTTACTGTTGGTGCATATGAACTATCTCCTATTGCGTCTCTATGTATATCAAATACAATATCTGTATCCTCATTTTCTTCTAATATTTTTGCTACTCCTTTTAACGACCTGTCATAAGATGCACTATAGGATGGATAATCATATAGTGTTTTGTCATGTATAACATTATAGCCATAGTGTTCCATATACTTTGTGAGCTCTCTTCCTACTCTAACTACAGAATAGTTTACATCTGTTGTTCTAAAATTACCAGATGCCTTGTATTCAAAGTTTTCGGTTGGAGTATAACTTTCACACGAATGTGTATGAAATATAACTATATTTTTTGTATTTATATCTACATTTGGTGTAAGCATTTCTTCTGTAAGCTTTATATTATCCGTTTCGTTGCGTATTTTTACTCCATTGTATTCACTAGTATATTTCTCTGGAACATTAGTTTCTAGTACTTCTGTCGTCAAGCCAGTTTCTGCTTCCTTAAGTTCTTCTGAATTGCTTTCATTTTTCTCTTCGTCTTTTGTTTCCAAATTATCGCTCTCGGCTTCTAAGCTTGCTACCTCTGTTTTTTCAAGACTATCTAAAATGCCCAATTCTACTTCAAGTGCCATTTTTAAAGGCTTTTTCGTTTCTTGTGTACTTGCAGTATTCTCTTCTTGTGTAGATAGTTTTATGCTAGGAATAGTTATATCTAAACATTTTAGAAATGAATTTTTATCTATATTTAATTTAGTTTTAAAACTAGAAAAAAATTTGGTTAATGCTACTGCAACAACTATCATTATGGTTATTTTCACTAAGTATTTAACAATATCTTTTAATTCTATTACAGCTAAATTTATCATATATCCCCCATTTTTAATACTTACACTCTCTTATCTTTACAAATAGTAATACTAAAAGCATAAATTAACTTTGTACAAGTATGCTATATATAAATATATGCTTTTATACAAAAAAATATAACCTAAAATGCTATTTAGGTTATACTTTTTTCGCCAATTGTGACAATTTCTTATTTTAAAAAGCTTTATCACATATTTTTGTATATATAATTTTATATATTTTTTAGGACCTCTATCATTTTCTCAATGCTCATTTCCTCTTGCTCACCAGTTTCCATATTTTTTAAAGAAACTGTTCCATTTTTCTCTTCTTCTTCTCCAATTACTGCTACATAAGGAATTTTTAATTTATCTGCATATTTAAATTTTGCTTTTATTTTTTTGTTTTCTAAGTACACATCTGTATTTATTCCTTCTTCTCTTATTTTTGTTGCTACTTCTAATGCTCTTGAAATGTCATCTGTCATTGATACAACTAAAACTTTTGAAATAGACTCATCTTTTTCTTTTAATATATTAAGCTCACTTAATTTTGAGAATAATCTGGTTAGTCCAATAGATACGCCCACTCCTGGCATTTTTTTATCTGTATAAAATTCTGCTAAGTTGTCATATCTTCCACCAGAGCATACACTTCCTAGCTCTCTGTAATCATTTAAAAATGTTTCATATACTGTTCCTGTATAATAGTCTAGTCCTCTTGCAATTGTTAAATCTACCTTAAAGTTTGTATCTGGTACTCCAAACAATCTAACATATTTTACTACTTCTTTTAATTCGGTTAATCCTTGTAGAAATAGTTCATTTGTAAAGTTTAGGTTTTCTAACTTTTGTAGCTTTTCATCAGTTTCTCCATCTATTTCTATAAAGTTTAGGATTTTTTCTATCTTTTCATCTGCTACATTTAAGTCTTGTAAGCATTTTACAACATTATCTTTTCCTATTTTTTCTAACTTATCAATTATTCTCATTATTTCTACAGATTGTTCTTCTAAGCTTAATTCTGCAAATAGTCCATTTAAAAGTTTTCTATTGTTTATTCTTATTGTAAAATTATCAAAACCGAATTCTTTTATGGTTGTATAAATTACACTTGGCATTTCTGCATCATTTATTATGCTTAGCTCTCCATCTCCTATTATGTCTATATCGCATTGATAAAACTCTCTATATCTACCTTTTTGTGGTCTTTCTCCTCTGTATACCTTGCCTATTTGGTATCTTTTAAATGGAAAACTTATATCATTGTTATATTCACACACGTATTTAGCAAGTGGCACTGTTAAGTCGAAACGTAATGCTAAATCTGTCTCGCCTTTGTTAAAGCGATAAATTTGCTTTTCGGTTTCTCCTCCTGCTTTTGCAAGAAGTACATCTGCCATTTCTATTATTGGGGTATCTAATGGAAGAAATCCAAATTTTTCATACGATTTTCTTATTTTATCTACTAAGCTATTAAACTTTATTTGGTCATTGGGCAATAATTCCATAAACCCTGGCAATGTTCTTGGTTCTACTTTGCTCATTTTAAAACCTCCTCTTTTTTATATCGATAATAATTTTCTACGGAAGTACATTATATATTTTTTCTTTTTGTTGGAGTTCTTAAGGTGGGGACCAACAAGCTTACAAACTGTTAAACAAAGCTTTAGCGAAGTTTATACAGTTTGTGCGATGTTGGGGGAACGAAAACAAAAAGAAAAAATATATAATGTATTTCGACAGAATAATTTTTATCTTCACTTTATTCTTCTCCTGGCATCAAATTATAATATATAGGCTCCTCTTCAACAATTCTAGTTGAAATTCCATGTCCCGGATAGACAATTGTCTCATCAGGCAATACTAATAATTTATTTGATATTGAAGCTATTATATCATTAAAACTGCTAGTCGGTAAATCCGTCCTTCCCCACATTCCCTTAAAAAGGGTATCTCCTGAGAATAGCATTTGCTCTTTTTCACAATATATACTACTTCCACCTTTTGTATGCCCCGGTGTATGTATCACATTAAATTCTAAATCTCCTATGTGCAATACATCTCCATCATTTACTCTAGCATCTGCTTCTATACTTATTGGCTTTTCAGACATAAATCCTGTTAAGTTTATATCTGGGTTCTTTAAACCTTCATAATCATCTGAATGAATTAGTATTTTACCACCTTTAGTATTTTTTAACTCCTCTACTGCTCCTATATGGTCGCCATGACAATGTGTTAAATATATATACTTTAAATTTGCTCCTATTACATCTAAAAGTTCTATAATCTTATTGCACTCTCCTGCTGGATCTATTACAATAGTTTCTTTTGTTTTTTCATCTTCAACTATATAGCAATTTGTTACTATGTTTGCTATATTAGAAGTTAATCTAAGTTCTTTTAATAACATTGTTTTTCTCCTTATTTTTTTCTCTTTACCTCATATACACTATCTATTTTTCTTAAATTTTTTAACACATTATTTAATTTCTCTGTGTTTTCAATTTCTATCGTAAGTTCTATAACCGCAATTCTTTCCTTGTTTGTTTTAGAAGCAACCGCCATTATATTACATTTGTTATCTCCAAGTACTTTAACCACATCTGCTAAAAGTCCTAATCTATCATTTGCATATATTTCTATGTCTGCACTATAAGCAGTTTTTTTGCTATCACTCCAATATACATCTATAATACGGTTACCTTCTTCTAAAAGTCTTTTAGTGTTTACACAATTAGTTCTATGAACTGATACTCCTCTTCCTCTCGTTATATATCCTATTATTTCGTCCCCTGGAACTGGGTTACAACATTTTGATAGCTTTACTAAGCAGTTATCTATTCCTTTTACTATTATCCCATTTTGTGATGGTTTTTCTTTATGTACTTTTTCTTTTGATAATGCCTCTAGTGTTTTTTCTATATCATCCCCTTTATGTACTTTTCTATATTCTTCAAGCATTCTTGCAATTATTTTTCCTGGTGATATAGAACCAAAACCGACACTTGCATACATATCATCTATTGTGCTATATTTATACCTATTTAATGCTGCATTAATAAATTCTGGTTTAAATATGTCTTCATGTTTTACACCAATCTTCTTTAGTTCTTTTTCTATTAAGTCTTTCCCTTTTTCTATATTTTCTTCTCTTTGATTTTTCTTAAACCATGACAATATTCTATTTCTAGCTCCAGAGCTTTTTACAAACTTTATCCAATCTCTACTAGGTCCTTTTGTTTGATCTGAAGTTAATATTTCAACTATATCTCCACTTTTTAAAGGAGTTATAATTGGCATCATTTTGCTATTTATTTTACATCCCACCATATGATGTCCTATCTGCTCATGAATTTGGTAAGCAAAATCTATAGGTGTAGCACCTTTTGGAAGTACCTTTATTGCACCTTTTGGAGTAAATACATATACTTCGTCTTCAAACAATTCTTTTTTTAGAGTTTGCATAAACTCTTCTGGGTCTTGCATCTCGCTTTGCCATTCTAGTGTTTCTCTAACCCAGGCAAGCTTATCTTCTTCTACCTTTACATTTGCTTTCTTTCCACTAAAGAAACTTGACTCTTTATATGCCCAATGCGCAGCAATACCATATTCAGCAATTCGATGCATATCCCATGTACGAATTTGCACTTCAAATGGTGTTCCTTTAGGTCCAATTAAAGTTGTATGTAATGATTGATACATATTTGGCTTTGGAACTGCAATATAGTCCTTAAATCTTCCTGGCATTGGATTATATAAATCATGCACAATTCCAAGTGCTGCATAACAATCTTTTACAGAGTTTACAATAATTCTTAGGGCAAACAAATCATAAATTTGGTCTAGAGTTGAGTTATCTCTTTTCATTTTTCTATATATACTATATAAGTGTTTTGCTCTTCCTGTTACCTCAGCATCTATCTTCTGCTTTTTTAACTCTGCCTTAATTTGATCCATTATCAATTCTATAAATTTAAGTCTTTCTTCTCTTTTCTTGTCTATTCCTTCAACTATTTCTCTAAAATCTTCTGGATATAAATATTTAAAAGCTAAATCCTCAAGTTCCCATTTTAAAGAATATACACCAAGTCTATTTGCAAGTGGTGCATATAATTCCATTGTTTCCTTTGCATTAGCAATCTGCCTATCTCTTGATAAATACTTTAGTGTTCTCATATTATGAAGTCTATCTGCAAGTTTTATTAAAATTACACGAATATCTTTTCCCATTGCTAGGAACATTTTTCTATAGTTTTCTACCTGTTGTTCCTCCACACTAGCATATTGTAATTTACCAAGTTTTGTAACTCCATCAACCATATATGCAACTTCTGAATTAAACTCTTTTTCTAGTTCTTCATAAGTTGTATCTGTATCTTCCAATACATCATGTAAAAGAGCTGCACAAATTGTATTATCATCCATTCCTAAAGTAGCAAGTATATAAGCAACCTGTAAAGGATGTATAATATATGGTTCTCCTGATTTTCTAAGTTGATCACCATGTTTTGCTTTAGCATAATCATATGCTTTCTGTATTATTTTAGTATCACGTCTACCTTTTTGTTTTTTTACTGTAGAGATTAAATCTTCTATTCCTACTTCTTTATATTCCGACATAAACGTCCCCCTTTCTTGCTCAATATGACTTTCTTAAATCTTTTATTACAATTTGAATACTCTCGTTTCCATTAAACGAATTTATCTCTAAGTTTCCTACAACATCTACTTTATCGTCTAGAAGATATTTTTCCGATAAATCCCCAATATTAAAACCTATTGCATTTATCATAAAATTATCTTCTTTTAGTGTTAGTTTTAAATGTTTTCCTTCTGATAGTGCTCTAATAGAATTAATTTTTAAATTCTTAAATAAGAAAAGTGGAGTTTTATTTGCTTCTCCAAAAGGCTCTAACATTTTTAAACTTCTAACACTCTCTATATCAATATTTTTTAACTGTATTTCACTATCTATATTTATTATTGGAACTATTTTATCTATGTCACATTGTTTTGCATATTCTTCTAACTTTGCTTTAAACTCATCAAACTTGTCTTTTGCAACTGTTACACCAACTGCCATTGCATGTCCACCAAATTTTTCTAACTCATCGCTACATTTCATTAAAGCTTCGTGTAAATCAAACCCTGGAATGCTTCTGCCCGAACCTTTTCCTACGTTTTCTTCAAAACAAATTAAGATTGATGGTTTAAAATACATATCTGTTACCTTTGAGGCAACTATACCAATAATGCCATGATGCCAGCTCTCTCCACCAACAATTATACAAGCATTATTCTTTTCCTCTTTTTCTATTTTTTCTGTTGCTTCATCAAATATTCTCTTTTCTATTGTCTGTCTTTCAATATTGTATTCATTAAGTTTAATAGCAAGTTTCTTAGCATTTTCATAATCTTTTGATAAAAACAAATCTAAAGCAATTTGCTCATGCCCCATTCTTCCACAGGCATTTATTCGTGGAGCAACTCCAAATGAAATAGCAGTTGAATCAATCTCCTTAAAACCTACTACTTCTAGCAAAGCTTTTAGCCCTATGTTTCGTGTTTGATTAACAAGCTTTAGCCCAAGCTTAGCTATAACTCTGTTTTCATCTACTAGTGGAACTATATCAGAAATTGTACCAATGCAGACAATATCTAAATATTTTAAATATTCTTTTTCATCTAAATTAAGCTTAATGGAAATTGCTTGTATAAGTTTAAATACTACACCCACACCAGCTAACTGATTAAATGGATACTCATTATCTTTCCTTTTTGCATCAACCACAGCTAATGCATTTGGTAGAGTTTGTGCTGGCTCGTGATGGTCTGTTATTAAAACCTCCATTCCCAAAGAATTTGCATAATCAACTTCATCTAAACCTGAAATTCCACAGTCAACAGTAATCATAAGCCTATGACCATCATCAAATATTTTCTTAATAGCCTCTTTATTTAGCCCATAGCCCTCATCTAATCTGTTTGGAATATACGAATCTACTTCTAAACCTCTTTCTTCTAAAAAGCTCTTTAACACAGTAATACTCGTAATTCCATCCGCATCATAATCTCCATAAATAATAATTTTCTCATTATTATCAATAGCATTTAAAATCCTGTTAACTGTAATCTCCATGTCCGGCATCAAAAACGGATTATGAAAATCTTTTCTTGTAGGACTCATAAATAGGTCTATATCTTCTTTTTTTGTTATGCCTTTATTAAGTAGAACTCTTGCAAGAAGTTCATTCAAATTATACTTTTGCATAAACTCTTTTAGCTCTTTTTCATCAATCTCATAGCATTCCCATTTTTTATTCATTCAAATCTCCTTAAAAAATAACAATTTTACTATCTATTTTACTACAAATTGTCAAGATTTTAAAGGGGTTGGACAAAATTTTTTGTCGGGTTTAGGGACAGGCTCTTTTCCGACATCTTTTTCGGGTTTGGGAACAGGCTCTTTTCCGACATCTCTGTCGGGTTTGGGGACAGGCTCTTTTCCGACATCTCTGTCGGGTTTGGGGACAGGTCTGAACGAGACAAAGTTGTTCCCCAAAAAACCTGTCCCTAAAAGGACATAGTTGGAATACTTTTGGACAGGTCTGAATAGTGCAAACAAAATTATTGTAACAAAAAAGAAACTAAATTAGTTTAAACTTAGCTTCTTTATTTTATCATTTTTATTTATGCAAAACTTTTTAAAATATTAACCCCATTATACATAAAAATATTATTTTTAGCATAATTCCTACTATAAGATAAAAATTCGTTAGTGGAATTCCTATTTTATTTAGTTTTTCCATATTATCTAATAATATATCTACTTCTTCTTTCGTTATATTTGCACTTGTTCTTGCTGTTTCCTCCATATATTCTTTTGCTACATAAAATGCCTTAGTCATTGCATCTGTTTCTAAATATGACTTTATAGCATAACTGATTATTCCTATTCCAATATAAATCTGGATAAACACAAATCCATCCAACACATTGAACAGAACTAGAAATATTGCAACTAAAAAATATAATAAAGAAATATTTGAGAATATGAAATTAAATAATAACATTCTTCTGTTTTGCACTGAATGTAAGCACTCGTGTGCTATTGTTTGTATTCTAGTAAAAGTATCTTTTATATTTGCTATAATTATTTTATTGGATACTGCTATGTACAAGCTAGTTTTGGAGTCATTTTCTTCCTCGACTTGTACCTTTTTATTGTCTAGCTTTTCTAAAATTTCAGTACAAATTTCTTTATTATCTGGAAATTTACTTGCTATTTTATTTAGCTCTTTGCTATATCCTATTTCTTTTATCTTTTTTATATCCTTAATATGAATATTTAGTCCTATTTTTAATAGTATAATTGATATTATAATTATTGCTATAGTTATTATATATTCCATTTGTTATTGCCCCTTTTCCTATTTTATAGTTTCTCTAAATTCTACTACTTTGTACTATTTTCTGTTTTTGCCACAAATACTTTTTATAAAAAGCTTTTTATATTATCTACGAGCATTTTATACAAAGCAAAGCTTTTGGTATACTATAACAGCATATCAAAAGCCTAATAAGAACCTGCACCGACATAGCAATTAAAGATTGTAGTCTGGTACCCCAGAACCTTGTTGTCTTCTACAATAACAACTATTATTCACATATTATCGACATTTTTGTTTTACATTCCTACTAAGTAATTTAAAGCACATCTCTAATTGCTTCAGCTATAATTTTGTTTACATCTGCTATCATAACATTAAACTTAACTTCTAAATCGAAGTAATTTTTTATTTGCTCATCTTGAACTAGCATTGCATACATTTCTTCTAATTTCTTTGTTTTTTCTTCGTCCCTATTTTCGCCAGTATATTGTGTTAATTGTACTTCATATCTAAGCTGTTCAAACTCTTCAATCTTCTTTTTTGAAGTTGGATTAGTCATAATATCATCTTTTAGTTTTTTGTATGATTTATACTCTTCTGATTCACGAATTTCTTTTGCTAGTTTATTAGCTGTATCATATACGTTCATAAATTTATCTCCCCTAATATTACCTAACGAATTATAGTTTTGAGAAACATGTCCTCTAAAGTGACAGAATTGTTTCGTTTAGGTCTGTCCCAAAAGGTGACAAGTTTGTCCCATTTAAACCTGTCCCCAAACCCGACAGAAATGTCGGAAAAGAGCCTGTCCCCAAACCCGACAAATTAAGCATAGGCATGTTTCTTTCTGAATGTAAGTAGATTTGTAATTTCTTTTTCTGTATTTTTTGCCTTGTTTGCCTTTTTTGCTTTTTCTTGTTCAATTTGCTCTGCTTGTCTTTCTGCCATTGTTTTGCAAATTGCTTTTTCGTATATATAATGTGTGTCTTGTGCTATTTTGTTCCAGTTAAATTGCTCTTTTACTTTTGCCTTTGCTCTTTTAGCTACATTAGCTGAAAGTCCTGCATCAAATAGTAAGCTTAATACTGAATCTGCTATTGAGTTTGGGTTTCCTGCATAGCTTTTCATACCGTCTACTCTATGATCTACTATTTCGTTTAAGCCTCCTACATCTGATACTACTGTTGGAACTCCTGCTAACATTGCTTCTAGTGCAACTATTCCAAATGGTTCGTACGTGCTTGGGAATACTGCTACATCTGCACATTTGTACATTTTTTGTACTTGTTTTGAATTTAAGTATCCTGTAAAGTATACTTTATTTGCAAGGCCCATATTTTCTGCTTGTGCTTTTAGTTCATCAAGCATTCCACCTTTTCCAGCAATTATTAATTTAGCATCATGATAGTTTGCTAAGATTTTAGGCATTGCTGATATTAAATGTTGTACACCTTTTTCATACACTAATCTTCCTAAATAAAGTATTATTTTTTCGTTATCCATTGCGTATTGTCTTCTGAAATCATAATCTCTATCTATTCCTGTAAAGTTGTTTAAGTTAATTCCATTTGGCACTACATTTATTTTATCAAATGGTAGTCCAAATAATCCTTGTACATGGCTTTTCATATAATTACTATTAACTATAACTTCTGTTGATTCATAAGTTAAAAGCCATTCAGTATCATTTATGTATCTTTGTGTTTCATCATGTATTCCAGAATTTCTGCCAGATTCTGTAGCATGTATTGTAGATACTACTGGAATATTAAATGAATTTTTTAATGTTTTTGCTGCATTTGCTACTAGCCAATCGTGTGCATGTATTACATCGAATTTTCCTTTTTTATTCATTATTTCTGTAGCTTTTGCTGTTAAATTAAAGTTAAGTTGCAAAATCCAGTCTATAAAGTTATTTGGATGTATCATGTAGTTGTCTACTCTATATACTTCTACACCTTTATCGTTCTCATAATATGGTGTATCTCCATCCTTATATGTTACTACCGTAACTTCGTGTCCATCTTTTATCAATCTTTTTGATAAATCATGCACTACCCTTGCAATTCCTCCAACTATTCTTGGTGGATATTCCCATGTTAGCATCAATATTTTCATTGGCTATAGCCCCTTTCATTTTTTCTTTTGATTTCTCGTTTCAATAAATATATTGTATACAAAAATATATTAAAAGTAAACAATTTTTGATAAATTTTTTGAAGATTTTTTTATTGCTTGTTATTATATGTAAAATATTGTATAATATGGTGAGTACAATTTTTATTGTGCTTTTGAAAATACACTTATTCGTAAGCACAACCCTCAGAGTAATTACAAGGAGGTTATTATGAAACGGTTTGCTTTATTACTTTCTTTAGCATTAAGTAGTTTTGCTATTTATAAAAGCAGATATTTATTCTTTGCTAAACAGACTATGGTAAATGCTAAAGTCACAATCATGACATATAATCCTATTCGAATTTATTCGATAAATACTTACAGTCCTCATACAAAATCTGTAGCAATAAAACATTTAATTCAATCAGCTGGATATTGGGTAACAGTTGAGTACAATGGGTATTCTGAAACTTTAGATGACAGGAATTTATATGAAAGTGTCAAAAAAGGAGATATGATTCAAATGATATTGTGGCAGAAATACGACGCAAAAGGCAATTTGATGAAACAAGCATTGAAATTACCTCAAAAATAATTGTAAATCGTTGTAAACAATCCAGCAAGAATGTTAACATATTCTTGCTGGATTTGCATATACTAATTTATATTCTTTTTTGTTTTAACACTGAAGTTTTTCTAAATATATTGTTATTTTTTTAATTTTATAGTATAATAAATATTGTTACTTGGGGATGTATTTGGTTTCGACAGTAACTTTGAAGTACGAATAGCGAGTAGTGGATGGTCGCTTCGGCCACTATAAAAAAGCGAATTTTAAAAATAAACGCTGATAATAATAGAGAATTAGCTTACGCTGCTTAAGTTTAGCAGCACGTCTTACTTTAATTACCTACGGTTAGAGATAAGGCGACACAATAGTAGGAAACGAATTTATTCTGCGCCATAGGAATAAATGGTAATTATTTGGCTACCTAAATTTTAAATTTGTTTGTTAGTTTATTTTTAGGGAATTCTTTAACAAACTGCACTCGGAGAAGTTTGTATGGATGGGTTATTGGACAGGAGTTCGACTCTCCTCATCTCCACCAAAAATTTTATTTATACGTATTGACTATTTACCTAGTTTTATGGTATAAATATATATGTTATTTATTTTGGCCCCTTGGTCAAGCGGTTAAGACGCAGCCCTCTCAAGGCTGAATCATGGGTTCGATTCCCGTAGGGGTCACCAA
>CALXWT010000033.1 GCA_944392445.1 uncultured Clostridia bacterium
ATAATCTTATTCTTAAACTGCTCATTATTTAAATTACTCTTGTCAATTTCCTCTAATACACCTTTATTAAGTATAACAATTTCGTCGCATAAATCTAAGGCTAATTCCATTATGTGTGTTGAGAATATAATAATATGGTTTTTCTTTATTTCTCTAAGCATTTGTTTCATTTCTTCTGCTACAACTACGTCAAAAGAAGTTAGTGGTTCATCAAGCAATAGCACATTTGGATTTGCTATGATATTTACCAACATTTGCATTTTGTTTTTCATACCATGCGAATAGTCTTTTAATAATCTATCCCTATCTTCTTTTTCTATTTTCATAAAGTCAAAGTATTCGTCTATTGTTTTTTCTTCTTTTATACGCTTTTTATTTATATCAATAAAGAACTTTAAAAATTCCCTTCCTGTCAAAAATTCTGGAACATTTGGTGTTGATAGAACATAGCCAACATCCTCTGCTTCCATCTTTCTTTTTGTGTTATTATCTTCTATATAAAATTCTCCAGCATCTATCTCTATATCTTCATTTAAGCAATTAAAAAAAGTAGTTTTTCCTGCTCCATTTCTGCCGAGCAATCCGTATATTTTTCCTTTCTCAAATTCGAAGTTTATATCTTTTAATACTTCTTTTTTTCCAAAATTTTTCTTTAAATTTTTTACTACTAGTTTCATATAATACCTCTTTTATTTGTATTTTTTCTCTAATTATTTCTACAATAGAATACCATATATATAATAAAAATTCCAGTATTCCTGGAATTTTTTATTGGTTCTATTCTTCTTTATTTTTATATATTTTGTATGAAATTTTATATGATACATAATACATTACTATCATAAGTGCAACTAATAGAATTAGTCCAAACTTATTGATAAACTCTATTAGCACTTCCATATCTATACTGAAGTTAGCTTGTGCTATTAAGAAACCTATCCCTGCGCCTATTACAATTAGTGCAAATAACAATACAAACATCTGGATTCGTCCTTTTTCTGCTCCCCATTTGTAGATACTTGGAATTTGTATTGCTTGTATTAAAGAGACTCCCCACATTCCACCTATTGTTGTAGTAAGTAAGCTTTCATAATCTATGTTAATCATATTTTCTGGTCTAAAATAATTGATTGCATTTGCCACAATAATCGTTAACAGTATTCCTAATATTCCTCCTAAAATTACGGCTCCGATTGCTAAAATATATTTTTCTTTTACAATTTCTTTTCTATTGGTTGGTAGCGCCAAAATATATTTATTCGATTTTGCAATTTCATCATAATTAAATGTGGAAAGTGCAATCATACCTACTATTGTACATATTATAATTGGCCCCCAGTTAATAGCCTCTGTTCCTACTATTGCAATTCCACAGAATAATACTATTATAATTATGGATGCTTTGTAGCTTGATAAATTGTATAAATCTTTTTTTAATAAACCTTTTATCATTTTTAATCCCTTACCTTTCTTAATTTGGTTGTAACAGAATTGTGCTTTTGGCTAGGCAAACAAGCTAGAAAACCGGAGGTGTGCTTTTTGCACATCGAGGATTTTCGAAGCGAAGTTTAACAACGCCAAAACGCAATTATGTTATAACCTTTCTCCCTTAATATAAAATAGCATTATATCTTCAATCGACGGCTTATCTATAGTCGTTATATTGTATTTTCTTCTTATAGTATCCTTATTGCTTGTTAGAACTTCGTATTGATACTTCTCCTTTTTGTATTTTATGTAATCTTTTTCATCTAGTCTTGAAAAGTCTTCTTTACTGCATTTTATAATTCCATAGTTCTCTAGCAGTTCGTTTGTAGGTAAATCAAATACCATTTTTCCTTTTTCAATAAATACAATATAATCTGAAATGTGCTCTAAATCTGAAGTAATATGTGTAGATAGCAATATAGACCTTGTTTCGTCTTCTTCGATGTATTTTCTAAATATATCCAAAATCTCGTTTCTTACAACTGGGTCAAGTCCACTTGTTGGCTCATCTAATATTAAAAGTTTAGGATTATGTGCTATTGCAGTAGCAATTTTTAATTTCATTTTCATACCACTTGAAAAATCTTTTATAAGCTTATCTTTTGGTAAATCAAATTGTTTTAACAGATTTATGTATTTGCCCTCATTCCAAGTTTTATAAACATCTTTCATAATAGAGTTCACGTGTTTTGCTGTTAAATAGTCAGATAAAAAACTATCATCTAATACAACTCCTATATCATTCTTTATTTCTTTTTCCGCTTTTTTGCTATCTTTTCCAAATATTGTGACGCTTCCTTCTGCATTAGTAATATTTAGTATTGACTTTATAGTAGTAGTCTTTCCTGCACCATTTTCTCCAATTAGTCCTACAATAGAGCCTTGTGGCACATTGAAGCTAATATTTTTTAATGTAAAGCCTTTGTAACTTTTTGAAACATTTTTAAGTTCAATGTTATTTTCCATTTTAAATATCCTCCTCAAATATCATTTTAAATAGCTCTTTTATTTCTTCTTCAGAAATATTTGCCATTTTGGAAATATTATAAATTTTTTCTATATAGTCTTGTATTTCTTTTAGCTTTTCTTCTTTGATTAGTTCTAAGTTTTTAGGAGCCACAAAACTCCCCTTGCCCTGGACAGTTTTAATAAAGCCTGCCTGCTCTAAATTGTCATACGCTCTTTTTACTGTTAGAAAACTAATCTTTAAGTCATTTGCCAGACTTCTTACAGATGGTAACATATCTTCTTCTTTTAATTCATTGGAAAATATAGCTTGTTTAATAGCATTTTCTATTTGCTCAAAAATGGGTATACTACTATTGTTACTTATTATAATATTCATACTTTCCTCCTTACTGTTATATCTGTTATGTTGCTATTATAACACTTTATAACAATATGTCAATACATTTTAGAAAAATTATTAAAACACACAAGTTCCCAAGAATAAATTACTCTTGGAAACTTGTGTGGAAATTAAGTCCTACTCTACATTCATCTCTGCTTTTACCTTATCAGGCAATTCATTTGCTTGAACCTCTCTCCAATTTACTACTCCTCTAAACTGCATTACTTCCACTTCTAAATATGCTCCTTCTCTTAGTTCTCTATCTGTTTTAAATTGGATTTCTTTTGATTTTCCATTTTTGTTGTATGCAGTTAAAGTATATTGGTACCTCATATCATCGGTAGTAGAAATCTCCTCTATTTTTGTATTGTCTATTTGAGTATAGTACAAATCCTTATGTATAACTAAAAAGTAGTATGCTCCTACAATTAAAGCAATTACAATAATTACTGCAATAATCATTGGTATTTTTTCTTTAAAACTTTCCATTTTTCAATTCTCCTCTTTTATAATATTTTTACTACCTAGGTACGTCGCCAAGAAATACACTCCATAAATTGCTCCTATAATAACTGCTGTTACTATAACTGAAGGCATTAGTTCGTCTGGTGATGCTAGTACTTCTAGCATTGATAAAATAAATTTAATTCCAAATATAGAATGTATCATTGCTAAAACTAAAGGCATCATAAAGAAAATGAATATTTGTCTAAATAATGCTTGGTTTATCATTTTCTCGTCACAACCTATTTTTCTAAGTATCGTATATCTTTGCTTGTTGTCGGAACTTTCTGTAAGTTGTTTTAGTGCTAAAATAGCTGAGCTTGCAATTAAAAATACAATACCTAAATAAATTGCAATAAATATAATAATTGTTGCTAAGCCTTTACTAGACTCTGTTACACTAATTTTAGAAGAGCCGTCAAGGTCTATTCCTTTTTCTCTAACATTTTCAAAAAACTCTGTATCACCACTACCAATTAACGTACTTTCTATCTCTTGCTTTTCCTCTTCTGTTTCTGCATTATAATTTGCTACTAATAAATGCTCTTGTATATTTTCATTTTCTAATTCAAAATTGTCTGGTACTAATATAATTCCAGCATTTATTTCAGTTGTCGCAATATATATAAAACCTTCTTTACATTCATTATATTTTGAGTGATATGTCTTTCCATTTATCTCTATATTTGAATTTGTGCTTAGCATCTGATTTCTTATATTTGTCATTTGCTCATAATTACAAACTACAATGTATTCATCATCATTTAAGCTATATTGTTCCTCTCCATAAAGTTCTGCAATTTTGTTATAGTCTGATATTTTAACTATAGGCTCTGGCATATCATAAGAAAGCATTGAATACTGACTTTTTGTAGACTCATAATACTCTCCTAAACTGTCTGCCAAGGTCCATTCTGATAGTGCATAAATTGGAATTTCTACAATATCTTTTAAATTATTCATATCGTAGCCATTTGTTTCAAGTGTATAACTTACTGGGTGCCTTGAATCTTCTATTTGTTCTTCTGAATAATATATAGTTTTTCCACTATATGAACTTACATAGCTTTCTGGTAAAAATGCTGGTTTGTATAGGTTTACATCTACTGGTGTAAATTTAGCTAGTTGTGAATCTAATGCTGATTTTATTGATAAACTACTAGATAATACACTAATTGTCATAAATAACATCAAGCAGATTATACTCATACTTGCTATATTGGTATTGATTTTATTATTTAATTGTCTCAATACAAACATATTTGTTCCTTTTAAGTAAATGCTTTTTCTTGTTTGTATAATTCTTAATATAAATCCAGATAATGACCAGAATACTCCTACTGTTCCTACTATTCCCATTAGAATTGGTTTTATTAGCTCATCACCTGTTTGTAATTCATATACTCCTCCTGTTACTAAGTAGTATGCATATCCTAATATTCCGGCAAGATAATAAAAATACAATTATTGAAATGACTGGACTTTTTATTTTTACTTTTTCATTCTTTCGTACAGCAGTTAATAAATTTATTAGTTTATATCTTGAAATGGTTAGAGTATTAAACACTATTACTGCTACGTACATTACTGCAAAGTAGATACAAGTTTTTATGCAAGCGTCTTTAGAAAAGACAAATGTAAATTCGGTCATATCTGCTTCAAACAGTTTTGCTACAAGTATGGACATAAATTGAGAGGCAAATACACCTACAAAAATACCTACAATTAAAGATAAAATTCCAACTAGTATAGTTTCTAGCAAAATAATGCTAGAAATTTGTCTTCTTCCCATACCTAGTGTCATATATATTCCAAACTCTCTTTTTCGCCTATTTATAAGGAAGTTATTTGCATATACAATTAGAAAACCAAGTATTATTGCTATAAATATTGAAATCATCCCAAGTAACTCAATCATAAGCCTTATCATTTGTCTTGTTGATTGTGATACTTGAAACATTGCCTGTTGGCTATCCAAAGAGTTGAACATATAGAAGATTGCTACACCTAGTACTAATGTTAAAAAGTAAACTGCATAATCCTTGAAACTTTTTTTCATATTTCGTATAGATAACTTAAATAACATCGCTTAAGTCACCTCCAAGAAGTGTTTGAACTTCTATAATCTTTTCAAAAAATTGTTTTCTAGTATCTTCACCTTTTATAAGTTCATTAAATAGCTTTCCATCTTTAATAAATATAATTCTATCTGCATAACTTGCCGTAAAAGCATCATGTGTAACCATTAAAATTGTTGCCCCCAACTTTTGATTTAAGCTTTCAAATGTTTCTAGTAATTGCCTTGCAGATTTACTATCTAATGCTCCGGTTGGCTCATCTGCAAGCACTATTTTAGGATTTGTAATGATTGCCCTTGCTGATGCCACTCTTTGCTTTTGCCCACCAGATATTTGATATGGATATTTATTTAAAATTTCAGATATTCCAAGTTTTTCTGATACCTCTTTTACCTTTTTATCAATCTCCTTTGGATTTACTTTTTGAATTGTTAAGGCTAGTGCTATGTTTTCGTAAGCTGTTAGTGTGTCTAACAAGTTAAAATCTTGAAAGATGAATCCTAACTCTTCTCTTCTAAACTTGTTTAGCTTATTGCCTTTTAATTTTGTTATGTCTTGGTTGTTTATAATAATCTTGCCTGCCGTTACTCTATCTATTGTAGAAATGCAATTTAGAAGTGTTGTCTTGCCAGAGCCAGATGCTCCCATTATGCCAACAAACTCTCCCTCTTCCACATTAAAGCTTATTCCAGCTATTGCTTTAGTTAAATTAGATTTATTACCATAGTATTTTTCAATATTTTGAACCTCTAATACATTGCTCATTGTAAAAACTCCTTTCTGATTTTGGTAATTCACAATTTTAATTGGTTTGAATAGAATTATATATTTTTTCTTTTTTGAAGTCTTAAGGTGGGGATCAACAAGTTTACAAACTGTTAAACGAAATATATATTTTCGTTTGTACAGTTTGTACGCTGTTGGGGGACGTAAAAAAAGAAAAAATATATAATTCTATTCTTTTAAGTTAAATTGTGAACCGTGATTATATTTTAAACAATTTTTCACTTTTTTTCCATTCTTTTTAATTACATTAAAATTACATTTTCGTAAGATAGCAGAAACATACACATTATACAGATTATTTTTATTATTTTTAGCAAAAAATGGAGATGCATTCTTTTAATGTATCTCCTATTTAAAATAAATTTCTTCAACCCATTATTATATATTTAATCCTCAATTTCCTCAAAGCGATATTTTTGATTTACATCTGGATATCTCTTGTGGTCAACCTCTGATAAGAACATATCCAATGGTCGTGCATAAATTCCATCTTTATGATTTGTATTACCGTTGTTGTCCATACAACGATACACAACTAAATCCTCTCCTGTTTCGCTATGCTTAGCAACCGTAATTACTAAAGCTCTTGAGCCTTTAAAATGTCTCCACATTGTAAATGGTTTTACTATTCTCTCTTCCATAACTTTTTCTCCTTTAAAATATTACTTTATTTATTGGATTTTTTCTTTTATATATTCTTCAACAAGTTTAAGAAGTTCTTTAGCTGTATTTATTTGTTCCTGTGTAACTTCCGGTTTCACAATGAACTCATCATCATAATCATTATCTTCTCTTATTCTACTAGCTACTGCAATTTTCTTTCCAATCTTCTTTGGAAATTTTTGCCAAGTCTTTTGATATTTTAGGACTCACTAAGCACCACTCCCTCTTTTTGAACATTCATATAAAAAGGCAATGCCTCTAACCAATAATTGAATTTATCTATATTTTTAATTAAGGGCGATAATGTAATATTAAAGTCATTATTGCTCTCTATATCATAAGCTAAGTCTGAAATTTTTACAAAATAATCATATATCTCTTCATCTTTTAAATCTGTTAAAATCATAATATCTATATCTGATTTTTTATTAAAATCTCCTCTAGCATACGAACCATAAAGTATTATTTTCTTTACTCTATTTCCTAAGATTTTATTAACTTCTAATATAAATTCTTGAATTATATTATTAATTCTTTCTGGTATCTTTTTCATTATTGTTGCACTTCCTTTCTCTTTCTTTTACGTTCATTTTTATTATACCATAAGTTTCCAAAATGTACCATAATTTTTTTTATAAATTTCCTATAAAATAAAAGCTCCAAAGTAGTTATTTCAATTATTTTAAGATTTTTTTTGCAAAACAAGCCCGTCCCCTTTTGCAAATCAATTAACATAATTGAGAGAGTGGCAATTTTATCAACTGCCACTCTCTCTTTAAAATCACACAATTTTTAATTTAATGCTCAAACTTCATATTACTAGGTTAATTTACTTTAATCACATCTGCTCCAAAAGGTGCTAAGGCTAACTTAGCAATTTTGAAGTATTGTAATCCAAGTGGTATCCCAATTAAAGTTACACAGCAGACACAACCGAGTAAAAAGTTTTCTACTGCCATGGGAATACCGAAGAAAATAATCCAAATTACATTTGCTAGGAATGATGGAACTCCTCCACCATATACTACTTCTTTACCAAATGGTGCAAATGCCAAACTTGCGAATTTGAAACATTGCAATCCATAAGGAAGTCCTACAAAACTAATACACCAGATTATTCCAGATAATGTCCATGAAAGTCCACTAAGAAAACCTCCACAGATAAACCATAATAAATTACCTAAAAATCTCATAAAGCACTCTCCTTTTAAGCATCAAATTTTTTTGTGTGATTTTTTGCATAGTTACTAAACTGTTTTTACAAAACCTACTAGTATATATTTTAATACTAATACTATAAAAGTATTTGTATGTACTATATTATATCAGTTTATTACTTACAATTCCATCATTTTTTCTTAATATTTTCTTACATTTTTGTAATTTATTACAATTCACAGCCAAAGTCTATTTCGTTCTTTTAAACAAAGTTAATATATTCAAAATTTGTGAGAATATGGAATGGAATGTGATTTGAGTGTAGAATATTAACTTTGTCTATAAAATAGAATCGGCTGTGAATTATAACTACATTTTATCTTTCCTTTATAATATTCTTACTACTAAAATACGTAATCAAGAAATAGCCACCGTAAATTACCACAATAAATATTGCTGTCATAATGATAGATGGTAATAATTGCTCATTTCCAAAAGTAGAAATTACATAACTACAAAATGTTATTCCAAATATTGAGTGAATTATTGCTACTAGCAATGGGAACATAAAGAAGATTGCTATTTGTCTAAATAAAGATTTATTTATCATCTTTTCATCTGCTCCTAATTTTCTAAGCATTGCATATCTTTCTTTGTTATCCGTACTCTCTGTTAATTCTTTTAATGCCAAAATTGCAACACTTGCTATTAAGAACACAATTCCTAAGTATAGCCCTAAAAATGTTACTAATGCACCAAGTCCAATACTTGCCTCGCTGATATCTACTTTACTATTTACATTTGGTAGACTATATTCTACTGAAAGTGGATTTTTTACCAAGCTTTTTATTTGTTCTTGTATTTCTCTTTGCTCGTCTAAAGAATCTGTGTAATAGTTTCCTATTATAGAGTTATATG
This sequence comes from uncultured Clostridia bacterium, assembly GCA_944392445.1. Taxonomy (GTDB): domain Bacteria; phylum Bacillota; class Clostridia; order TANB77; family CAG-508; genus CALXVA01. The sequence goes on from CALXWT010000033.1 coordinate 8,947, forward strand.
AGCGTTCTTCTCCACTAACCACAGCATCTGGCACTATTATAATTCCTGAATTAATATGGTTACTTGCCATCTCTACAAAACCATATTGACACTCTTGATATTTTGGTTTTAGTGTATGACCAAATATTGTTAATTCTTGATTGTTGGCTAATGCTACATTTCTTATTGCTATCATCGCATCATAATCTGCAATTATTATATATTCGTCATCAGCTAATGTATATTCTTCATTTCCATAGAAGCTTGCTAATTCATTGTAATCACTTATTGTCATAATTTCTTCTTGCATATTGTATGGTATCATAGATGTTGTGTTATTTTTTATATACTCTAAGCTATCTCCTAATGAATCGCCAAATGTTAGGTCATCCATTCGATATGAGTTATATTCTACACTTTCTTGCAAATAATCATCTATGTTAATACTAAATGCCTCTAATGTTTTTCTAACACCTAATTTAGAATTCTCTATCTGTGCTTCATTATATCCTTGGTCTAACCAGCTTTCGTCTTTAACTGAAATAGATAATTGTATATCTGCTGGTGCAAGTTCATTTAAATTGGCAGTCATAGAAGCTTTTAGCGATAATGCGCTAGATAGCACACATATTGTTACAAATAGCATTAGGCAAATAATTGTCATAGAAAATACGGTTGTATTTATTTTGCTACTTACTTGCCTTAGTGTAAATGTGTTAAGTCCTTTTACATATAAGTTTTTCATACCCATTACAATTTTTAGCATTAGTCCTGATAACGACCAAAATAAGAAAAATGTTGCAACTGCCCCAATGATGATTGGCTTTATTATTCCATCTGGGGTTTGTACTGTTTCATTTACACCACCTGTTACTAGATAGTAGGCATATCCTAAAGCAATGACAGATATGATAAACACAATAGTACAAAGCATTGGATTTTTCATTTTGACAGTCTCTGATTTTTTGCTAGTTTGTATTAAATCAATTAGTTTGCATTTTCCAACATTTATAACATTAAATAGCATAACGATTACATACATTATGCCAAAGTAAATTAGTGTTTTTATGCAAGCATCACTAGAAAAAATGAACTCATATCTTGTCATATCTGCTTCGAACATATTGGCAACTAGCATACTCATTAGTTGGGATAGAGCAACTCCTAGACCTAGCCCTACTGCTAGTGAGATAATTCCAATTAGGATTGTCTCAAAGAATAGTATCATTGATATTTTTCTTTTGCTCATTCCAAGAAGCATATATATTCCAAATTCTTTATTTCTTCTTTTCATTAAGAAACGGCTTGCGTAAATAATTAAAAAGCCTAGTATAAAAGCGACAAATACACTCGCTCCGGATAGCATATTGCTTAAAGTATCAATAATATCATAAGTACTTTCTGTTATATCTAGCAATACAGTCTGGCTTTCAATACTGTTGAACACATAAAATATGGCAACACCTAATATCAAAGTAAAAAAATAGATTGCATAGTCTTTAAAACTTTTCTTTATGTTTCGAAGAGATAGTTTAATAGTTGTCATTTTCCTCACCTCCAAGCAAGGTTACGACATCTATAATCTTGTCAAAGAATTCCTTTCTAGGGCTATTACCTTTGATTATTTCATTGAATACTTTACCATCTTTAATAAAAATAACTCTACTTGCATAAGAAGCACAAAAGCTGTCGTGAGTAACCATTAAAATTGTTGTATTTAACTTTTCATTTAAATAATCAAAGCTTTCTAACAACATTCTTGATGACTTACTGTCTAAGGCTCCTGTTGGCTCATCAGCCAAAACGATTTGTGGGTCTGTAACTATTGCTCTTGCTGACGCTACCCTTTGCTTTTGTCCTCCAGACATTTGGTATGGGTATTTTTGTAATACATCTTTTATTCCTAGTTTAGTTGCTATATCATTAACTTTTTTCTCTATTTCTTTTGCACCTTTGTTTTGAATAGAAAGTGCAAGCGAAATATTTTCATAAGCAGTTAGTGTATCTAACAAATTGAAGTCTTGGAATATGAAGCCCAATTTTTCTCTTCTGAATTTGTTTAAATCATTTCCCTTTAATTTTGTAATATCCTCTCCTCCAACGAAAATGTGGCCTGATGTTACTTTGTCAATGGTAGATATGCAATTCAAAAGTGTTGTTTTGCCAGAGCCAGATGCTCCCATTATAGCAACAAATTCTCCCTTATCCACCTCAAATGATAGATTGTCTAAAGCCTTGGTTAGGCTAGATTTACTACCATAGTATTTTTCTACTTTATCGATTTTTAGTATTGTAGACATTTTTCATCTCTCCCTTCGTTTTCAATTATAGAGGATTTTTTCGGCATTGTCGCTCTTTTAAGGTTACGGTATATTACAAGTTTGTAATGTTGTTTTTTTGGCAGAAGAAAAACTACTCTTTTTCAAGAATAGTTTTTGGTTTTAGTTTTCTTGTGTATATCTATTTTCTAATAATATATTTTTCATTTCTATTATATCATAAAATGGAATAATAATACCCTTTTTAGCTAACTTAATAACATTTAATGACACTTCTATGATTTCCTCTTTTAGGCTTTCTGTTATCTCTACGTCTTGTTTCTTATTTTGGTATTTACTTTCTATGTATTCTTCAGTAGTTGGAAAAATATTTTGTATTAAAAATGTTTTTTCCTTACCTAATACTTTTCCAAAAACAAAGTTATATACTTTTTTTCTAGCTTTTTTCTTATTCTCATATATATTTTTATACTTTTCTACCTTACTAGAAATTGGTACAAACCATATTATTTCTTCATTTTCGGGATCATTAAAGCAAAAATAACAAGGTCTCTTATTCCCATTTTCTTTATTTTGCATCAACTTATAATCTTTAAAAATATCAAAAAATTTATCTTTTATAAAATAAAATTTTCCACTTTCTACTTTCATTTTTCCTCATTTCTAACAAAAAATCTACCTCCGAAAAGGTAGATTTTTATTAACATTTGTCCACCTACGCATTTATTTGTCGCAAGTAGGGTTGCGAGTAACATTTGCACACCTATGCACTTGTACCCCGCAAATAGGGTTGCGGCTAACATTTGATTTGGACAAGATACATTTTACGTATCTCTATTATTATATTCAATTATAACCTTTTTTATTATTAAAAGTCAATATTTTTTCTATATTTTCTGCGTCAAGCCACATTTTACTGGTATGATTTGCAAATCTACTTTGCCACATCTAAAAAGTCGTTTTTATTAAACAAAATACTAACTTCTGTAAACTCATTTACTTTTGAATCTATTGTAATTTTATGACCTAATTTCTTACATAATTGCTTTGCAATATATAGTCCCATACCAGTTGATGTTTCTATTTTTCTTCCATTACTTCCTGTAAAAGTTTTGTCAAACACTTTGTGTAGGTCACTCTTTTCAATACCAATTCCATTGTCAAAAATCTTTAAAATAATGCTTTTGCTATTTTCTTCTGCCGTTATTTTTATATAATGCTCTACTCCATCTCTTATATATTTAATGCTATTACTTACTATTTGATTTACAATGAATTCAAGCCACTTAGAGTCTGTTAATACCTTTTTGTTATTTACATCTACAATAAAATCAATTTTGTTTTCTAATAATATATCTTTATTTTTCATAGCCACATTTGAAATTACTTTTGCTAAATCGGTTTCTTTAATCAAATAATCTTTTTCGGCGTTTTCACTTCTAACATAATATAGAACTTGCTCTACATCGTCATCAATTCTTTTTAGTTGTTCTACTATTTTCTTGTCCGATAATTCCTTATGATTATGCACTATTAAATTCATCGAAGCTAGTGGTAACTTAACTTCGTGAATCCACATTTCTATGTAATCCTTAAAGTCTGTAATGCTTAAGCTATACTCTTTTATTCTTTCAGCCATAGACTTGTCTATTTCATACAAAGCATCATATAAAATTTCTCCATCATAAAAGTTAGGTTTTTCAAGCATTTCTGTTATTAAATATTTTTTATCTAATAAATCCAAATCATTTAGGAATTTATCATAAAACTTTTTTCTCCTTTCAAAATCATAAATAACAGATATGGCAAAACCTATTATTACGCTTAAATTTATCCCTAATATTGCTTGTGAATTGGCTTTAAAGGATACTAGCATTAGGTTTATAATTGCTAGTATCAGAATAAATATTATTATAATTAAATAATTACTTTTTAAGTATTTGCTTAGCTTCATTTATTTAATACCTCTAAATTTTAATTATTATTTTCAAATAATTCTTTAATATATAAATCTCTATTATTTAATTTGTGGCTTTTACCTTGTAATAAATTCTCAAAGAACATTATTAAATAATCAAATGTAGGATAAATGCCTTTTGGTATATTTCCATAGTTACTTCTAACTAAGGCATTTCTAAAATATAAACTATGTTCTTTAAACATATCATTATTAACATTAAATCCCATATTATTAAGATATTTTTCAATAAATACTGCTGTTGTCCTTGTATTACCTTCTCCAAATGGGTGTACTTGCCATATACTTGAAGTAAATTTTGCAATATGTTTTATCAATTCATCTTTATTTAGTTTTGAATAATCAAATTCTTTTTCTTCCTTAAAATCGTAATCAAAATAACTTTCTATATCTTGATAATTTACATATTTAACAGTATCTCCGTTAAGGATGTCCTCCTTTTTAGTAATATTATAACTTCTGTAATTACCTGCAAAATCATAAATATCTTTAAATAAGTGTTTATGAATATTTTTTAAGGCAATAGGGCTAAAACCAAAACTCTTATCTTCTAGCAATTGTGCAATTCTTAAAGATACTAAATCACATTCTTTTTCTCTTTGAATATTTATATCGTTAGGATTTTGTGTTTCATAATATGTCTTTAATAAATTTTCTACTTCATTATATTTTAATTCTCCATTTATATTTTTTTGAGATAGGTCTAATAAATATTTAGAAGGCTCTAAATTATCGACCTTATTTAGTCCAATACCAGTATTCCAATATTCTTGTTTTTTAATAGTATCAGTTGTTTCATTTTCAATTATATAATTTTCTTCATTAGACATATAAAAACCTCCTAATTTTTTTAATACTCTTATATTATACCATAAAACGCTTGATATTGCTATACTTTAAGCATTTTACTTAAGCACATACCCTTGCCCTTTTCTAGTTTCAATCGCATCTTCATATCCAAAGTCGCTTAGCTTTGCTCTTAGCCTACTAATATTTACATTTAGTGCATTATCATTTATGTAGGAATCATTATTCCATAAATCAGTCATCAAGTCATCTCTTGTCACAATATTTCCTCTATTTGCTAACAAAAAGGTAAATATAATCATTTCGTTTTTTGTTAATATTAGTTCTTCTTTAGCATTTCTCATTATTCCTTTTTTTGGGTCAATGGTCAAATCATTGTATGTTAATACGTCATTTTTGTTTTCCATTCTTTTGAATATATTGTTAATCCTTAGTAAGAGTATTGTTGGGTTGTATGGCTTTGTTATATAATCGTCTGCACCTAAGCTTATTGATAATACTTCGTCTGCTTCTGTGCTTTTGCTTGTTACCATTATAACTGGTACATTGCTTTCTTTTCGTATTTTTTGTAATAGCATTTCTCCGTTTAACTTAGGAATATTTATGTCTAGCAGTATCAAGTCCGGATTTTCTTTTTTTATTTCTTCCAAAGAATTATCAAAATCTTTTAAAATTACTCCACTATATCCTGCATTATCTAGTAAGTCTTTTAATTCATTACTTATGCTTGTATCATCTTCTATTATTAAAATCTTTTTCATTTTTTGTACCTCTTCTTATATTTTCGTATTTATTATACCATAATTTACAAAAAGAATATTCTATATCAATGGTTTAAATATAGAATATTCTTCTTTTTTAGCTAGAATCAAGATTAAAGTTTTTTAAAACCTGTTTTCTTCTTTCTATCCTTTTCACATCTCGTTACATATTTTGCGCCATTTGAGTAGGTAACACTTTCCCGGTTTGGAAAGTATCTTACTTTACAATTTTTGTTTTTGCACATAGCACACTTAAAATTGCTCTTTAATACAGAAAAAAAGTTGACTCTTGCCATATTTTGCTTTCCTCCTTAACAAGTTTGTTTATGAGTTATTTACTTTTTTATACCTCCTTACCAATTTTGGTTACAAAGCTTTCTTTCTACTATCTACGAACTGTTTTATATTATACCATATCATTTTTATGTTTTCAATTGAGTTTTTAATATACTTGAACTACAAGTTACTATTTAAAGCTTTTTGATTTTTGTTTTTTTATCTAGGCAATATGTGAGTTTTAAATTTTGCTTGAGCGCTTATTGCCTAGATTTTATTCAAAATCTTTTATATAGTAACGACTACAAATACCTTCCCGTAATGCTTTTCTTATTATCCTTTATATCCTGTATCGTTCCTGTTGCTACAACCTCTCCACCAAGATAGCCACCTTCTGGTCCCATATCAATTATATAATCAGAATTTTTTATTACATCTAAATCGTGTTCAATTACTATTATTGTGGCACCATTGTCAATTAACTTTTGGAATACCTGTAACAATGTTTTTACATCTTGTGGGTGAAGTCCTATTGATGGCTCATCAAATATAAACACACTTCCATCTTGTGTTTTTCCTATTTCGGAAGCAAGCTTTAGTCTTTGTGCTTCTCCTCCAGATAATGCAGGTGTTGCTTCTCCAAGTGTTAGATAGCCAATCCCTAAGTCTACTAATATTTGTAGTTTATCTCGTATTTTTTTATTGTCTTTAAATACCTCTAATGCTTGTCTTATGGTTAGTTTCATTACATCTTTTATTGAGTATTTGTTGTAAAATATATTATCTACCTCGTTTGAATATCTTGTACCATCACACGAATTGCAAGTCATTTCTATATCTGGCAAAAATTGTACGTCCATTGATATTGTTCCCGTTCCATCACAAGTATTGCACCTTAGTTTTCCAGTATTATATGAAAAGTCACTCGCTGTATAATCACTACTTATTTTTCCATACAATTTTCTTAAGTCGTCAAATACACCTGAATAGGTAGCCACTGTACTTCTTACATTATTTCCTATTGGAGTGGCATCTATTAAATCTATTTTGTTTACCCAGTCTGCCTTTAAATCTTTTATATGTGATGGCATAGACACATTATTTAATTTTGCCTTAATTGCTGGATACAAAGATTCAAGAATCAAGGTGGTTTTTCCACTTCCAGACATACCTGTTATTGTTGTTAGTCTTCCTTTTGGAATATCTATACTAAGAGGTTTTACGGTATGAATAGAGTTTGTACTTAAACTTATCTTTCCAAGTTCAAATATGTCCTCTTTAGCAATGTTGTCTCTTACTCTTACTTCTTCTTTGCCATCTAAATATGGTCCGATTAAAGAATTGTTATTTTTTATAATATCGTCTATTGAGCCTTCTCCAATAATTTCTCCACCTTTAGCACCTGCCTCTGGTCCAATTTCTATCACATAATCTGCTACACTTAGTATTCGTGTGTCGTGGTCAACCAACACAACTGAATTTCCATCTTTTATAAGTTGCCTCATTAAGTTTATTAGTCCATCTACATTTGCTGGGTGAAGTCCAATTGATGGCTCATCTAAAACATATAAAACTCCAGTAGTTCTATTTCTTACAGTTCTAGCAAGTTGTACCCTTTGTAATTCTCCTGTAGATAGGGTGTTACTTGCTCTATCTAAAGTTAAATATCCTAAACCTAGCGAAAGCAAGGCATCAGCATTTATCATAAATTCCTCTAGTATGTTTTTGCCCATTTGCTTTACGTCGTCGTTCAATTCGTTTACTGTTTTTGGAAGCCACACATATAAATCTCTAAGGCTCATCTGACAAACCTCGGATAAAGTTTTTCCTCCAAATAAAGTAGAATTTGCTCTTTTATTTATTCTTGAGCCATTACATTCTGGGCATACATCTTCTTTCAAGAATTTTGAGACTCTGCTCATGCTTTTTTCATCTTTTACTTTTTTTAGTGCATTTAGAACAGTTGCTTTGGCACTATAATATGTAAAGTCCATTTCTGTGGCAAGTGTAGTATCTCCATTTTTTGGTCTATAAAAGATATGCTTTTTCTCCATTGGTCCGTCATAAACAATATCTTGCTCTTCTTTGGTTAAATCTTTAAAAGGAATATCGGTTCTAACTCCCATTGCACGGCACACATCTGTCATTAAAGACCACATTAAGCTATTCCAAGGTGCAACTGCTCCCTCGTCAATAGTTAAGTTTTTATTTGGAATTAGCGAGTCCATATCTACTATTTCAATAATACCAGTTCCTCCACATTTAGGACAAGCGCCAGATGAGTTAAAAGCATATTCTTCTGCACTTAAGCCGTAAAATTTTTCGTGGCAAGTTGGGCATTCTAACTGTTCATCTCTTGCGACCCCAGCACTTGCTGGAACAATATGTCCATTTGGGCATATATAATTTCCACATCTTGAAAATAATAGTCTTACAGAATTTAAAAGTTCTGTTGCTGTTCCAAATGTTGACCTAATGCTAGGCACATTTGGTCTTTGATGTAGTGCCAAGGCACTTGGCACGTGCAGTATGCTCTCTACTTTTGCCTTTTCCCCTTGCGATATTCTTCTCCTTGTATATGTAGATAATGCTTCTAAGTATCTTCTTGAGCCTTCTGCATACAAAACTCCTAAGGCAAGAGAAGATTTACCACTTCCAGATACGCCTGATATGGCTACTATTTTATTAAGTGGAATGTCTACATCTATATTTTTTAGGTTATGAACTTTTGCTCCTTTTATTTCTATTTTGTCTACCATAAAAACCTCCATTTAAGTAGTTATCGTTCTTCTTTATCTCTATCAATACTTTGCTTTTTTATATTAAAGTCTTTATACAGCTGGTCTAAACCTATTCCTAATACTCTATGTCTCTCCATATCTTCCAACAGCTTACAAAATTCCCTTATATCTTGTTTTTCTGCTTCGTCAATTATTATCCCTCACTATGCTCTGCTGATACAAATGCTGGTTTTACTACATTATATACTTCTTCATAATATTTTGGTGTTTCTTGTCTTATTT
>CALXWT010000034.1 GCA_944392445.1 uncultured Clostridia bacterium
CAAGATTATACATATGGTGAAATATTCGCTAATAAAATAAAGCTATTTTTTAGTGAAATATTCAAAAATCATTGACAAAATGAAATAAAAAACGTTTGACATACAACAAAAAAGATGTTAAAATATATTTGACGTCAAAAACAGGTCAATCATATAAAAAAGACTAGGAGCGTAATTCCTAGTCTTTTTATTACTCATCAAAATGTTTTATAATTAAATATAAAACATATAGTTGAAGTAATTTTAACAGGTCTTTCATATAAGCTACCCTCCTTTCAACTTTGAAAGACGGTGCAATAAAATAATAGCACATATTGGTTAAGATTGTCAATCAAAGAAATTAAATAAAACATGTCGAAATTTAGTATATAAAATGTGAACTAATAGAAATAGAAGAAGGAAATATAACAAAATTGCTCAAAACACTTGACAAATGAGCAAAAATGATGTAAAGTATATTAGCATTACAAAATAATGCTAATATTTTTATTATATAGGAAAAATCGAAGATTTTTGCTATACAACAAGGTTAAGTTTCCTTGGACCGTGCGTATTTGCGAAGCAAAACGCACATGTGGCGAAGCCACTTTTCTTATGTCTAGATTGGAAGTGAAAATATGGAAAAAAAGGTTGAAGTAAGTATGTTATGCCAAATATATGGCAAACTCTTAACTGAAAAACAATATGAATTCATTAACGATTATTACAATAACGACCTATCACTTTCCGAAATAGCAGAAAATAATAATATAACAAGACAAGCAGTAAGAGACGTAATAAAAAAGGGGGAAAATAAACTTTTCGAATTTGAAGAAAAGCTTTTAATTATGAAAAAGACACTAAATCAAGAAAAGCAAATACAAGAAATAATATCAGAACTAAACAAAATTAAAGACAATTCGTCAGATAAGAAAATTGAAAAGATACTAAGCAATGTTATGAAAGAATTAGTTTGCTTGAACTAAATTCTTATAAAAATCAGCATCTTGCGTCGTTTAGACATCTTGTATTGCAAAATTAAAAACAAAGGGAGGAATATGGTATGACATTCGAAGGTCTATCTGCTAAGTTACAAGAAGTAACAAGAAAATTAAGAGGAAAAGCAAGAATTACAGAATCAGATTTAAAAGAAATGTTAAGAGAGGTAAAACTTGCACTATTAGAAGCAGATGTTAACTATGCAATAGTTAAAGAATTTATAAATACCATACAAGAAAAAGCCCTAGGGCAGGATGTGCTAAAATCATTAACACCGGGACAACAAGTTATAAAAATTGTTAAAGACGAATTAGTAGAACTTCTTGGTGGAACAGAAAGCAAAATTAACTTTACACCAAACCCACCAACAGTAATAATGCTTGTAGGTCTTCAAGGCTCTGGTAAAACTACAACAGCAGGAAAACTTGCAAACTTACTTAGAAAGCAAGGCAAAAAGCCATTATTAGTTGCATGTGACGTATATAGGCCAGCAGCTATAAAACAACTTCAAGTTGTAGGTGGTCAGCTTAACATTCCAGTGTATGCAAATGAAACTTCAAAAGATGTTGTTAAAATTGCAAGGCAGGCAATAGATGTAGCAATTAGTAAGTTAAACGATGTAGTAATACTAGATACGGCAGGACGTTTACATATAGATGAAGATCTTATGAATGAGCTTAAAAATGTAAAAGCAAATGTAAAACCACATGAAATTTTACTTGTAGTAGATTCAATGACAGGTCAAGATGCAGTAAATGTTGCTAAAGCATTTAACGAAGCATTAGGAATAGACGGAATTGTACTTACAAAACTCGATGGTGACACAAGAGGTGGTGCTGCATTATCTGTTAAAAAAATCACAGGCAGACCAATAAAATTTGTTGCAACAGGTGAAAAATTAAGCGACATAGAAGTATTTCATCCAGAAAGAATGGCATCCAGAATTTTAGGAATGGGTGATGTACTTTCAATAATAGAAAAGGCAGAAGAGGCAATAAATCTAGAAGATGCAGAAAAACTAGAAAAACAACTAAAGAAGAAAAAAGATTTGGACTTAGATGATTATTTAACACAACTAAAACAAATTAAAAAAATGGGCTCTTTTTCATCACTTTTAAAAATGATACCAGGAATGAGTGCTTTAAAAGATGTAAAAATAGACGACAAAGGATTTGAAAGAATTGAAGCTATGATATCTTCTATGACAAAAGAAGAAAGGAAAAATCCAAAACTTTTAAATGGAAATAGAAGAGTAAGAATAGCAAAAGGTAGTGGAACTACAGTTCAAGAAATTAACAAGTTTATGAAGTCTTTTGAAATGACACAAAAAATGATGAGGCAAATGAAAGATAGCAAAAATATGAAGAAAATGATGAAGGGAATAAACCCAAATGATTTGAAAGGAATGTTAAAATAATATGAAAAATAGTAATAAAATATTAATTGTACTAGCAGTTATACTAGTTATATCAGTGGTTATTACACTAATTGGATATATAGTTATTGAAAACTCAGGAACTGTGTATTTAGATTATACACCACCTTTAGATGAAGGAAAGATGTCTATAGAAATGTACAGAATGCAGAATGTAATGCCATTTTTTGTATTCAATATTATATTTAGTATAGCCTCAATAGTAATATTATATATGACAAAAGTGCTTGGTAAAAAAGCCTTAGATATTATTTTATCAATATTTATTGTAATAATACCAAACATAGTGCTTTTTTTAGCTACTTACTCATTATTAATTGAGAGAATTGTAGCAGTTTATTAAATTAGATTTTAAATTTTAAATATATATTTAAGAATTATTATTGTGTGCAATTATGTGCAGGTATGCTATATGGCAATATTATTATAAACTAAATTATTTTGTAGCTACCAATAATTCTTAGCAAAATTTTCAGGAGGTGAAAAGTAATGGTAAAAATAAGATTACAAAGACAAGGTGCAAAAAAGGCTCCATTTTACCATATAGTTGTGGCTGATTCAAGAAGCCCAAGAGATGGAAAAATAATTGAGCAAATAGGAACATACAATCCTATGACAGATCCAGCTACAATAGTTCTAGATAACGAAAAAGTAGAAAAATGGATAAAAAATGGTGCAAAACCTACAGATACTGTTAAGGCTTTAATAGAGAAGGCTAAATAGTAGAAAGGAATTTGTTATGAAACAAGTTTTAGAAACAATAATTAGAAATATGGTTGAAAACCAAGAAGCTGTTTCTATAAATGAAAAAGAAGAAGCAGAAAAAATCATATTCGAAGTTAAAGTAGATAATAAGGATATGGGAAGAGTAATAGGAAAGCAAGGAAAAGTTGCAAACTCTATTCGTACTCTTATGAAAGCTTTAGGTGCTAAGGATAAGAGAAAGGTTGTAGTCGAATTCCTAGACTAAATTTTGAAAAGCCACAGCCATTTGGCGTTTTGCTGCTCATTTTAAATTTTATTCAACGTACACACAGTACGCCTCATAAATTTAAAATTCGCGCGCCTAGCCAAATAACAATTCTTTTCAAAATTTATAAAGAAACGTTGAAAAAACTTCAAAAATTTTTATTCGTTCGCCTAGCAATACTCGTTTCTTTAAAAAATTAAATACTATATAAATATTGGAAAGACAGGAGTAAAAATGAAGCAAGATTATTTTGAAGTAGGCCAAATAGTAAATACATTTGGAATAAAGGGTTTTGTTAAAGTAAATCCACTTACAGATGATATAAAAAGATTTGAAGAGCTAAAAAGTGTATTTGTAGTAAAAAACAAAGAGCTTATAGAAATGAAAATCGAAGAAATTAAATATCATAAAAATGTAGTTTTAGTTAAATTTAAGGGTATAGAAGATATAAATATGGCAGAAAAATATAAAGGCTGTTATGTAAAAATTAAAAGAGAAGATGCAAAAAAACTTCCTAAAGATACATACTTTATAGCTGATTTAATAGGAATTCCAGTATATGATGAAAGTGGAAATTTACTTGGCAAAGTAGATGATATATACAATAACAAAAGCCATGATATTTATGTAGTAAAAGATGAACTAGGAAAACAAATATTACTTCCTTCAACAAAAGAAGTAATAAAGCAGGTAGATATTGATAATGAAAGGATTGTAGTTCATCTTATAGATGGTTTAGTTTAATTTAGAAAATAATTGCCATTTGGCGTTGTTGCTGCTCATTTTAAATTTTATTCAACGTACACACAGTACGCCTCATAAATTTAAAATTCGCGCGCCTAGCCAAATAACAATTCTTTTCAAAATTAAATAATAAAGGTGTGAAGAAAAATGAATTTTGATGTACTTACGCTTTTTCCAGAAATGTTTGAAGCTTTGAATGAAAGCATTATTGGAAAAGCAAAGGAAAAGAACCTAATACAAATTAACTTAATAAATATTAGAGACTTTTCAAAAGATAAGCATAAAAAAGTAGATGACACTCCATACGGTGGAGGAGCAGGTATGGTTATGATGCCAGACGTTGTATATGACGCATATTCGTCTATAAAAGACAAAGAAAATGCAAAAGTTATATACCTATCTCCACAAGGAAAAGTACTAAATCAAGAAAAAGTAAAAGAGCTATCAAAAGAAAATCATTTAATATTACTCTGTGGACATTACGAAGGAATAGATCAAAGAGTTCTAGATGAAATTGTAGATGAGGAAATATCTATAGGAGACTATGTGTTAACAGGAGGAGAACTACCAGCAATGGTGTTAATCGATTCTGTAAGCAGATATGTTAAAGGAGTACTAAAAGAGGAATCCATACAGGAGGAGTCGTTTAGTAATAACAAACTATTAGAATACCCTCAATATACAAGACCAGAAGAATTTAGAGGAAAAAAAGTGCCAGAAGTTCTAATTTCTGGACATCATGAAAATATAAAAAAGTGGCGCGAAGAAAAAGCGCTAGAGGTTACAAAAAAGAAAAGACCAGATTTATTAGATTAAAATATTAGAATTTAAGGAAGGAGGATATCAAGATGGATATCATAAAATCAATAGAGCATGAACAATTGAAAAATAAGATTCCTGAACTTAAAATTGGTGATACTGTAAGAGTTCATCAAAAAATAAAGGAAGGAAACAGAGAAAGAATCCAAGTATTTGAAGGAATTATAATTAAAAAACAAGGTGGAGGAGTAAACGCAACATTTACTGTAAGAAAAATAGCTTATGGTGTAGGTGTTGAAAAAACATTCTTAGTACATTCTCCAATGGTAGAGAAAGTAGAATTAGTAAGAGTAGGTAAAGCAAGACGTGCTAAACTATATTACTTAAGAGACAGAATAGGTAAAGCTGCTAAGACAAAGGAGAATACAGGTGCTAGAATAGAAAATAAGGAAATTACAATAAAAGCAGATGTAGCAGAAGAAGCATCAGTAGAGGAAGCTCCAGAAGAGGCTCCAGCTGTAGAAACAGAAGCTCCAGTTGTTGAAGAAATTGTTGATACAGTTAAAGAAGAAGCAGTTGAAACAGTAAAAGATAAAAAAGAAGAAAAATAATTTTTAATAGAATAAGTACCAAAACACATATTTAAGATTATAAATTTTAGATATGTGTCTTTTATTACAAAAATATTACAATTATATTAAAAATATGTTACAAAAACTAAAATTGATTGAAAAAGAAATACAAGTAGTATAAAATATATAAAGAAGAAATGTAAAAAGTGAACAAAGTAATTAAGAAATTTACAACTCTTTATATAGAAGAATATAACAAAAGCTTAAAGGCAGTGAAAAAAATAGTCTTTTATGCAATAGAAAATAGTTGAGGAGGAAAATGTATGCGAACAAATGAGAAGGGCATTACATTAGTAGCATTGGTAATAACAATAGTACTACTAATAGTATTGTCAACAGTAACTATCAATGTGGCTATGGGGCAAAATGGACTTATAAATCAGGCACGTCAAGCGAAAACGTTAGCACAGCAAGATGCAACAGAGGAAGAAGGAAAAATAAATAACTTAATGGACAATTTATCAGATGCAATAGTTGGAATACCAGATATAACAGTAAAAGATGCAATGGATAGTAATATGGAATTTACAGAGACAACAAGAATTGCAGACGACTTGCAAAATGTAATAATAGTACCAGGTGGTTTTCATATAGCTAATGATAGTGGAACAAATGTGGAAGATGGTATTGTAATTGAAGATGATGCTGGAAATCAGTTTGTGTGGATACCAGTAGGTACATATAAAGTTTCTACAACAATAGATTCTACAGGAAGTTTAACCAATAATTTAAGTAGAAGAACATTTTCATCGACTAGTCCAACAGAAGTTCAAGAAGATAGTGCAATTAGCTCTCAATACTATGGTGAAGAAAATGGAAATTCGGTAGAAAAAGACCAAATAGAAGCATTTAAATCAAGCGCAATAAATAATGAAGGTTTTTACATAGGAAGGTATGAGGCCGGTACAGAAACAGAGCGAACAGAAAGCACAGTTTCATTAACCACCCCATTGGCGCAAGAAGATAAATATCCATACAATTATGTAACAAGGGGCCAAGCAAAAATACAGTCGGAAGCAATGTATAGTGGAGACGAATATGTAGTAAGTGAATTAATGAGCAGTTATGCTTGGGATACAGCCTTAAATTTTATATGTCAAACCAATGTAGGAGGGTATACATTGGCGACTACAACCAGTGATACTTATGCAAATATTGGAACAGGGGAAAAAACTAAAACAGGAGAGTATACAGCAGACGAATATAGTAATATATGTGATTTTTTAGGAAATTGCTTGGAATTTACAACAGAGTACTCTAATAATAAAGCTGTTGTCAGAGGAGGAGATTGTTTTAATGACTTTGGGTACGCAGCTTTTCGCTATGCAGATGAAACAAGTGCAACATATCCTAACTATGCTTTTAGAGTACAACTATATATAAGAGAAGATGGCACAACAACGTCTACATCAGAATATACAGATATTTATGTTACAAGATATTCGGATGGGACCTTAGGATTTTGTAGTACCGAAGATAAAATATTCGGAAAAGATATCGTAGAAGAATATGGCAATATTAAAGGGCAGAGTTATACAATAGGAGGTACAAATAGTAACCCAACAAGTAATGCACCATGGTTTGATGACAGAGCAAATATACAAACAGTAACGTTTGTAGATGAAATTAAACCATACAGTACAGCAGGTTGGTTTTTGGAGTGTACAGCACTTAATCAAATAAATAATATAGAAAATTTAGATACATCTGGTGTGGTTGATATGCAATTTATGTTTGCTTTTTGTACAAACTCACAATTTACAGAACTAGACTTAAGTACTTTTGATACTTCGAATGTAACTAATATGATGGGAATGTTTTATGAGTCTACAGCACTTACTACTATAACACTAGGAAGATGGGACACGAGTAATGTAACCAATATGAGAGTTATGTTTGGAGCAGATAGTGGAGCAATGGCATTAACCACTATAAGTGGATTAGAATATTTTAATACAAGTAATGTAACCACAATGAGAGCAATGTTTATGAACTGCGAAAAAATTAGAACCTTAAATTTATCTAGTTTTAACATCTCAAATGTAACAGATATGGCATACCTAGTTGCAAATTGTAGTTTGTTAGAAACAATAACAGTAAGTAAAGATAAATGGAATGATTCTAATTCTGATAAAACTGGAATAATGGATGGATGTACTGCAGAGATAATAATAGTATAAACAAAATTATTTTAAGACATAAGATGATAGGTATAAAAAGAAGAGAATATACAAGGAGGAAAATGTAAATGGTGGGAACTAATGAAAACGGTATTACATTAATAGCACTTATTATAACAATAGTAATATTAATTATCTTGGCAGTAGTGTCAATAAACATTGGCTTTGGAGAAGGTGGATTAATGGACAGTGCAGAAGATGCTAAGAAGTTAACAGAAGAAGGAGAAATAGAACAAGAAAAACAGCTAAACAGTATGGTTGAATTGCTATATAGTCAGCCAATAGAAAATATGATAAATTCAGGAAAAGAAGAGGAATGACAATACTTTTTTGCAAAAGATGTAAAAAAATACTGGAATAATAAAGAAATAGAACGGTTTTTCTTATACAATAAAAAAAGTAAGTTTTGAAGTGAACCAAAATTGGTTCACTTCATTTTATTAAACACTGAACTTACTCTTTAAAATATATGCTTTTGTATAAAATATTCTAATAAGCTTTTTACTAACTAATTAATTATAACAATATAAATCTTTTATTTCTTTTTACTTATATCAGCATATTTCTTTAATTTTTGGTATACCAAATAATTTATTGTACCAGCAGGGAAGTTACCATTTTCATCTCTGCTACCGGCTGGAACTCCAGTAAGAAGTTCAATACCTTCATCAATTGTAGTAATTGCATATATGTGGAATTTACCATCTTTAACAGCTTGTACAACTTCAGTTGAAAGATTTAAGTTTCTAACATTTTGTTTTGGTATTATTACACTATGAGAACCATCTAAACCTCTCATTTTGCATACTTGGAAAAATCCTTCTATCTTATCGTTTACACCACCTATTGGCTGAATTTGACCTTTTTGATTTACAGAACCTGTAACCGCAAAAGCTTGATTGATAGGAATTTCAGACAAGCTAGAAAGTAGAGCATATAGTTCTGTACTAGATGCACTATCTCCATCTACACCACTATATAATTGCTCAAAACAAATACTTGCTGTAAGAGAAAGTGGCATATCTTGTGCAAACATTTCACCTAAGTATCCGCTTAAAATTAGTATACCTTTAGAATGTGAAGAACCAGAAAGTGAAACTTCTCTTTCTATATTTATAATACCATTTTTACCAGTATAAGTATTAGCTGTTATCTTTACAGGTTTACCAAAAGTGTAGTCTCCAACATTCATAATAGTAAGACCATTTATCTGACCAACATTGCTACCAGATGTACTAATAAGCAAAGTATCGTCCCTTATCATTTCCATATATCTGTCGTCATACTTCTTTACTCTATCTAATTTTTCAGTTAATGCTTTAGTTATATATTCCTCTGTTATAATCTTAGACTTACCAAGCTTTGCCCAAGTTGCAGCTTCTCCAACAATAACAGATAAATCTGTAAAACGAGTTGCAAGCTTTTCTTGATTATCTGCTAATTTTGAAGCATACTCAATAACCTTAGCCATAGCTTTATTGTCTAAAGGAGGAAGTTCCTCATGGTCACAATAACCTTTTACAAATCTAGAAAGTTTAATCATATTATCTCTATTTAAAGGAGCTTCATCTGCAAACTCAACTTTAATTTTAAACAACTTTCTAAAATCTGGATCCATTGCAAGCAATGTTTGATAAATATTCTCATCACCAATTAAAATAACTTTTAAATCTAATGGAATAGGTTCTGGCTTTAACGAAATCATAACCATAGAAGAACGTGGGTCAGCAGCATTTTCTATTCCTAAAGTTTTGCTTCTTAAAACTTTTTTTAAGGCATCATAACATAGACTATTTGTTAATAAATCATTTGCTTGAAAAACTAAATATCCACCATTTGCAATATGAAGAAGACCAGGCTTAAGCATTGTGAAATCAGTTTTTAGTGTACCATAATAGTTTTCGTACTCAAGCTTACCAAAAATGTTATGGTAAGAATAGTTAGTATCTGCAACAAAAGGTGCACCCTCTAAGTTACTATTATCAATAAATAAATTAACTCTATAATTTAACCAAGGCTTGTACACTTCTGGGTGAGCTGCTTGTGGCCCTTGTAGTTTTCCTTCTATAGCTTTTTCATCAGCAGTAAATAGATTTATGTTCTTTAATATATCTTTTTTAATAGATTCTAGAAAATTATTTATTTTTTTATTTCTTTTATACTTGCTTTTTATTAAATTTATATGTCCGTTTATTGTAAGCAGAGCAACATTAGATTGCCACTCTTCAATACGCTTATCAGACTCTCTCTCAATAGACTTAATTTCACTAATTGCAGTCATAATATGTTGTTGAACAATAGTAGACTTTTCTTCAAAATCTTTCTTTACTGCATCATCTAACTTGTTAAACTCATCTTCTGCAATAGTTTTACCATTTAAAATAGGCATCATATAAATACCATTTTGAGAAGACTTAACAGTAAAACCATATTCAGCAGAAGTTTGATTCAACTTTTCAAGTAGAAGAGTACGCTTAGTTTCATATTCTTGCTTAATTAAATTTTTCTCTTTCTCAAAATCCTCATTATTAAAAGTATTTTTTATATCAGTCTTAATTTCATTTATAAAAGAATCCATTGTAGACTTAAATTCTTTACCCTGTCCAGCAGGAAGTGAAATAGCAACTGGTTCATTTGGATTATCGAAATTATATACATAGCACCAATCGTTTGGAACCTTTTTCTTTTTAGAAATAACACTTAAATAATTTTTCACATAAGAAGTTTTTCCAACTCCATAAGGACCTTCTACATATACATTATAACCATTTATATCTACATTTAAGCCAAACTCTAAAGCTTTTATACCACGCTCTTGGCCGATACCAGTGCTAGTTGGCTCTAATTCATCAGTTGTATTAAAATTCAATAATTTAGGATCACAAGTAACCTTTAATTCTTTGTATCCAAGTTCATTTTTTCTTTTCATTAGTAAATCCTCCTTAAAAATTTTGGCACTTTTGAGACTGTTACCGAAGTGCCATTTGGCACTTTTTGGGACAGGTTAAAGTGACATTATAATTGCATCGTCTGTATTATTATAATACTTTTTTCTTAAACCTATTCGCTTAAAACCAAATTTTTCATATAATTTTATTGCTTGAAAGTTTTTGTCGTTTACTTCTAACGTAATACTTGTTAAGTTTTGTTTTTTTGCTTCGTCTATAAGTGCTTGCATAAGTTTTGAGCCTATTCCTAAATGCCTTTTATCTACTTTTGTGACTATATTCATAATGTTAGCTTCATCGCAGATTTTAAGAAATCCTGCAAATCCAACTATTTCATCATCGATTTTGGCAATAATGTAAGTAGAATTAGGATTAGAAAAGTCATTCCTTAAAGTGTTGATGTTCCAAAATTTATCAAACTCTGTTTCAAAATTAGGTGTTATTGCATCAATATCGGAAGCATGCATTGGCATAATTTTAATTTTTTCTTCTAATGCTCTTTCTGCCTGAGATTTTTTTAAGTAGATAGGAGAGATAGAAGAAGAATAACCAAAATTACCTTGATTGTATTTGCACAAGGCAGATTTTGCCACACTATTACTATTTTGAAGATTATAGTTGTCTTCAGCAAATTGAACCAATATGGAAGTAGTTGATGTGGCAGATGCTATATTTGAATCTGGAACAACATTAAAATCAAAAGCAGTTTTTAGTTTTTCTTGATGTACGATTGTTCCATCTCCAACCAAAATTATGTTATGAAATTTTTGTCTTAATATGTTATTAGCTGTTTCTTCATTTTCAATGTCTAATACTTCTATGTTTGAGATTTTATTATTTATTGCTTTTGAGCCAACTATAGTAGCCTTTATCTTTGAAATAGCTATATCAATATTTTCTGCAAACATTTCTATTTGATTACAAAATGTATTTCCAGTATCATTTTTATTTAAACTGTATAATCCACAATATACATTGTTGTTTTTGGCATCAATTAAAGAACAAATTAAAGTACTCTCCAAGTTGCCTAAGTTATTTGTATTGGTTGTCGCTTTTATAGTTCTAGATATTTCAGATTTTATATCAGTTTCTATAACGTTATATGCTAAACTTTCTAATGAACTAACACCAACTATAGGAATGTGTTTAACATCTGAAAATGCTTTAATTGTGGCAATGCCAATTCTAACACCAGTAAACGAGCCAGGACCAGTACAAACTGCTAAAAGAGATATATCATCTAAAGTAAGATTTGTACTTTTAAAAGCAGTATCGACCATAGGCATTAGCTTTACGGAATGAGTTTTTTCATCGTCATTGCTTAAATGTATTAAAATATTTTCGTTATCTGAAATTGTGACACCGCATATTTTTGATGAAGTGTCTATACTTAAAATTTTCATTTTATTGTCCTTTCTTAATATAGTATTTGGCTTTGATAATACTCTAAAAATTTACTATTTCTCAATTTTTTCAATAGTCAATTTTCTATAACTTACATCGTCATCACTTTTACTAAAAGAAATTTTGGTATATGGTTTAGGCAAAATATCTTCTATTAATTCGCCCCATTCAATAAGGCAAATTCCTTTAGAAAAATATTCTTCCCCACCAATAGCAAAAAATTCATCAGAATCTTCTAATCTATATACATCAAAATGATAGATGTTAACTGTATCTGAATTATATTCATTTACTATAGTAAACGTGGGACTAGATATTTCATCTTGCAAATTAAAATTTTCTAGAATGCCTTGAACAAATTTTGTTTTACCAGAACCAAGCTCACCAGAAAGTACAATAATGTCTCCAGCTTTTAGGTTTTGGGCATAATTCTTAGCAAAATCTATTGTATCTTGTTCACTTTTTGAAATATATGTACTCATATTTTTCCCTTTCCTTTAATATCTACAATATTGTATATTAAACTACATTTTTTGTAAAGAAAATACACGAAAAAAACAAAAAAAATTACCCTGAAAAATACTAAAGAATAGGTTGACTCAAAAAAATAATAATGATATACTATATGCGAGAAAATTGTCGATAAAACTAATGAGGAGGAAACAAAAATATGAACCTTAAATTAATAAAATGTATTAACATATTATTAATTATTATATTATTAGCAGGAATATTCATAGCAACGTTTCTAACGAACAAAGCGGAAGCAAAAGAACAAAATACAGAAGTATACAAAAAAGGAAGTGACATATTAGACGATTATCCGGGCTATTCTGATTTATTAGATGATTTGTTAGAAGAACATCCAAACTGGACTTTCACAATTCTATTTACCGGGCTTGATTGGAATACAGTTATCAGAAATGAGACTACAGTAGAACACGGCAGAAATTTAGTACAAGGAAAAACAGGAGCTTGGATATGCTCTGTCTGTGGTGATAAAGCCTATGACAATGGAAGTTGGAGATGTGCTTCAACTGCAACAGTAGAGTACTATATGGATCCAAGAAATTCTTTATATGATGAAACATATTTATTTCAATTTGAAAATTTAAAATGGTCTGACAATACATATACAATATCTGGTATAGAGAAAATACTAGATGGATGTGATTATTTATTAGAAGACAAAATTACATATACAAATACAAAAAATAAAAAAGTAACAATAGATAAAACTTATGCAGAAGTTATAATGGAGGCAGCAGAAGAAGCAGGAATAAGCCCTTATCATTTAGCATCAAGAATAAGGCAAGAGCAAGGAACGGGAGATAGTGCTTCTGCAACTGCAACAGGTACTTATTCTGGATATACAGGCTACTATAACTTTTTAAATGTAAATGCATCTGGAAATGGTTCTTCAACAATTATAAAAAATGCATTAGAATATGCAAAGAAAAAAGGATGGGACACACCTGTAAAAGCAATAGAGGGTGGAGCAGAATTTCTAGTAAAATCTTATATTCAATATGGGCAAAATACATTATATTTGCAAAAATTTGATGTAGATGACAGTGACGGAGATTTATACTGGCATCAATATCAACAAAATGTAGCTGCAGCAAAAACAGAATGTGTGGATATAATGCAGTCATACAAAGAAATAGATGATAATTTGAATTTACCATTTAACTTTGTAATACCAGTATTTGAAAATATGCCAGAAACAAAGTGTGCAATGCCAGGAACCGAATCTATTGTAACACAGAACATAGAAATAACAGATTCTTCTGTTGTAGTGTATAAGTCAAAAGATAAATCTTCAACAAAACTTGCTACTTTGAAAAAAGGAGAAAAGGTTTTAAGAATAGAAATTGACAATAATAAAACAAATGGATATAAATGGAGCAAGGTCGTATTAAGTAACGGAAAGAAAGGTTATGTTATAACGGAAGGATTTAAAGTTATAGCAGACGTTACAAATTGCAACATAGAGGCAGTTGCAATTGAACCAGGCAATGTTAGAAATGGACCTGGAACGTCAGGTACAAGTGTACTATTAACATTAACAGAAGGACAGAGAGTAACAATAATAGAAAAAGGCAAATACAACAATTTAGATGGTTATGACTGGTCAAGAATAGTGTTATCTGACGGAACTCAAGGCTATGTGGTAGCTAGATACTTAGAAGAAGTTGATGATTCGGGTTCGACTGAGTCAGGAGCAGAAATAGTCGAAGTAGTATGCGATGGAGGACTAACATTAAGAAAAGAGCCAGGAACAAGTTCAAGCATTTTAGGATATATAGACAAGGGAGAATATTTAACTAGAATAGAGAAAAACTCAGCTAATAAAAACGGCTATATATGGGATAAAGTTGTAACAGACTCTGGTACTACAGGATATGTTGCAAGAGGAGACGACGATGAAGATTATATACAGGTGGTAAATAGTAGTTCAGGAAATGCTTCAAATGAACGGAACAGCAATTGAAATTAAAAAATCGAATTTAATATGTGAGCCTGGTACAGGAGTTAGTAATGTTTTAGAGCAACTATCAGACGTTGTTGTTAGAGATTCTAATGGAAAAAAAGTGTCTACGGGTAGTATTGGAACAGGATACACAATAGAATATGAAGGAAAAAAATATACTGTAGTAAAAATGGGTGATGTAAATGGAGATGGAAAGGTAAATACTACAGATGCATTAAATGCTTTAAGATATGATGTTGATATAGTATCACTAAATAAATATGAAGTTACAGCTTTAGATTTAAATAGAGACGGAAAAAGTGATACACTTGATGCTCGTATACTATTAAAATATGATGTTGGATTAGAAAATATAGAAATTTAACATAGGAGGAAAAAATGTTTAAAGTAAAGAAAGTAATTATATTTGCAATAATATTTTTAGCAATATTGATTATACCAAATATTGCTGAAGCAAGAGTAGTAACTAATGATCCTACAGTTTCATCTGGTGAAAAGGTAAATATTACGGTAACAACTACAAATCCTGTTTCATCTTTTAAAATAGAAATATTAGATAAAGGAGGATTAATATTTGATTCTGTTAGTGGAAATGAAATTTTTTTAAGTGAAAATAATCCTTATACTGGCACTGTAAATGGTATTAGTACAAATAAAACGAGTACGACACTAGCAACATATACTTTTACAGCACCAGAAGTAAATAGTACTAAGGAATTTGTAGTTAAATTTTCTGTTACGGGTATGGATAATGAAAGTGATACTACTAACACTTCAACTGTAACAGTAAAAGCTAAAGAAACATCATCTGGTGGAGATTCAGAAGGAAATAATAATAGTGGAGGAAACTCTAGTAAACCATCAGATACTGAAGAAGAAGCACCTAGTATTAGCTTTTCATCAAGAAATGAAACTGTATATGCTACAAGTAGTGTAAATGTTAGATCAAGTTGTAGTACTAGCAGTAATAAGAATATAATAGGTTCATTAGATATAGGTGATAGTGTAACTAGAACTGGTATAGGCTCTGGATGGAGTAGAATTACATATAATGGCCAAACAGCTTATGTAAGTAGTGATTACCTTGACACAAAGAATCCAATTGATACAGAAAAAGAGCAAGAGCCGGAGGAAGAGGAAGAAAAAGAAAATGAAGAAGAAAAATCTAATGTAAAAACACTAAAATCTTTAACCGTTGAACGATTTACATTAGAGCCAGAATTTGATCCAAATATAACAGAATACAGTTTAACAGTAGGTGCTGATGTAGAAAAATTAGATATTGGAGTTATAGCAGAAGATCCAAAATCAACTGTAGAAATTGTCGGAAATAATGAGCTTCTAATTGGAGAAAACACAGTAAATGTAAAAGTAACAGCAGAAGATGGTACAGTAAGAACATATACAATAAATGTAACAAAACTAGCAGATGTGGGAGTAAAATTATCAGAGTTAAGTATAGAAAATTATACGTTATCTCCTGAATTTAGTAGTGATGTATTTGAATACACATTAAATATAACAGATACAAGCATAACAAATCTTGCTATAAATGCAAAATCAGATGAAGAAAATGTTGATATTGAAATTGTTGGAAATAATGAATTAAAACTAGGTAAAAACATCATAACAATACTTGTTACATCAGAAGCAGATAATATGACAACAACCTACCAAATAGTGGTAAACATAGATGAAGCATATAAACAAAATACGCAAATAATTGCAGGAATTGATGACAAAGACTTGTATATGTATATAGGAATTGGAGTAGTAGTTCTAGTAATACTTATAATTATTATAGTAGTTATTGCAAGAAAACGTAGAAATGCAAAACAAGTTGAGGAAGAAGATGAAGATTTTGCACCATTAAATACATATAGTTTAGATAATTTTTCTAATGATGATAAATCTGCAAAGTTAGAAAACACAGATTTAGATAGCAACAAAGATGCAACAACGTCAAATGAAATAGAAGAAGATAAAAAGAGCAAAAAAAGAAAAGAAAAATTAGAAGAATTTAGCAGTTATGCATCTTCAACTGATTCTGATACAAATACAACATCACGTAGAAAAGG
>CALXWT010000035.1 GCA_944392445.1 uncultured Clostridia bacterium
TAATTCTTGTCAGTTCAAACAAATGCAGATGTGGCGGAACTGGCAGACGCACAGGACTTAAAATCCTGCGGGACTTAACCTCCCGTGCCGGTTCGATTCCGGCCATCTGCACCAAATAAAAAAAATCAAGGAGCATATTATAAACTCCTTGATTTTTTTTATTCTTCTACTTTTACAAAAGAACTCTTTGGCACACCACATAGTGGGCAAACCCAATCATCTGGTAAATCCTCAAATTTTACAGACTCAACTGCATCATCATAAATATAGCCACATGCTAAGCATTTATATTTGTCCATTCTTTCTCCCTCCTATCTCAATTTTTTATTGACTTATTTTGTCTTGTCATTTTTATGTATTATATCACATATAAAGCATAATATCACAAATTTGGTAAAAAAAAGATATAGGAAACTCACTCCTATATCCCCTATGAATTCATATTTTTATATAAATTTCAAATTATTTTTTATTTACTAATTCTTTTAATGCTTTTCCTGCTTTGAATACAGGTGCTTTAGAAGCTGGTATTTTTATTTCTTCTTTAGTTTGTGGGTTTCTACCTTTTCTAGCAGCTCTTTTTCTTACTTCAAAAGTTCCAAATCCAACTAATTGAACTTTATCTCCTTTAACTAATGAATCTGTTACAACATCTACAAAAGCATTTAGTGTTGCTTCAGCATCTTTTTTTGTTTCTCCTGTTTTAGCTGCGATAGCTGCGATTAATTCTGATTTGTTCATTTTAATTACCTCCTATAAGATTTTCATATGTAGACTGTAAACGCTATCTACTACTATCAATATTCTCCAAATTTCAATAAAATCCTTCTTTTTTTTATTAAAATTTGCATATTACTACATTTTTTTAAGATTTAAAAGTTTATTTTGTTTGCAAAATCCTTGTTTTTATTTTAGTAATTCATTGTTCTGTTCTTTATAATACTTAACAACTTGTAATGTGATTATTGGCTGTTACCCTTACAATTGACCTTTTTATATTAGTATTTATCTATAAATTCTTAATATTTTTAGCACATTATAAATAGCACTTCCAAACGGTATTTTCTTTATTTCGTCTTCTGAAAATACTTTCAAAACTAATATGAATAAAAAATAAATAGTAATTGCTATCAATAGTGTTAATAGTATACACACTTTTTCTGAAATTATACATAACAATTTATTGTATGCAAATATTGTGCAAATTCCCATCATTAACGTTGCTAGAATTGGCTTCATAAAATCCTTTAATCCAAACTGTATATTCACATATTTTTTTACCATAAACATAGACAATGTACATGTAAATATATGACTCACCACTGTAGAAAGTGCTGCGCCTGCTGTTCCCCAAAATATAAATTCATTTGGATTTATTTGTACCAAAATTGTATTTAAAAGCAATTTTATTGCAGAACCAAAAACTAAAATTACTGTAGGCACCATAGTTTTACCTAATCCGTGTAATATTGAATTTATATTTTGATTAAGCATTATAAACGTTATTGAAACAGAGCTAATTTGTAATAGTAGTTCTCCTGATGGCTGGTTTGGAAATAACAATTCTAGTATTGGTTTTGCAAATACTATCATTCCCACTGTGCTAGGAATTCCTATTAATACAGAAATAAGCATAGAAAACCTAATTTTACTATTAGCACCTGAAAAATCGTTACTTGCTTTTGCAGATGATACTACAGGTATTAGCGTACTTGTAAAAGCTGAATTAAACGATAATGGAAACGAAACCAAAGTGTCTATTTTTCCACATAAAATACCATATTCAAGCTTTGCTTCTGTTTCTGACATAAATTTTTTTAGTCCTCTTATTATAGTAAGTGAATCTATGTTTCTATTTATTCCACTAATAATTGGCCCTATAGACATTGGTACAGATACTGTTAGTATTTCTTTTATGGTCTTTCTTATTCCTTTATATTTGTAATTTACGCTTCTTCTTATTTCGTTTGCAATTTCTCTTTTTACACTTGTGTAATATTTATATAAATACACAAAACAAATAATTTCTGACAAGGTAGTAGCCACAGCTGCTCCACCCGCCATCACTCTAGTATCAAATCCTGTTGTTTGTGCAATAAATTCTATTAACGTAATTGTAAGAATTGTTCTAAAAATTTGCTCTATTGTTTGCGAATTAGCACCTATATTTAAGTTTTCTCTTCCATTAAAATATCCCTTAATTACTGCCGTTATTGATGTAAAAAATATTGCCGGTGATAATGCAAGCAAGCTTAATTTTGCTTCTGGTATTTGTAGCCATTGTTCTGCCATAGTTTCTGCGAACAAAAATAGAAATAAAGATAATGCAAAGCCCAGTAAGCCAAATGCTATAATTGCAATTTTAAATGTTTTATGTGCTCCCTTGCTATCACCTACAGCTAATCTTTCAGACACTATTTTCGATACTGCATTGGGTATTCCCATTGAAGATATTGTAAGGAACAATGCATATATTTGAAATGCACTAGAATATATTGCATTACCTTCATCACCAAAACCTTGCTTATTTGTTAAATATATTTTGTTAATTACGCCTATTATTTTTATAAATATGTGTGCTACAAGTAAAACAACTATATTTTTTAAGAAACTAGTTTTCTTTAGTTTTTTGTCTTTGTACTTTAAATTTCTCATATTTAATAGTATTCGTTTTAGTTTGTTTTATGCTTTGTTGTAGTTCATTGTCTTTTTAAATGTCAAACAATGGATAGTATAAAACTTTTATTTGAGTGCTTAAGGTGGGGACCGACAAGTTTACAAACTGTTAAACTGAATGAATATGAAGTTTTTACAGTTTGTACGATGCCAAAGGGCCGAAAATAAAAGTTTTATACTATTTATTGTTTGACAAAAGCAAGTCTAAGAACTGCAACCTTTTTCCCACTTTTTTTCCAAAAACTATTGTAATTTTTCCAATTTTATTAGATAATATATATGTATGATTTTAGATTTTGAAAGTGGTGAATTTATTGAAATACATAGATAATTTTCTTAAATTTTTAAAAACAGATAGAAATACTTTCGTAACATATATTTTAACACTAATTTCTGCATATATATTAGTAGACAGACTAGTAGAATTAATGTTTATGATATTTACAGGAGTAGGCTATTCTTACTGGGGACCAATAGAATACACTTTAGCATTTGCAGCTGTTGTATTTGCTTTTTATTTCTCTTTTGGTTCTAAGTTTGTAAAAGCCGATGTCGATAAACTGAGGTTTTTTAATACATACATAATCACATTATATATACTAACTGTATCATTTGTAGTTCAAGGATTAAATTCACTTGCATGGACCTTAATACTTTCAGTCCCTAACTACCCCGAAATAGTAGCAGAATATTCAAATTTATTTAGACCAGCGTTTACAGCTATTTCGCTTTACATACCATTAGTTAGTTTCTATAAAGTATTTAAATGGCTTACATTTACAATTAACGATACCAAAGACCTTAAAGATTCAATCTTTGATTATGGAGGTATTAGTTTATCTGGAAAGCCACAAGATACAGGAAAATACTCTTGCGAAGTTATGCTATGTGTAGATAGCGAAACAGGTGAAGACATAGTTATTCCAGAAACCAAAAGGTTAGAATCTTTCTTAGTTGTTGGTGTGTCTGGCTCTGGTAAAACTACAATGATATATGAGCCACTTATGGCAAGAGATTTAGACAGAAAATATTTCTTTAGAGAAATATCAAAAGAAATGGGCTTTACTGCTCTAAAAACAGGAATAGCAACATTAAATCTTCCTTATGACAATAACTATTTAACCGAAAACTTTACCTTAGATATGTTAACTCCAAATCCAGATAAAGAAGATTTATATAAAGCCTATATGAAAAAAATGATTTTAGGCAAAGCAAATGGAAACTATGTATACAAAAACTTTGGTTTAACTTATTTATCTGCTGAATATGATTCTGTAGAAAGAATGTTAAACGTAGCTAAAAACTATAAGATAAAGGTAAATTTAATTGATCCAAACAATTCTGACTCACCAGGTATGAATCCATTTGTATATGAGGACCCTATTAAAACTGGTATGGCAATATCATCTGTTTTAAAAGGATTATACTCAACCAGCAGACCAGACTTACAACAAGCATTTAGAGAAAATGCTGCAATACAAATTATAGAAAATCTTTCAATTTTGTTAAAAGAAATGTATCCTAGACTAAACGAAGGAGATTTACCAAACCTTGAAGATATGCTTAATATGATGAATGACTTTTCTTTAGTAGAAGATATGTGTAATAAGATGAAAGAAATTCCAGAACTTGCAGAAAAATACAAAATACTTATAAGATACTTTGAAAACAATTTCTATGCAGATGGTAGAGATGTGGCAACTACAAAACAATCTGTATTTACAGCATCTGCAGAATTAGATAATTTACTTAGATATCCAGGTGTAAAAAATATTCTATGTAATAGAACTAACAACTTAACTTATGACTCAGTACTAGCTAATGGAGAAGTAACATTTGTATGTACACGTAGAGGAGATTTAGGGGCAAATGCACATAAAGCATTTGGTATATTCTTCTTACTACTAATGCAACAATCTGTACTTTCAAGACCAGGAAATGATAGTACAAGAATTCCACACTTCTTATACATAGATGATTTTCCAGAGTTCTTATGCAAAGCAATTGAACCAATATTTACAGTATACAGAAAATACAAAGTAGGTAACATCTTATCAGCACAAACATTATCACAACTTGAAGGTAATGAAAAAGGTAACTTTAAAGACGAAATCCTTGCTAACTGCGTAAACAAAGCAATATTTGGTAATGCTTTGCCAGAGGATGTTCAATGGTGGGAAACAGAATTACAAGAAAAAAGAGAGTGGAAATATAAAAATAGTTACGAAACTAATTCTTCAAAGGATAACTTTGGATATGATACTAAATTAGGAGACATTAGCTATAGTTGGACTGCTAACTATAAAGCCGGAAAGATAATGTCTTTAAAGGCAAAACAAGTTATATTTAAAGTAAAAGATAGCAAAGGTAAAAGTGTTGTTGGTAAAGGAAAATTAGACTATTTGGAAGCAAAGTACAAAGAGCCTAAAAAACTTAAAGAATATAACTTCGAAAAATTCACAAGTGGAATATCAGACAATATAAAAAGAAAACCTATTACGCCGAAATTTAGAGGAAACTTTGAAGCAGCTACATCAGCTAATGACCCAGAAGACTTTAATAAAGAAATAGACCCAATTAAAACAGATTCTACAGACTCGAAATATTTCTTAGAAAATGATGATGCAATTATATTTGATTTGAATAGGAAGAAAGAACAATAGAAAAAAGTTAAACTGTTAAAATCAATTTGACAGTTTAACTTTTTTATGTTATAATATCATTGTTGTCACTGTACAACTGTCTCAGCTAAACTTATATAGATTGAAAGGAGACATTATTATGTCGTATATTCCTGATCTTGATAACTGCATCTATGACGATGAAACTGGTACATACTATGATCCCGAATCTGGGAACTCCTACTATTATAGCACTAATGGTGATCTTTGGGAATCAGGTAATGACCATGCTGTAAACTGATGTTTAGCATTTTTTCTAAGTAAGCACATACGCTTTTAGCTGAGACACCCCCCAAGACTAGACTAGTCTTGGGGGACTTTTTTCCATTGCATTATCTAACATTCTATGCTATAATAGTTAACATAAGCTTAGTGCTTATGTATCACTAACTGAGAGTATACTCTCAAAAAAGAAAGGATTGGCTTTTATGAAAAACTTACTGTCTATTCCCCGGATCGTTGCATTAGCAACAATCATTCTTGCAGGCCTTCTGATTAACTATCTATTCTTGCCTGCTTGGTCGTTCAATTCTGGAGGATTGTATGCATACATATTTGTCGTTGGCTGTATCGCCTTATTTTGCTCAATTATAGCAGATGCTGAGTCTCACTATGATGGTCGGCTTTTTACAATTCCGTCTGGAATTGTTGTTGGCATTAGCATAGTAGCTATAATTGTTGGCACTTGTAACTCTGTGCAAATCTTTCACGCGCGACAGTACCAAGCTTTGATTGAAATCGAAGAAGGTAACTTTAGCGAAATTGCAAATAGCAACATCAATAATTTAGCTGTAGTTGATGTAGACACAGCAGAAAGACTTGGAGATAGAACTCTTGCTGGATTAAGCAATCCCTCTTGGTATGACGTTGACAACGAATATAACCTGATTTTGTATAATGGTACTCAGTATCGTATTTCTCCTATTAACTACGGAGGATTTTTCAAATATACAAAAGCCAGCTCTGCTGGAATTCCCGGTTATGTTCTCGTTAATGCAGTCACTCAAGAGGCCCAGCTTGTTACATTAGATAATCCTATTAAGTATTCTCCTAGTGCCTTTTTCAATTACGATTTACGCCGGCATCTTAGGAATCAATATCCTAGCTATGTATTCGGTAAATCTTTCTTCGAAATTGACGATAACGGAAATCCTTACTGGATTACTTCTGTAAAAACTGCTAACATTGGTTTTTGGGGTGGCAAAACGGAAAATTCGTTTATTATCACAGATGCGTGTACTGGCGAAAGTCAAGAAT
Source organism: uncultured Clostridia bacterium (assembly GCA_944392445.1). GTDB lineage: Bacteria > Bacillota > Clostridia > TANB77 > CAG-508 > CALXVA01. The sequence goes on from CALXWT010000035.1 coordinate 6,615, forward strand.
ATACCGTATCTGACCTTCCTAATTGGGTAGATCATGCTTTTGACCTTGACTATTTAATGGACATGGTCTATTACAATTATGAATACATAAATGGATTCTTTAATTTCTCTGCTACTGGTGTTAACAGAACCTCGTATTATTACAAGGATGATGAGGAGGGCTTTACTGGTTACAACACTACGCTGTCTTCTGGTGGTATTGTATTTTACACAGGTGTTACACCTGCAAATGCAGCAGAATCCATCGTTGGCTTTATTCTCGCTAACCCGAGAACTGGTGTGATAAAGTTCTATCCCTGCACTGGTGCAGAAGAATCGTCTGCTCAGGCAGCAGCACAGGGCTTGGTACAGAACTTGGGATATGTTGCTACATTCCCAACAATTGTCAATATTGAGGGATTGCCTACATACTTTATGGTATTAAAGGACAATGCAGGTTTAATTCAGAGATATGCATTTAGCAATGTAGAGAACTATTCCCTTACTGTTCAAGCTCCTACTGTTGAAGAAGCTCTTGCTTTGTACCTTCAGGAAGTTGGCTTAAGTAGTAATTCTATTGAAACAGATGATGTTGATACTAATGATATTGACACATCACAGGTACAATCTACTACAGGAACTATAACTTTCTTGGTTACTGCCGAGATTGATGGTGACACATATTTCTACTTCACTCTTGCTGAAGATAGTAATTTGTATATGTCTTCCATTAAGAACAGCAACAGACAAGTCTTGTTGCAGATTGGTACAACAGTTACAATTGAGTTTGCACCGACTGCCGAGGAAAACACTCAGGAAGTCGTAAAAATCACTTTCTAAAATGTGGTAATTATTTTACGTAATACCACACAAGAGGGAGACCTTATGGTCTCCCTCTTGGTTTTGTCGAATATATGTATTTAGTTTTGTAAAAACATGTTGCCTATTTTATTGTTAAAGCTAACTAGGAAATTATATTCCTAAAAGCTTAACTTCCACATTTTCCATTTTATATTTTCCGTTTTCTAGTTTGAATTCTACTAAAGTCTTATCAAGTGTCTCTTCGTTTTGTCTTAAATCTGTTGAGAAATACATTTTTATTCTTTCCATTTCTACCTTGTTCATAACTATTGTTTTAAATGTCTCTGCCATGTGTTTTTCGTCTTCGCATATTAGAATAAGTTGTGGCATTGAACTAAATCCAGAATCTCCTGGCAAGTAATTGTTATAAAAGTCATTGTATAATCTCATTCTGTCAACTAGCTTCTTTTCCCAATCCTCTTCTCTTCTAATTACTTCAAATAAAAATTCTATAGATTTATTGTTTTTAGTTAATTTTACACTACCACCTGTTGCCTTAAATGTTTTTCCTGCTTGCTTTGCTGTAATTGCAGGCTTTACTGTATACGAGTCAAATGCTTTTACTTTTCTTAAATATGCTATAATTGTTTGGTTTCCTGCAAGCCTTTTCTTTATCATTGGCACTGGTTTTGTGTTATCTGTTGGTTGCCATTTGCAATCTATTCCTCTTGAATTAAGCAAATATTTGCCCATTTTCTCTAAGCAATATATTCTATATATTCCTTTTCCATCTTCTGCTTTAAAATAATATCTTGTAAGTATTTTAGACTTTATTAACTGCTCTAATTTGTTATTTAATTTGTCTTGAGAAGCTATTTCAACATTCTTCCATTGTAGCATTTGGTATATTTGTCTTGATGTTATAAACTCAAATTCATTAACAAGTTCTAATATCTTAAAATGTAAATCATTTATATGTCCTATATTTATTTTATGAATTATTTGGTTCATAGACACATAACCGTCTTTACCATCAAATGTTTTTATTTCTCCTTCTCTTACTGCAAAAGGTGATACTACCGCCTTTATTTCATTATCTTCTACCATATATTTTCTCTCCTTTTTTGGTATACTCTAATCTAGAAAAGCATCGCTAATCTAAATTATTTTCTAACACATTACTATTTTACCACAATTTTCTATTTAGTTCAACAAATTTGTTATTTTTATAAGCTTAAAGTTACTAGATAATGGCTTTCTAAAAGTTTAGGTTATAAAACCCTTAGGTAATATGTATATTTAGAGAATTTTTGCAGTGACGCGTAAGCGACCAAACGAGCTTCTTTGAAGCGAGTGCGATTTGGAGCACCTTTCCTGCGATAAAAAGAAAAATAAATTTTTCTTTTTATCATTAGCATGGTGCGACACCAAGGAACAAAAAAATCCGATAAATATACATATTACCTAGGGTTTACTATTCCTCAAAACCATTATCTAGTTACTGTTCAACAACCCAGCTACTTCCTTACTTGTCAAATACCTCCACTCTCCAAGCTTTAAATTCTTTACATCAATACCTTCTATTTTACTTCTGTGAAGTGCTAGTACTTTTCTTCCAATAGCATTACACATTTTTCTAACTTCGCGATTTTTGCCCTCATGTATTGTAATTTCTATTCTGGAAATATCTTTTTCAGTATCTGTTTTTAAAATCTTTACTTTTGCTTTACCTGAGGTGTAGTCCTCAATTTCTACCCCCTCTTCTAGCTTTTTAATTTCATCCTTTGTAATAATGCCTTTTACTGTAACATTATATGTCTTTTCAATTTCATATTTAGGATGAGTTACTTTATATATAAACTCTCCATCATTTGTTAAAATTAAAGCACCTGATGTATACATATCTAGCCTTCCCACAGGCAAAACTTTTTCCTTTACCTTTACTAAATCTAGCACAGTATCTCTTCCAAATTGATCCGTTGTTGTAGTAACATAGCCTATTGGTTTATTTAGTAATATATATACTTTTTTATCTACTTTGCCTACTTTTTTCCCTTTAAAAATCACTTCATCTTTTTCGGGATTTATTTTTCTTCCTAACTCTGTAACAGTCTCTCCGTTTACTTTCACTAGACCTTGCTGTATATACTCTTCTGCTTTTCTTCTTGAGCAAACACCATTATTTGCCAAGAACTTTTGCAATCTAACCTCTTCCATTAACTTCTTTCTTCCTTTCATCTTTTTGCAAAAGGGGACGGGCTTGTTTTGCAAAAAATCTTCTACATCTGTTCATTTTTTAATAAATTTTGTACTTCTACAATAAAGTTATATGTTTTTAATTTTTGGTCGAAGTGCTTAAGGTGGGGACCAACAAGCTTACAAACTGTAAAACGAAGTTTGTACAGTTTGTGTGATGTTGGGGGCCGAAGACCCAAAATTAAAAACATATAGCTTTAAAACAGAAGTACTAATTTAATTTTTACAAAACAGGCCCGTCCCCTTTTGCTAATTATTCTCTCTATCTAACTTTTCTAATACTTTCTCAAAATATTCTGGAAGCTTAGCCTCTAAGTGCATCTCCTTACCTGTTATTGGGTGTTTAAAGTCTAAACTCTGTGCATGTAGCATTTGTCCTTCTACTCCAAATTCGTTCTTTCCCTTTGAATATACCATATCTCCAACAAGAGGGTGGCCTATTTCTGCCATGTGCACTCTTATTTGATGTGTCCTTCCTGTATCTATTTTTACTTTAAGTAATGTATAGTCTTTATACCTCTTTAATACTCTAAAATGACTTACTGCCTCTTTTCCGTCTTTTCGTACTGCCATTTTCTTTCTATCTTTTGTGCTTCTGCCTATTGGCATATTTATAGTTGCCTCATCTTCATTTATATTACCTTTTACTAACGCAATATATATCTTCTTTACTTGCCTATCTTTTATTTGGTTACTCATATTTATATGAGCTAAATCGTTTTTTGCAACTATTAGCAATCCTGATGTATCTTTATCTAGCCTATGTACTATTCCTGGTCTTATTTCTCCACCAATTCCAGATAAACTACCTTTGCACATTGCCATAATCGCATTTACTAAGGTTCCATCCGGATTGCCATTTGCTGGGTGCACTACCATTCCCTTTGGCTTATTTACAACAATTATATCGTTATCCTCATATACTACTTCTACTGGTATATTTTCTGCCTTTAAAGTGGTTTCTTTTGCCTCTGGAATATTTATTTCTATATTGTCACCTATTTGTACTTTATATGATATTTTCTTTTTTTGTCCATTTACTAATATATTTCCTTCTTCAATAAGTCTTTGTACATTAGTTCTTGAAAGCTTTGTTTCTTTACTTGAAATGTATGCATCTAAACGCACATTTTCTAAATCTGCTACTATATTTTCCACAATTTATGCTCCTTTTAGTCTGTTACCCTTTTATAAAATACAAAATTATCATCTGAATAAAGTTCAATATAATGTTCATCATCTCTTGATAAAAACATATTTAATTTTGTATTTTTTCTTATCAATACGTGTGTAATATCATATTTATTGAATGTATTTTCATAATATGTAGAAATGTTTGTTGTATTTAAATAATCCGAGAATATGTCTCTTCCTTCGTACTCTCCATCTTCATCTTTAGTTCCGTTAAACTCTGGTGTATATAAATCTGCTCTTGAGTCTATAAATACTGGTATTCCTCTGTATAATAAATAACTTCCATAATTGTATTCATTAAATATTCTCATATTTTCTATATCTACATTTTCTAGTATATAGTCACATGCTGCCACTGGATATGAGCTTGTACTTACTATTGGACTATTTATTTTTTCTCTATATATTGTAAAGCAAACTAATATTGTTAAAAGAATAGTTATAATTTTGCCCCAAATAGATGTTATTGCATTTATTGCTTGCTCTGCACCACCTTTGTCATATTTATCTATTAATGCTACTAGTAGCTTTGCAAATACAAAGCTTCCTATAAGTACAAATAATGATACCTGTCTTCTAGACATAAATGCCATTAGCACTAGTCCTGCTATCATAAATAAATCTCTTAGTTTAATTTTAGTGTCTGTAAATATTAGTATTAATAAGAATAACACAATTACAGTCATTGTTTTTAAATCGTTAATTAGAGTTAAAGGTAAATGTTCACTAATGTTTTCCATTGTGTTACCTGCCATTGTTTTAGGCAAGTATGTATATGGTGTATCACCAAGTGGTGTTAGAAGTCCTGTAAAAATGCACACAATAATTACTATTATAAGATATTTAACACAGTTTTCTTTTTTTAGTATTACTTTATATGGATGCTCTTTTCTACGTCTTTTTTTAGCATCTGTTTCTTCACTTTGTTTTTGCAATTCTTCTATTTTTTGTGTAATTTTATCTATTTCTTCTTGACTCTTATTCTTTAAAGTCAATTTTTTTACTTTATTCTTATTTCTTTTAATTGCAAGTTTAAAGTATAGATTTGAGTCTGAAATTACTGCTATTATATACTCTACAATATATGGTAAATATAGTACAAAGTAGAATGGCCATACTGCCAAATGAACATTTGCAATAATGATTGGTATAATTATTAAATATACTACATACCTCTTTTTCTTTGTTTCTATAAATTGCTCTATAAATAGTATTGTTAGTGCAAATAATATATATGTTACTAGTTGTGCTCTTGCACATATAAAGCTTTTTAGTAAATACATTACTCCTAAAGTAATAAAAAAGGATACTAATTGATTTTTACATACTTTATTTAGAGCATAGTATAGCACCACTCCTAATATAATTGACAGAAGCGCAGTTACTAAATATATTGCCATAAAACCTCCAATTCCTATCGCTTCTCCTGCCTCGAATACTAAGTATGTAGCTACATCATAAAGCCAGTGTGGGTATGTATATGGCAAATCTTCATGCCATGAAAATGGGTCTTGCATATCTATACCATTTTCTAGTATATGTTCTCCTATTGCTATCGTGTAGTACGTATCATTTTGCAATGTTTTTGGTGTTAGTACAAAACTAAAAAGCACTATAACAAATATTGCTAACACATTAAACTTAATCTTTGTTTTCTTATCCATCTGTAATTTTCCTTCCTATATATTAAATTCTGCATATATAATGCTGTGATCTGATTTTTGCTCAGTATCTACAGTTTCGTATTTTAATAGTTCTATATTGTTTGAATAAAACATTGTGTCTATACAACCTTGTCCCAATTTAGAAAACCACGTATCTTCATCGTTTGGTAGTTTTTTTAATTTTTTTCCTAAAATGTTGTATTCCTCATATTCATCCTGCTTTGTAAATGTATATTTTCCCTTTCCAAGTCTTGTAACACCTACATTAAAGTCTCCACCAACAATTATTATTTCGTTTTTATCTATTTTACTTATTATTCTGTTTAGCTCTTTACAAGCTAAAATTCTCTCATCCTTGTATGTTGAAAGATGCACAGAAAATAAGTTTATTTTAGCAGTTCCGGAGAGATATTCTATTACACAATATTCCTCTTTGCTCATGGTTTAAGTCTGTTAATGGCATTAGGTAATTTACTGAAAATGAAATTGGAAATCTGCTTATTATTCCATCTCCATAGTAGCCGTCTTCTAATGTTATATTACTTTCCATTGAGCAATATGGTAGATAAATTTTTCTGCTAAATTCTCGTATTTGGTTTCTTTCTCCTGCTCTTTTAGTATACATGTCTATTTCTTGTAAGAACACAATATCTGGCTTGTATTTGCTTACAAGTTCTGCTTGTCTTTCTAAATCTATTACTCCATCCAAACCTTTTCCATGTGCTATATTGAATGTAACAATTTTTATCAGCATTGTACATCATCTCCCACATAAAATTTCTAGTCCATTATATCAAAAAAGGACTTTTAAATAAAGTCCTTTTTGTAAATTTATTGTAATTTGATTATATGTTATAGTTCCTATCCATTAATTTGTTTTGCAACTTCTTCAGCAAAGTTTTCTTGCTTTTTCTCTAATCCTTCGCCTTTTTCAAATCTTGCAAATCTTACTATTTTTGCTCCTTTAGATTCTACTAGTTTTCCTACTTTTACATCAGAATCTTTAACAAATTCTTGCTCTACTAAGCATACTTCACTATAGAATTTATTTATTCTACCTTGTACTACTCTTTCAGCTATTTCTGCTGGTTTTCCTTCATTCATAGCTTGAGCTTTTAATATTTCCATTTCCTTTGCAAGTCTATCTGCTGGAACTGATGCTCTATCTAAGAATTCTGGTCTTGCAGCTGCTATTTGCATACAAATATCTTTTGCAAGTTCTGGAGTTCCATTTTCCATTTCTACTAATACTGCTATTTTTCCATCTCCGTGTATATAGCTTTCTAGTAAATTGTTTGTCTCGAATCTAACAAATCTTCTTATTGACATATTTTCGCCTATTGTAGCTATTTTGTTTGTTAATACTTCTCTTACTGTTTTTTCTGGTTCAGCTATTGATTTTTGTTCTAATAATGCTTCTACATCTGCTGGGTTCTCTTTAGCTACTTGTTTTGCTACATCAGCTACAAAGTTTCTAAATTCTTCATTTTTTGCAACGAAGTCTGTTTCTGCGTTAACTTCAACAACAACTCCAACTTTTCCATCTTCTGATATATATGTTTCAACTAGACCTTCTGCTGCTATTCTATCTGATTTTTTAGCTGCTTTTGCAATTCCTCTTTCACGTAAAAGTTCTATTGCCTTTTCTTCATCTCCATTAGTTTCTGTTAAAACTTTTTTGCAGTCCATCATACCTGCACCTGTTTTTTCTCTTAACTCTTTAACTTGGCTTGCTGTAATCATTTAAAAATCCTCCTTTATTAAAAATAAAAGGAGATAGAGCAGATTTAAGCTCTCCTCCTTTTTAGTTTTTATCAAATCTGTAAAGGGCATTATTCTTAAAACAATGCATACTTTTACATAATCTAATATTCAATATTTTAATTGTCTAGAATTTATATTTTTTAATTATTCTTCTACTTTTTCAGCTTTTTTTGCTTTTTTAGCAGGTTTAGCTTCTGCTTTTTCTTCAGCCATATCTTCTGAAGCAACAACTTCTTCTATGCTTTCTGGTTCTTTTTCTTCTACTTCCTCTGCTACATCGCTATCTACAGTTTCCATAGATTCACCTTGTTTACCTTCTATAATTGCATTTGCCATACAGTCAGCAATTAAAGCAACTGCTCTTATTGCATCATCATTTCCTGGTATTGCATAGTCTACATCTTCTGGGTTACAGTTAGTATCTACTAAACCTATAACTGGAATACCTAATTTTCTAGCTTCTAATATTCCTATTCTTTCTTTTTTAGGGTCAACTATAAACATAACTCCTGGAAGTTCTTTCATATCTTTAATTCCTCCAAGGTTTTTTTCTAGTTTTTCCATTTCTTTCTTTAAAAGAATAACTTCTTTTTTAGGTAGAACATCAAATGTTCCATCTTCTTGCATTCTTTCTAATTCTTCTAATCTGTCAATTCTTTTTCTAATTGTAGTAAAGTTTGTTAAAGTACCACCTAACCATCTTTGATTAACATAGTACATACCACTTTTTTCTGCTGCTTCTTTAACACATTCTTGTGCTTGTTTTTTTGTTCCTACAAATAGAACTGTTTTTCCTTCCTCTGCTTGCTCTTTTAAGAAAGCATATGCTTCGTCTAATTTTTTTGATGTTTTTTGTAAATCGATGATGTGAATACCATTTCTAGCTTGGAATATGTATTCTGCCATTTTTGGTTCCCATCTTCTTGTTTGATGTCCAAAGTGAACACCTGCTTCTAGTAATTGTTTCATTGCAACTACTGCCATTTCTAATTCCTCCTTTTTGTTTTACCTCCACTAAGCATAAGCATTTAAAAAGACTTGTTTTACCAAAAGAAATGCATTTTCATTTAGTTAATAAATAATTTTTAATTTTATTATTTATGTTTTTCTACTTTTCTTTAATAATTCAACAAGCACTCCTTTTTAAACTAGCTTGTGTGTGTATTTTTAACGTATATTATTGTATCATATATTTTAAGTAATTTCAAGGGTTTTTGGCAAAATTTTACCCCCCACAGAATTACTCCTGCGGGGGGCAGTTGGAAACTTTTTACTTACTTGTGGCTCTACGTTTCAATTTGCTCACTTGAGCAGAATAGTAACGTGAACCACATTGGATTTGTCCGTACTCTCCATACGAGCGACCTTGACATCGTCGATGTCAATGCCCAAACGGGTAATTACGATTGCGCAACTCTGCGCGGCTGCGTCTTTGTAATCATCCCGGTCAACGTTATTCATCGTAACGTCGAACTCAACTCTGGTAATGTTCCCTTTGCTGTCTTTCGTAACAACGGTATTACGAATGTCCACACTACCCACGACAGGATAGTCTGTATCATCGTCTTTGTCGTCGTCTTTGTCTTCTTCCTTATCGGAAGAAGAGGTGTTACCCTGGATGATGTCCCAGACTTTCTCGGCATCCTTCAACGGTATGTTGAAGGAGACTTTAGTTCCCGTAGTTCCGGGAATCGTCACCGAGCCCGAGCAACCGGTGAGCATAACGCTCATTACCAATGCCAGTGCAATGAACAAACTAACAATCTTTTTCATAACTATGTCCTCCTAAATGTTGTCTCTTGATTGTTTGTTTTAGTTTCCAACTTATTACATAAGCTAAATTGCTTATATGAATATTATAATACTTTTTTACGGTTATGTCAATTTTGAGTTTTTTTCGTTGTATTTAATTTATGATAAAATCACCTTAAAAGTTTAGAAACGAATATTTCACCCTAGATGTATAAAAATAGAAAAT
>CALXWT010000036.1 GCA_944392445.1 uncultured Clostridia bacterium
TGAAAATTTTCTAATCTCTTACATACTCATTCATTGGTTTTACTAAATATTTTAGTTCATCTAATTTATCTGTTGATACATAGCCAGGTTTTCCATTTATTACATCTGGTATTCTATTTACTACTGTTGCACATGTAAGTTCAACTGTTGCTGGTCTTGCTACAACTATAGTTGTGTTTGGCTCTCCTTCTATTGTCCACTCATTTTTGTCATAGTCTTCTTTTGAATAAACTTTTCCTATACATTGTGATTCTATTGTTATTCCTTCCTTAGTTTCTGTTGTAACTACTGCACTCATACCTGTAGCCATTCCTGCTTTTACTGTCATTCCTAATGTTGATGATTCTATATCTTCTTTATATGTTTGTGGTACGCATTTTTGTTTTTGGCTTATTGGTGTTAATCCTAATTTTGAACATAACCAACCATTTACATTCCACATATATGATGGTGAATATTCTCCAGAATTTATTATTTTTTGTCTTTCTTCATCACTAATTCTATCTACTGATGCTATTTTTTTATCAAATTCATCTAAACTTAATCCTGCTCCGTGAGCCTCTGCTAAGGCTATACCATAATCTTCTACATTATATGATGAACTTCCCTTTATCTTAGTTATTTTTTGAGTAGAACCTGCTATTGCGCTTATTAACTCTCCCCAATAAATATCTTGATATCCACTTCCTGTAATAGTACATCCATTTTCTTTTGCTAATCTATCTATTTCGTTTGCAACTGTTGGGTTTGAATTAAATGGAAAAAATGCTTCCTCACAAGTAGATATTGCATTTAATCCAAGTTTTGCACATAGCATAAACGCATCTTTTATATCATTTAGCAAACTCATTGTTGTAACAATTACTATATCTGGCTTTAATTCTTTTAGTAAGCTCTCTGCATTTTTAGCATCTGTAACTGTAACTCCTCTTTTCTCTCCTCCAATTATCTCGCCAATATCTTTTCCGATAACTGCTGGATTTACATCAAGTGCACCTACTACTTCTCCTCCCTTTTCAAATACATAACGCATAGTATACACTGACATTTTTCCAGTTCCATATTGCACCACTCTAACTTTTCTATCCATATTTACCTACCTTTCTAGAGTATAAAACTCTATAAAATTTTATACCTAGATTATATCATTAATTTTTAAAATTTATACAAGTTTATGTTAATTTTTTTACAATTTAAGCCCGTCCCTTTTTGCAAAAATTATTTAAACAGTCCCGTAATAAATTCCCAAATACCTCTAAAAATTCCAGTAACTATTGCAACTACTATATCTACAATAGTTTTTAAAATCACATTACTTTCATAGAAATTTACAAGCCAATTGTGAGTTGGTGGAATAAACCATAATATTGCAAAAACTACAATAAGAATTCCTATTGTAATAAGTAAATCTCTAGTGTTTTCTTTTGTCCATTTATGTTTAATCTTATACCCTAAACTTCTTAAATAATTCTCATAAGCATTTTGATATTCCTTATTTAAGTTGTCTTGCATTTTCTGTCTTTGTTTTAATTCTTCTGCTTGTAATTTTTTTTCATATTTTAATCTTTCTTTTTCATAATTATAATTCGCATTCTGATTATTTACATTGCTATTTGAATAATTAGCATTGTTAGCATAGTTGCCATTTTGATACTGCATATTTTCACTATATCCTTGAAAGCCTTGTGTACTTTGTTTTTCTAACTCTTCTTGTTCTCTCTTTGCCTCTAACTCTGCATTATATGTTTTGCGCTTTTCTTCGTTTCCTAGCACATCATAAGCTTCATTTATTTTTTTCATCATCGCTTCTGCTTTACTTTTGTTTGCTTCCTCTTGCAAGTCCGGATGATATTTTTTCGCTAACGTTTTATATGCTTTTTCTATTATCTCTGGTGAAGCATTTTCACTTACCTCTAAAATCTCATATAATGTTTTCTCTTTCATAACTTTCCCCATTTATATTTTTTACATTACTATGTTAGAGTAGACTTCTAAAAAAAGTATAAAAATATGGAATGGAGAGTACTTTAAGTTAGAAATTCTTAAATTATTTTATGGAAAGAGTTCATCTCTGATGGAAGGGTGCCATAAAATAATTCTAGAATTTCTACGAAAAAGTAGCTGGACCGACATATTTGAAATACTTTTTTTAGAAGTTTACTCTAATCTATAACCAAATTTAAAATATTTATAAAATATAAAACTATTATCTACTGACAATTATACCATTGATAATCAAAAAATAATAGTATTTTTTGATTATTTATGATATAATATTTTTGTTTATTATTCTATTAAAGAGGTGATATTTTTTGAAATTGACATCTAATGGAGAAACTTTAGCAGAGAGCAAAGTGCTTATATTATACATTTTAAATCATATAAAAGCTCCAATAACCAATAATGCTTTATATAAAATAGTGCTTTCTGTATTAGAAATGAATTATTTCTATTTTCAACAATTTTTATTAGATTTAGTAAAAAGTGAGTTTATAATTTCATATTCTCAGGAAGAGCAACAATTATTTTTAATTACAGAAAAAGGCATTAAAACTTTAGAATTAACAGAAGATATTCTACCTGGAATATTAAAGCTTCAAGTTGATACTAACTTAAAACATACTTTAGATGATGTTAATGAAGAAAATTCAATAGTTGCCGAATATACTCCATTAAGTGAAAATTATTATAATGTAACTTGTAAAATAATGGAGAATAATGAATGTTTATTTGAGGTAAAAACTTTTGCTGGTTCTCGTGAACAAGCTAAGCAAATAGTAGATAACTGGAAAAGGCATGCCGGTACTATGTATCCAGAACTTTTGCAAATATTAACACAAGACTTTGGTGAAGAACCTATAGAAGAAGAACCTGAAAAGCATCATCCTGACTTAGATTTGGGTTCGCCTAGAAATGTATATAATTATGATGTTATAAATAGAACTGCTGACGATGATTCAGAAAATAATATAAATGAAGATAATAATAAAAGTGCAGAGGCAGTTCCCGAGCGTAATAACTCAGATGTAATTGAGGGCAATATAAGCTTATTTGATATGCTAAAATAATCGTCATTACATTGTCCAAATGGCTAAGAAAACTATTTTAGATAAATTAATTTTTATTTAACTGCTTATATAAGAAAAGTGGCTTCGCCTTATGTGCATTTCGCTTCGCGAATATGCACAGCCCAAGGAAACTTAACCTTATTGTATAGTCAAAATCTGGCGATTTTTCCTATACAATAAAAATTGCCGAGGTACATAATTTATTTTTGAAATTCAAAATAATTATATTCCTCGGCATTTAAAATAAACTAATATTCTAATACTGTCTTCCCCAAACTACCATTGTTTTAGCAGGTTTTCCACAACATACGCACTTATCTCCTAAGTTTTCTTGTTCAAATGGAATACATCTTGATTTTGCTCCTGTTAATTCATGTATTTTTTCTTCACATTCTGCATCTCCACACCACATTGTTTTTACATATCCTTGGTTATTCTTTAGATTTTCTTCAAATTCTTCTAGATTATGTGCTATTGTAGTTTTTTCCTTTACTCTTTTTACACAAGCATCATACATACTTTTTTGAATATCTTCTAAAATTGTTTCTAACTTTTCATTTAACTCATCTAAACCTACTTCTATTTTTTCTGAGTTATCTCTTCTTACAACAACGCATTTATTGTTTTCAATATCTCTTGGTCCTAATTCAATTCTTACTGGCACTCCTCTCATTTCCCAGTCATTGAATTTATATCCTGGTGAGTATTGTTCCCTTGCATCTATCTCTACTCTATATTTTTCAAGTAATCCTTTATATACCTCTTCTGCCTTTTCTTTTACCCCTTCTTTATGCATAGCTATAGGTACAACCACCACTTGAATTGGAGCTACTTTTGGTGGTAATTTTAGCCCTCTATTGTCTCCATGTGCCATAATAACTGCACCTATTAGTCTTGTGCTAATTCCCCAAGAAGTTTGATATGCATACTCTTCTTTTCCTTCTCTGTTTTGGAATTTTATATTGAAAGGTTTTGAGAAATTCTGTCCAAAATAGTGAGATGTTCCGCCTTGCAGAGCTCTTCCATCATGCATTAAAGTTTCTACTGTGTATGTGCTATCAGCTCCAGCAAATTGTTCTGTAGGTGTTTTCTTTCCTTTAAGTACTGGTATTGCAAGCAAGTTTTCTATAACGTCTGCATACACTTCAAGCATTTCTAAAGTAAATTTCTTTGCTTCTTCTGCTGTTTCATGTATTGTATGACCTTCTTGCCATAAAAACTCTCTAGAACGTAAAAATGGTCTTGTTTCCTTTTCCCATCTTAATACATTACACCATTGATTGTATAAAAATGGTAAATCTCTCCACGAACTTAGCCATTTTGCATACATTGTAGAAAATATAGTTTCAGAAGTAGGTCTAACACATAGCCTTTCTTCTAATTCTTCTCCTCCTCCCATTGTTACCCAAGCAACTTCTGGTGCAAACCCTTCTACATGGTCTTTCTCTTTCTGTAACAAGTTCTCTGGTATAAGTACTGGCATAGATAAATTCTTTACCCCGTGCTCCTTAAATTTCTTATCTGCATATTTTTGTATATTCTCCCATATAGCATAACCATAAGGTCTTATAGCTATAAATCCTTTTACATCTGTATAATCAGCAAGTTCTGCTTTTAAAACGATGTCTGTATACCACTGTGCAAAATCTTCTTCTATATTAGTTATTTCTTTAACAAATCCTTTATTATCCATAATTTATTTGTATGATAATTTAATTTCTTAAATAACCATACGCTCCTTTCTTTTTAACTTCTATAATTATTAATATACAGCATTTTATATTTACAAATTTTCCTTTGTGGTTAGATTTTGTAAATCATTTTCCTGTATCTCCTGTTTTTCTATCTCCTCGCTCTCCCTTTCGGGCATTGGAGCCTCCATATCCTTTTCTTCTAATATTTCGTCTATTACTATTTGTCTATTTTCATCTAATTTATACCTTGGAAGTGCTGGCAATTCTTTTAAACTTGATATTCCAAACATTTTCAAAAACTCCTTAGAAGTTTTATATGTCATTGGTTTACCTGGCGCATCAAGCTTTCCAGCTTCTTCTATTAAATTGTAGTCTAAAAGTTTATACAATGTGCCATCAGAATTTACACCTCTAATAGTTTCTATTTCTGCTCTAGTTATTCGTGGATTATATGCAATAATTGCCAAAGTTTCTAAAGCAGCAGTAGATAAATTAGGTTTACTTCTTTTATCAAATATAGGATAAATATATTCGTAATTCTCCTTTTTAGTACATAACTGGTATGCATCTTCTACATTTATTATTTCTAATCCTCGTCCATCTTCTTTATATTCATCTTTTAAATTATTTACTGCAGAAATAATCTCATCAGAGCTTGCTTCTAAAGCAGACATTAGCTCACTTATTTTTACTTCTCTGCCTGCTGCAAATAATATTGATTCAATTAGTCCTTTTAATTTATTTTCTTGCATTAATTTTACCTCCATTGGAGCTAACTTTAAGCTCTTATAAAGTTCTATTCTCATTCTCAATATGTATACTATTTTATCATTTATTTTACTTCTTGTAAACATCTTGACTTTACTAAATTTAACCTTTATAATCTAGTTGTATAAATAAGAGAGTATAAACTCGAATGGAGGTTTCTATGTACACATATAATAAAAATGATAAATCCTACACTTTTTCTGCCGACGAACTTGATATAGATAAAATAATAGATACTGCTTCTGACAAAGATATAACAAATGATGAAGATAATTCTAACTCAAATTCAAATTTAGATGATTCGAATAATTATAATGATGCTAATAATTCTAGTGATTCTAATCTAAATAGTAATACTACCGAAGATTACTCTAGTTTAAATAGTAATCCAGATGAAAATAATAATATAGAAGATTCTTCAGATGATTCTGATTTTTCTGAGCATAAAAGACCTAGAAAGATTGAAGTTATTAATGGTGGAAATGACTTAGATATATCTCCTGTAACAAATTACATCGAGGTTGAAAAGCCAAGAAATGAAAAGAAGGAAAACATCGTTATCCCTAAAAACAATAAATGACACTTTGGTGCCTGTCACTAAAGTGCCATTTGGCACTTTTAGTGACAGATGTACTTTTATGCACAATATTTATTTTGCCTAAAATTTTCCAAAAGAACCGTGGACAAAAAGGTGTGTCCCTTTTGTCCACGGTTTTTGGAATTTTTTATGTTTTTTTAACTTGTTTACAATTTAAAGTTTATATAGCCTCTTTATTTTCTTCTGGAACTTCGTTTTCGTCTGACTCTTTATTTATAACTTCTAGTGTTGCTACAGATACTTCATAAGCTACTCTATTTTCTACAGTTCCATCTTCATGCTTTTTCTCATATTGTCTTGATTGCACTCTACCAACTATTTTTATTTCTGTTCCTACTGCTACAGTTTCACAGAATTTTGCATTTCTTCCCCATGCTATACAAGGAATATAGTCTGACTTATTGTATGACCTATTTACTGCAAGTAATACATCAGCAATTTCTCTACCAAAAGGTGTTTTTCTGTAAATTGGTTTTCTACAAATATAACCGTCTAAAACTACTTCATTTGTTATGTAGTCTTTTCCTACTGGTATTTCCTCTTCTTGATTTTCTAAGAATTCAACTGTTTTTGCAAAAACTGTAAGTACTAATCTGTTTTTTTCGCCTTCATAACTATTGTATGATCTAAATTGACCTGTTACAGATATTTTGCTTTCTAATGGTAATCCCTTTTCTGTTATTAATCTTTCTGAAATTGTAATTGGTATGTTGTCAAAATTTCCACTTAAACGTGGTACACTTAAGTCGAATATATAGAATTTTTCTCCATATATTTCATGGCTTATCCTTTTTTCACTTGTTACCTTTCCCACTAATGTAATGTGGTTATTGTCTAAATATAAAGTATTCACAAAAATTTCCTCCCCATTTGTTTCTTTATTATTTTTGTAATAAATTTAAAACGTTCTTCCTCACAATTCCTATTATACTATGTTTTTTTGGATTTGTCTACATAAAATGTTATTTTTTTCAAATTTTTTCATTTTTTTCTTCATTTTTTTAATTTTATTGATATAATTCCTTTAAAATCTGAGTAAATATTATTGCATATTTTTCAGTATTTTTCTCATTTTTTAGTTGATATTCTTCAGGCTCTATTTTGTCTCCATTTGGCTTAGAAATAATTCTCTGTAAACAAATTATTATGTTGTTTTCTGTTAAACTAGATACTGTAAATGTAGATTTGCTATTAAATCCATATGTTATAATAATAACATCTAACCCTTTAATTACTTCTAAGTCTAATCCTATATCCGAATTTAAAATTACGTATTTAGTATTAGATAAAATTTTTCTAAATTCATTTCGATTATTTATCTTATTGTCAATAACTATTGCTTCAAACTTTATGTTTTTCATATTAGAAATAGTTTTATCATTTATAAATAAAATATTTTCTTCATTCAATTTGTTCTTTACATATATTTCATTTTTTTGATTAGTAATGACTCCTATAAAAAACATAGCATACCCCTATAAAAATTCTATTACTGCTATTATTATTGATAAAAATAAATTATTTATACATGAAAATGAATATTTTTCCAATATTTTATTCATTTACCATATTATTAGTTATACTATTTTTTAGAATATTTGTTTCTATAATATTTGCATCTGTTATATTAGTAGATGTAGTTATTGTCTCATTAGAAGAACTTACATCATTTAAACCTGTTGCCGCTACAAACAATATTACTACTGTACTAATAGCTATTATATATGAAAAAATTTTAGATTTATCAATAACAAAGAACATATTTACCTCCTAAAACAAGTTTATTTGATTATATGCGATAGATTATATATATATTCATATTTTAATCATATACTTCTATTGCTTTTACTATTACTCTCTTTAGCGCTCCTAAAGTGCATGTTACTAAAGTTATTTCTTTTTCACTATCTGTATCTTGTGATAAAGAACTAATGTCATATGGCGATACTCTTTCTATTTCATAAACTTGATATTTTAAGCTTCTGTCATATGTATCTGTAATATATATTTCGTCACTTGTTTCCAATGATGATATCCAACCAAAAGTATCTCCGTAATTATGCCCCGCTATACAAAAGTTGCCTATTTGGTTAATCTCTGGTCCACATATTTTTGTTACACCAGATAATAAAGATTCTGTAGT
This sequence comes from uncultured Clostridia bacterium, assembly GCA_944392445.1. Lineage (GTDB taxonomy): Bacteria > Bacillota > Clostridia > TANB77 > CAG-508 > CALXVA01. The sequence goes on from CALXWT010000036.1 coordinate 8,272, forward strand.
TGTTTCTTCTAAAATATATTTTTCTACATCAATTTTCGGAATAGTTATTTTTCCAATCACTTTAAACCCATCAACTTCTTTTGGCATATTTTCATATTCTTTTAGATTTAACACTTCTCTTGCTTCTGCTATTTTCTCTTCCCCTACTATATCTATGCTTACTTCTTTGGAATTATTATTTAGTTTATTTGTATTTATTGTGCTTGTTAATTCTATAATACTTTCGTCTTCTTTTTTTCCTGATATTATTAAAATTATTACTAACAAAGTAACTAGTATAAAAATAATGCAGATTAGACTAAAAATATTATTTATTTTATTTTTTATATTTAGTATCATTACTTTTTAGCTATATTCATTTTATAGTATACAAAAATTATTAAAGCTACAATTACCGTAATATATGCAATATATTCCATTACTCCCGTACCAGTTTGTGGTAATTTATCTACTTCATTTTCAGTGTTATTATCTATTATTGTATTCTCTTCTATTTCATTTACATTGGTTGCATCTTCTAGGACTTCTATCGTAAATGTCTCACTTATTATTTCCGCTTCTGATGACTGCATATTAACCAAACTTAGTTTAATTGTATATGTTCCTGCTACATTAAAAGTTGCCTTAATAGGTGTTTCATTTTCAAATGTTCCTGCAACTGGAAATCCTAGTTCTGGTCCCCAGTATCCTGTTTGTGCTAAATCGAACTCTAAATCGCTTGAAGTTTCTTTTGCTATAAGCTTTGGTGTTCCTGGTCCTGACACTTCTATCTTAACTCTAACATTAGAATATGTTGTAGCATTAGTTCCTCTTAAAATTACACTTGCATCTTTAGTTTCATTTATTACTACATCTCCATCATACTTAAGTTCAAACTCTAATTCGTTTGCAGCTTTAACAGGTATACAAAACACACCTAATATCAGAAATGTAGCCATAATAAAACAACATAGCTTTTTCAATATAATATCATCCTTTCTTAATTTGATATTATATGTATATTTGGGCTATGCTGTTTTTATTCATTAAAGATTCAACCGATTTTTTGTATTTTTACGTCTTCCGCCTGCAGTAATTTTTTTGCTACGTTTATGAAGTTACATTCTAAATCTGTTAAATATATTTGCGTATCACCATTTTCACTATTGCCATTTTCCATTTTATTTTTTCTAATATATTCCCTTACTTCTCTTGCTACCATTTCACCTGTATTTATTATATCTACATTTTCTCCAACTTCCCCTTTTATAATTTTCTTAAAAAGTGGATAATGAGTACAACCTAATACAAGTGCATCTATATTTTTAATGTCTTTTAAGTATTCATGAATTGCAAGTTTTGCAATTTCATTGTCTATCCATCCTTCTTCTGCCATTGGTGCTAAAAGTGGGCATGCTTTATTTTGAACTTTTGCTTCTGGTATACTTTCTTTTATTTTCTCTTCCCACCCATTACTTCTTATTGTACCTGTTGTAGCAATAACACCAATTTTCTTAAAATTCATATCTCTTAGATATCTTACAGTAGGTTTTATTATACCTATTATTGGTATATTAAACATTGCCTGCATTTCCTCTAATGCTTGACTAGTTGCTGTTCCACATGCAATTACTATCATTTTTACTTCCATATCAATTAAATTTTCTATCCTCTTTTTACAAAGTTCTATAATAGTTTTCTTAGATTTACTACCATAAGGAAAACTTGCTGTATCACCTATATATGCAAAATTTTCATTTGGTAAAAGCTTTTGAAGTTCTTTTAAAACTGTAACTCCTCCAACTCCTGAATCAAAAATTCCTATTGCTCTATTATCCATCTTATTTTTCATCCTCCCTATAATAGTTACTCTACAGTCTGTTTTGCCACATATACAAATTTCATAGACATGAAATTAAGTTTCTGTAGTCTTTGCATATGTAAGCTAAATCCAAATATAGTAAAACAAATTTTTATATTTTTAGCCTACATATTATACTCTATAATAATATAAAAATCCACATATTATTCACATTTTCTTTATGTTTACATAATATATATTAAGCTAATTGCTTAAGAAAGGATGATTTATAATTATGGAATATGAAAAAAATGTATGTCCAGTTTTAGAAGTTGATGGTATTTTAGCTACTGGTAAACAATTCGATTTAGATATAACTTTACCAGAAGATAATAGAACTGTAATTTATGGAGTTGTAAAGGATTGCTATCAAGAGCCTGTTTGCGACGCTGTTGTAAAACTTGTAGAAGTTGTTTGCGAGTGTGGCAAAGAGGAAAGAAGACCTGTTTCTCATACTTTTACAGATAAAGAGGGAGAATTCGTATTTGGGCCACTTTGTGCTAACAGATTCTACGAAATAGAAATTTGGGTAGACAGAGTAAAACATTGTAAGGTATGTACTAAGGTAGAACATGATGGAGATTGCTTAAAAGGTATAAAAATGGACTGTAAAAAAGAAAATCACAAACCATGCCACAAAGATGAAAAAGAATGCTGTGAAAAGAAATGCGAAGAAGAATGTTATGATAAGAAATGTGACGACGAATGCGATAAAAAAGATGATAAATGCGACAAGAAACCAGAAAGACCATGCAGACCATGTGGTAGACCTTATTAGGTAAAACTATTTTAAGGACAAAAAAGAGCGTAAATATCGCCCTTTTTTGTTTTTATATGAATTATGTCTTACATTATTCCCATCTTTCTAGCAAATTGTCTACCCATTTTTACCATCTTTTTTCTACTTGGCTGCATTGTTTCAGAACACATCATAGCAACACCTGCTGAAATAAGTCCTCCTATTACCATGCCTTTTACAAACTTCATACTCATATATTTCCTCCTTTATATTATTTTGTAGTATTATTCCTATTTTTCTTTTTTCTATACGTATTATATAAAGAATAACTTTGATAAATTGCAATTATAATTAAAAATACACCGAAGCATTTTCTTAAAACATTTATTTGAAGCTTAGTAGAAATTCTAGCTCCAATAAAAGCCCCTACTAGTCCCCATAAGCATATAGGTATTGCAACTTTAAAATTAATATATTTATTTTTTATAAAAATAAATATACTTGCAATTGCTGTTGGTATAAAAAATATTATATTACTCCCTTGTGCAATAGTCTGTTCTATATTCATAAATATGGTAAGCAGTAAAATTAATACTGTACCGCCACCCATACCTAGGCCACCAATTATCCCTGCTATTAAGCCGATTAAAAATTCCATTCTTTTAATTCCTTTACACAAATCTGGTTAAAGAAGTTAATTTCTACCAGTTGTTTATCTCATAATAGAGCTTATCCCTGCATATAATAGAAATAAAATAAAAAATATTTGAAGATATTTATTCGAAATTTTATTAAGTAACTTTCCACCTATTATTCCACCAAATATTCCACCTATAGCACATTTAATTCCTAATGACCAATCTATAAAATTACTTTTATAATACATTATGGCAGTTAGAATTACCATTGGTAGTATACAAAAAAGAGTTGTAGCTCTTGCCTCTTTTTCATCTAATTTTAGAACATGCGTATATATAGGAACTAATAAAAGTCCCCCTCCAGACGCAAAAAGCCCACTAATAATTCCTACTACTATACCAATTAGCATTTTTTTCATTATATACCACACTCTATCTTAGTATGGATATAATTGAAAAAATTATTCTTCTTTTGCATTTTTATATCCTAATTTATAAAATTCTTGGAATCTACTCTCTGCAATTTTTGTTAACACATTATCACATCTTAACATTTGTCCAATTATTAATTGTTTTAGTTCGTTATCTTCGATGTTATCTGCCTTATCAAAAAAGTTCTGCAATTCTTTTAAATAGATTTTATTTTTTTCTTTCCATTCCTTGTTATCTATATTTTCTTTAATTCTTTTTAGCATAATTTTCCTTTCTTTCTTACTTTTAAAGTGCTTTTTATTACTCTTATCGTTATATTTTAGATTGTATATGTAATTTTAATATATTGCATGATAAAATACAAGTATATGACAAAATATGACAAAATTCAGCTTTGCATATTTATATTTATTAATGGAAGGTTGTGGCATATGATCAAAATTAAACTATCAGATTTATTAGGTAAGCATAAGATGACTCAAGCTGCTCTGGCAAGAGCTACTAATATACGACCTGCTACAATATCAAAGATGTATTATGAAGAATCCAAACGTCTAGATATTTCACAATTAAATCGTATTTGTAGTGTCTTTAATTGCGAAATATCCGATTTATTTGAGTATATACCTGATGATAAAAATAAAAAATAAGTTAGTATTGTTTATTTTTACTTATAAGTTATGCTTTATGTATTATACAATAAATACTAGTGTATTCGCTAGTATTTATTTTCTTGATTAATACACATATAACTGTTTTTATCTTTGCTTTTCTCTTGTTTTCTCTGTTTTACTGTTATTTTTATTTTTTTGTTTAAATGTACCATTTACTTTTTTATAACCTTCTTAAGTACATCTACTAAAAATTCCACATCTTCCAACGTATTATCTTTTCCAAAAGAAACCCTTAGTGTTCCTCCAATATATTCTTTGTCTAACCCTATTGCAGTTAAAACATGTGATGGTTCCGGATTTGATGTAGAGCACGCAGAACCTGCAGATGCACATATACCGTATTTATCTAAATCAAATAATAATTCAGAGCCATTTACATTTTTAAAACTTATATTTGCATTTCCCGGTAATCTATTTATTAAATCTCCATTAATTTTAATATTATCAATTTCATTTTTTACTCTATCTATATAATGGTCTCTAAGCTTTTTTAATTTTTCATTATACGCATCATATTCATCATATATTAGCTCTATTGCTTTTCCAAGCCCCACTATCTCTGCTACATTTTCAGTACCTGCCCTTTTATTATTTTCTTGCTCTCCCCCATCTTGGAGTTTTTTAAATTTAATTCCGTTTTTTACATATAAAGCACCCACTCCTTTTGGTGCATAAAACTTATGTCCAGATAAAGATAACATATCAATATTCATTCTTTTTACATCAATTCTAGCATTGCCTATAGCTTGCACAGCATCTGTATGAAATACAATATTTTTTTCTTTTGCTATCTTTGCTATTTCTTCTACCTGTTGTATAGTACCTATTTCGTTATTTGCAAACATTATGGTTATTAAAATTGTTTGCTCTGTAATTGAGTTTATAAGCTCATCTAAATCAACCCTTCCATTTTCATTTACGCCTAAATATGTTACCCTAAATCCTTGCTTTTCCAAAGTTTTACAACTATCTAATACTGCATGATGTTCTATTTTGCTAGTTATAATATGATTTCCCTTATTTTTATTTTCATAAGCAAATCCTTTTATTGCTAAATTGTCACTCTCACTTCCACAAGAAGTAAAATAAATTTCATTAAGGTCTGCATTTATAGCTTTTGCTACTCTTTCTCTTGCCTGTTTCATTGCTTTTTTAGCATTTCGCCCTAATGAATACATAACAGATGCATTTCCATATTCAATCCCAAAAAAAGGTATCATTTCCTTAATTACTTCTTCTCTTACTGGTGTTGTAGCAGCATGATCGAAATATCTTATTTTCATTTAATACACCTCAAAACAAAAAATTACATATATTGTATTATATGTAATTTCTCATTTATTATTACTTGTATTCTGAACATTCCATCTAGCTAGTCGTATACTTTTATAAGTATCTACCACCTGTGAATATTTTCTATATTCATCCTCCCAAACCATATCCGGTATTTTATCAAAAGCATCAAATACTTTCTCAGCTTCACTTAAAAATACTACCTGTTCTTGAGGGCTCATTGCTTCATATCTTTTCGAAAATGCATATAACTTGTCTAACATTTGGTTTGCTTGTATAAAGCTCCAAAAATCTTTTACCTTTATTCCAGCAAGCTTTAGCTGTAATACGGAAAAAGCGACTAGACCAAATATTATAAATACTAATATATATACTATTATAATTAGTTCCATATTTATTTCCTCTCTTGTAAGTATATGTGTATTATATCATAATTTTAGAGAAAAGAAATAGTTTTTGAAAAATTTGTCGTTAAATAGATATTTATAAGTTGTTAGTACTTAATAAGATTATATAGTAACAATTTGCACTTTACGTAAATCTATGTTATAATGGTTGCAGGTTATTTTTAACCTGTAGGAAATTCAGTTGTTTGTAAACACAAGGAGGATTACAATGAATTTTTCAGCAAAAGAACTGCGTAGCAGCCCTATCTCAAGACTTCTTTTTCGACATGTACGGTATAGCTCAGTAGTTCTGAGCACTGGTAGAAGAATTAACTTCTTCAATGACAAAAATGGTACTATCACTAGTTCCATTGTTTATGTGGGGCAGCTTTCCAATTTTGAAAGAATAGAAATCGCTCACGTAGAAGGAATTCTTACAGGAAAAACGAGGTAACTCCTCTGACACGAGAAGCCCAACTCATAATTAGGAGTTGGGCTTTCTCTTTTTCGGTTTTTTTGTAAAAATTTTAGCTATAACTATTGACAAAGTGCATAAAAAAGTAGTACAATAATTCTTGTCAGTTCAAACAAATGCAGATGTGGCGGAACTGGCAGACGCACAGGACTTAAAATCCTGCGGGACTTA
>CALXWT010000037.1 GCA_944392445.1 uncultured Clostridia bacterium
CCTTGACTTACATTATATGAATTCAAGTGTCCAAATCCTGTGTAATAGCCATCTCCGTGGTCTATCATTATATAGTTACCATATCCAGAAAGCCATCTTGCAATTATTACTTTTCCATCAGCTGGGGCATAAACAGGTACATAATTTACTCCTATATCAATCGCTCCGTGATTCTCTGATGCTCCCATCGTAGGCGCATCTCTATGTCCAAATATTGATGTTATTTGATTTTCTGAATAATCTAATGGCCATGAAAACATTCCTTCAAATGAGCCTTCATAGCCTGAATCAGAGTTTACTGAATTTTTAATTTCTTCTTGTGCTTCTCTTATAGCCTCTTCAAAATCATCTATAGTTTGTTGTAGCTCTTTTTCCTCTTCTGACAAACTATCTACTTTATCTTCTTTTTCAAGCTTTGCTTTTTCCAACTGGTTGCTTTTTTGCTGTACTTCTTTTTTTGCACTATTTACTTCTTCTTTTTCATTTTCAAGTTCTTGCTTTGTCTCTTCTGTTTTTTGTTGTTTTTCCTTAATTGAGTCAATAACAGATTGGTCTGCCTCTGCAATTTCTTCTATTCTATAGTAATTTGATATTAGCGAAGTTATATCTTCTGAACCAAGAAGTGCATCTAAGTATGTAGTTTGCCCAGCTTCATACATTGCAACTAGTCTTTTTATTAGCATATCTTTTTTATCTTCTATTTCTTTTTCTAGTGTCTTTATTTCCTCTTCTTTATCTGTAATAGAATTTTCCAAATTTTCAATATCGTTATTTAGTTTTCCAATTTCATTTTCATATTGCGTAATTTGACTATTTAATTCACTTATTTCATCTAGAACAGATTCTTTTTCTTTGGTAACCTCTTCCTTTTTATTTTCAGCTTCTTCTTTTTGCTCTTGTAACTCTGTTAAGTTGGATGCTATAGATGGTATAGCTGTTATGTATAACATTGTGAGTATTAGTATTATCGATATAATTTTCTTTGTCATAAGTTTCTCCCCTATTCTTTATATAATCTCTTTCAATATATTTAGTCTCTAAAATTTATTTTTTGTTACAGTTTTTTGCAATTTTTTTATTGGATACAATATATCATACTACTTTTGGTTTTTCAACTGTAAATTTCAGCACTTTTTATATAACTTTTTTTATTATCACATATTCATTTTTATCACCTATGCCCCTTTCTGATATTTAGACAAGTCTTAATTTAGTTTTTGTTGGTAATATAAAAAAATAAAGGAAAAAACTTTTTAAAATTTTCTCCTTTAGTATTAACTCTTTTCTGTTATTCTGTATAATTCACATCATATTTAGATATATATCTGTCTTCTTCTTCAAAGCCTTCTGGTATTACCTCATTTTTATAAGCCTCTTCGTATCTTTTTACTAGTTCAGAGTTTTCTACATCTTCATCGTTTTCAACATCATCTAATAAGATTCTCCTATTAGGTTCAGTAACTTCAATTATGCCACCATCTCCCTCAAAAGTACCTACCATTAGAATATAATATTTTCCTGTTTCTAATAAGCCTGTCCCTTCCATAAAAGTATAAGTTTCTCCGTCTTCATTTATTCCACCATATTGCATATATTCGATTGGCTCTGATGTTATAAGCTCTCCCTTAATATTTTTTACAACCTCTATGTTATATACAGTATACGGTGTAGTTCTTGTTTCGCTACTAGATAATCCAGTTTCAATAGTTATTGGATTCCTATATTCAGTTCTTGCTATTCCATCTATTTTAGCTACGAATACATAATCACTTATTCCTACTGCTCTTTCTGGTGTAGATGTATCATACATATACATTCCAGATGATATTGTAGTATTTTGCATCGTGCTATAAAATAAATAGACACCTACTGCTACTATAATTATTAGTACAAATACTACTGACATAATAATAAATTTTTTACTTCTTTTCATAAGTTTACATCTCCTTTTTTGTTTTATAGTATCACAAAGACTTTCTTTTTTCAATCTTTTAAAACATTTTCATATTTTAACTTATATCTATTAAATTCACAGTGCCGGTCATTAAAATATATACAATCTAATGAATAATTGTCTTTATCGTTTTCTATAATTTTATGTATAGAATTATAGTCTTCATCTTGCAATACATCGTATTCCTTGTTGTTATATAGTATTTTTACATACAAATACTTGTTATCATAGTTATAACTATTAACATATCTTATGTATTCAATAAGTCTTAATATTTCCTCTTTTTCGAGTTTGCTCTCTTCGGATAACACTTCATAAAGCGCATTATGGCTCATTATATCTGCGTAAGTAATCTGCAACTCTCGATCTATATAGTAGCTATGTACCGGTTCACTTGCAATTTTATACATCTCGATATATTTAATTGAAAACATAGTTAGTATTATAATTATTATAGCCATTATAATTATTAAAGTCCTAATTATTATTTCTTTCATATTTTCTCACCTAATTTATTCATTTTTTATTGTAATGCATTATGCTTAAATACTTGTTATACTTACTAAATCTATAAATCCACTTTCTTCGTCATAATTAACATTTATAAAATAGTTACCTTTAGCTTCTTCTATTATATTCGTTATAGTTTTAAAGTTATCTAATTTGTTTGAACTGTATTCAACATCATTTAGGATAATGTTAACATCAACTATACTTGTTCCATGTGTCGCCTGTAAAATTTTTATACGCCTAACTGTTTCTTCATAATTGTATTCTCCTATAAAAAAATACTCATATAAGCTATTGTGATTTATTAAATCTAGGTTAGTAATTTGTAAGTCTTTATTTATATAATACCCGAATACTGGCTCACTTGCCTCTTCGTATAAATTTTTAAATTTAATTATTAAAAGTGACAATACTGCAATTATAACAATTAACAAAAACATCAATGTTCCAATTATAATTTTTTTCATTGTTGTGCTCCTTTTCATTGTATTTTTCCTTCATTTATTTTTAATGTATAATCAAATATGTCATAACTACTCTTATCGTGCGTAGCAATAACTATTGTCGTATTAAACTTGTTTTTCATTTCTAATAGTATATTTTTTGCCTCAATATAACTCTCATCATCTAGTGCATTAAACGGTTCATCTAATAATAGAACATCAGGATATTCCATTATTGCTTGAGCCAATCCTAATTTTTGTTGCATTCCTAGGGAATATTTCTTTACTTTAACATTTGCATCCTTATCTAATCTAAAAAATTTAAGTACTTCCATTATTCTATCTAATTTTATTTTGTTGTTTATAGATGCTAAATATTTTAAATTAAATAGAGCTGTTTCTTCATAGATAAATCCTGGGTTTTCAATTATCACACCAAATGTTGTATTTTTATCTCTTATAACTTGTCCACTTGACGGCTTAATTAAATCACAAATCAAACGTAATAGCATAGTTTTTCCACTTCCATTATTTCCTACAAGTCCATAAATTTTTCCATCCTCCAATTTTAAATTTATGTTAGTTAATATTTTCTTTTTTGCTATTACTTTGTTTACTTCTTTTATTTCAATCATTTTAATCACTTCCTTTTTTCAATGGTTTATTATACATATTTATAAATATTATATTGAACAAATTTAATATAATAATAATAAGCGCTAATACAATTGGTTTGTTTATTAAATAATTAATAATATTAAAGATATTTATATTATATAGTAACATAAATACTAATATTAGTATTAAACTAACAATAGATATTTGATTAGATTCGAATATAAAAGTAGTCATATATGCCACTAAGTATATTATATATAAATATAATGTATAAGTTATAAAAAAGATAGTTATAAAATTAAAATCAATTTCGAATTTTTTAATAAAAAAATATTCTAGGCTTAAAAATATACTAACCATTATGCTATAAATAAATAAAACAAGATTTTTTCTTATTAGAAAGTCTATCTTCCTAGTTCGTATAAATATAAAATTTGCAAATGGACTAAATTCCTCTCCTATAACTATATATAAAGAGAAAACTAATGATATAAAGTGAATAATATCTAACATTATTTCTATTATTCCATCTGCCTTTATGAAAAAAACATTAGTTATTATTGACTCTTCTTGACCATTGATAGACAGGTAGAGAGCTATAATGCATAAGAATATTTGTACAGGCACAAAAAAACATATACCTTTTTTTATTAATCGTTTAATTTGAAATAATATATTCATTGCTATACTTTCCTTTTATATTATATAATCAAATTTTCTAAATTCAACATAAGATACTATGAAATTTATAATCAACAAAATTGATAATACTATAAATGATGAATATATATTGCTATAAGAAATATTAATATTGATGAAATTACATATTAACGTATTTGAAAAAATTATATTAAATATAATAGGTAATATATTAATTATGTTTGTAATAATAATACTAACTATTTGATTCTTTAAATATATAATCATAATTATAGAGTATAATAAAGTACAATATAATGTCATATATAATACTGTATATAATACATTTGTTATATCAATTTGTATACTCTTTATGCCAAGTATGAATATCAGTACAGAATTTGATATTAACGAAAAAAGCATTGAATAAAGTATTCCTGTATTTAATAAAACAAAAACACAGTTTTTTCTTCCAATCCTAACAACTGCTTCTTTTTTTAATGCATTATTAATAATTATATAATTTGTTAATACAAAGAAAAAGCCATGGAAAATATATAATATGTATTTATCGAGCGTAAGTATATAATATATATTGTTACTATCTATGTTTAACATATAGAATATAAGAATAATATATAATAATATATACATTACTATAATAGAAATTATATTTTTATTCTTCCTTAATAACATTATAATATAATTCATAAAATTCCTTATCTTAAATAATTTTTATTATACTTTTTATACATAATCACCAACAGAACAACTGCAATGATTATATAAATTGCAAATCCACAAATATTATGTATTATCGGGTTATCCATAAAGTATGTACCAGTCATAAATGATAAAATCAAATAATCCGGATATATCATTTTTAATGCAGATGCATCAATTATCATATCAAGTATTGGACATACTATGTTTATGAGCAAATAGACAATAAATGGAGATAATGCGATTATAAATTTGTTTCTCGTAAATATGGTTGAAGTCATTCCTATTATTGTTATAATTGACATATATAGTGATTGCTTGAAAACATGTATTAAGCAATATAAAAAGGGTATTTTATAAAACATCCAACTAATTGAATCGAATACTTGTGTATGCAATTCAACTGGTGTTTTCCATCCAAATATCAATAAACACATTATTAGGAAAATAGTCTCTGCAAAAAACACAACTAAAAAAGACTTCATAAATGTTTTCTTAACAATATTTATAAAATATTGTTTAAACTTTTGTCGAGTGATAACCATATTGCCATATCCAGTTTTTAATTCATAAGCAAACCTACCAGCAAACAGATATCCAAGAATAAGCGGGCATATAATTGTTGCAATTGGAATTAGCCCTTTTCCTATTCCATTTATAAACGTATCATATCCAGTATAGTTAGATACAGTTGCTCTAACTGCTTCAATATTTACATCTTCTGTAGGGTTACTATCTTTTAGAATTTGTATACCAGAATTAATATAATGTATTCTATCATAAGCACTAATAAACATTAGAATAATTAATAAAATAATAGCAATAATAACTTTTTTATTTTCTTTCATATTTTCCCCTTTTTATTATTAGAATATGGGACAATATTTCAGTCCCATATTTATTTTAATATGGATTATATCTAAAATCCATTTTATCTGTGCCTAGCTGATTCCATGCACCAATTATTTTGTAATAATAGTAATAATTATATTCAGCCCATGAATTAGTTGTATATACTCTATTTGTCTCCAAATCAACCTTGTTTGATCTCTCTTGTTTTTCTGAGTTTACTAAACAAGCTTTTGGTGTAGACCAAGAAGATTTATTGTATGCTTCAAATTGTGCTACTTCATCTGAAGTGGTTTTAGGGATAGGAGAAACTCCCATGTCTTGGCTATAATTATCTCCACGCTTATAGCTAATATTAGATACGTCTGACCAATATGCTGTTACAGCTGTAGCGAATATTATTAGTAAAAAAACTATTAAAATCATACATTTTTTAAACATAATATATCACACCTTTTAGATTTCATATTTAAAACCATTAACTGCAGTTGCATTATCATTTTTATAACTGTATACAGTTGATACTTGTATATATTTTTTGTTATTTTTTAAATCAATAAACTTCCTTGTTTCTTGATTTCTTATTGAAATAGGTGTTATTGTTTCACAATTGTTTATGCAATTTTCATTGTTAAATTTATTTGTATAAGATTTTCCTATTTCCTTAACAATATTTGCTTTTTGTGCATAATTTTCAAAATTCGTATCTAATTCTTCTTCACTTATTGGTATAAAATTATCTGCAATTTGAACTACTTTTCCGTTATTTACCATTACAGTATAACCAGAATTAGTATATATATCATTTATTTTATAAGTATAATCTATTGTATAGTATCCGAGTTCTTCAGAATTCGTAAAAATATCTATTTCATAATCTTCTACTTTAAAATTCGAAAACTCATCGTTTAATAATTCGTTTATTGTTTCAATATTAGTTCCATCAAAAGATATATTTTCTGTTATATATTTTACATTGTCTTCGTCTATGTTATTAGTAACTGCACTTCTAGATTTTTTCAATACTAAATTAGGGTCTCCGAAAAAAGATAAATCCTTTATTGCATTATTACTATAAATATTCTTGCTATTTGCATAATTTAGAGCTGCTGATATTGAAGAACCTGTTTCTAGTTTACTATTAAAATAATCAATCCAAGCGATGGAATCTAAGCATTCAATATTTTGACGCCATCCCATTGTTGTTGCTTTCCAATTGCTTTTTTCAAAGACATCGTATGCAAGATTTTCTGGATCTTCATTTGTTTGTTTACCCGTTTCACAGGCAAGAAATATTGCTAATTTAACTTTAGTCCAATCAACTTCTTCTGTTCCTATGCGAGTATTTGAACCTACAAATTCTCCTATTTCTAGTCTCCCATTTGCTGTTGTGTTTACAGATTTATAAGAGCCATGACCAGTCAAAAATACTATGTCACTTTCTAATCTTTTGGTTCCATTACTAAATGCTCCCCTTAATACAGATGTATTTGCTCCTGATGTCGAATAATATGAATTATACCCCATAGAAGCATAACTTGAATAACAAGATATAGTTGCTTGACTAGCATCAACGTCTCCGTATCCTTTTCCAGCTGAAAAAGCCATGTTATTTGCTGCATAAACACTAGTAGATATGCTTAAAGTTGTCATCGTTAACAAAGTTATTGTTATTAGTTTTGTTATTTTTTTTAATTTCATAAAATAAATACTCCTTTCATTTTTATATCAAATTTTTTTCATATATCTCCTCCCTCCATTTAAACTATTTAATATGGTACCATAATTATTTCTTATTACATTTTTTATACTTTAATAGTTGACTATTTTTTATAAATTATTTTTCTTACCACTGTATTTATTATTTCCTTTGTTTTTGGCTTTTCATCTACATTAAATCCAAAATAACTTTTTAACTTTTCTATTTCACATTTCAAATACATACTATTATTTGCTCTATTAACATTGTTTTTTACATTGTGCACGGAACTATTATATAAATTTTTTATTGAAGGATATACATCTTTTTCAAGATTATATACTTCTCCAAATTCACCATCTGCTATTATTTCTATAGCATTTATTAAGTATTGTGTTCCTTTAAGAGATAAATCATATTCTAAATATTCTAGCTCATAAATAATTTTTGATTTTCTATTATTTTTTTCTTCTATTGATTTTTCTTCTATTAGCTTGTTTATACTTATTATACTTTTATCTAGGTTTTCTTTAGTTTCACTAATTGCACAAAAACCATATTCGCTTTTTTCATGCTTTATTTGATTATCTGTAAGTCTTATAAAGCAATTTATATACTTGTCCTTTTTTACTATTTTTCTAAAAAAATCACTTTCTTCTGGCTTATCCATCTGTAATGCAAACACCACTAAATCTATATTGTCATAATTATTTATAATATTAAGTGTAGCATTTTCATTATTTGAAATATTAAGAACCTTTATGTTATTATTTACTTCATTTAATTTATTCATTAAATTAACAGCATAATTTATATCATTATCTGCGATTAAAATATTTACCATAAAATATCCTCTTCATTTTACTTTCTATACATTAGATATTAAAATTCTACAAAAAGGGTGCAAATTTTCAAAATTTTTTTGCGTCTTTTTGCGTCTTTTTATACTTAGGCAGTTTAGTTTGATATAATTACATTAAAAATTAAGAAAGGGGGACTTTTTATGAGTCTAAAAAGAAAATCAATCATCTTGTTTTTAACAATATTTTGCATCTTATCTTTATTTATGTGCTGTTTTCCACTAAAGGCACAAGCAGTGGAGGTTTCACCATTTGCATATTATGATCCAAATTCAGTATCTTTTAAAGGTTCTTATAGTGCCTTTTTAAACTACTATGACGGTAATTATATGGCTTTCGAAGCAAAAGCCTCTTCGTCTGATGGAAAATCACATGAAGTAATAATCACTTTATATATAGCTAATACAAATACTACTAAAGAATATAGTATATACACAGATGGTTTAACAAGAAAATTTGACCACATTCCTATCGGAAATGGTGGAAGTGATGTTGTAATTAGAGCTAATTGTTCAGATGCTTCTGTGACTATTAATTTAGATTTAAAAATGTATAGTTGGCAACAATAAAAAAACTAGGAAACTATTTATTTAGTTTCCTAGCTTTTTTATGTAATATTGATTTCCGTATTTAAGTAATCTTTTAACTTTAACTCTCCTTTATTTTTGATATCATCTTTTACTATATTATACTGTACAATAAATAAATATTTAGATTCATTAACATTTATTATTCTTTTAGTACCTTCATAGACGTTATTATCATAAATCAAATCAAATTTAATTTCTGGTTTTTCAGTCTCAAAAACTAAATATGTACCTGTATTATTTGAAATAAATCTATCTATTTTATATATTTCACTTGAATCAGTGATTTTAAAATCTAATATATCTCTATTTTTAAATTTTTCTACTACATCTATTTGAATAGTTATGTCTCCGTCATTCATAATTTCTATTGTTTTTTCACTCGGCAAATTTTTATCATATAGTATTATTTTAGAAAATGTATATTCCAATTTTTTTGGGCTTGGAAATTTATCAGACATTAAAAATAATAATTCTCTTTTACTATTTCTTTCCTCTTGTTTAATTTCATTCCAGCCACTTACAATATTAATTGATGTGTCCTCTCGTGAAGCATTGTCAAAAATAACTTCATCATCTGCTAAAATTTTCAAATCCAATATTGATATTCTATAATTTGTATCAAATCCATTATCTGAATACATATTAAATACAGTATACAAATTTATATCGTCCATCATTAGGTAATCTATTTTTATACTATATTCATCATTTATTTTAATGTAGTCCATATCCACGTTTTGGACATAATTATTCTCTATTGCACTAACTACACTAGCATTATTAATTCCCACATCATTCAAGCCAAATAAATTCTTAAAAAAATCACTTATATCACTTGCAAAAGCAACACCTGTGCCAATAACAGAAATAGATAATATAAATATAGCTACTTTCGATAAAATAAATCTAAATTTATGCATATTTTTAGTTGATTTAGTTTTAGTGCTTTTCTCAGTATAAAGAGTAGTTTCAATTACTTTTGATGTTGATTCAGGAATTTCTCTATTTTGTTTAAAATAGCTATATAATAGTTCATCTATTTCATCTAGCTTTTCTTTTTCTGAATAACAATCTGTATTTAATTTTTTTTCAACTTTAGTATTTCTGTTTTGGCAAGAATTTTGATTTTCATTTTCTTCCTGCTGTTTCATTTTTCTCAACACCTCCTTTATAATATTTTCTCATTTTTTGTTTTGCTCTTTTTATTCTACTTTTTATTGTATTTGTACTAGTATTTAATAATTTTGCTAGCTCTGGTAATGTGTAATTACAATCATAAAATAGGATTATGGCAATTTTTTCATCGCAATTTAAAAATTTAAAAAAGTTTTCCAAGTCTAATTTATTTTCAATATTTAGTAAGTTTATGTCCTCATTCATAATTTTGGAGTCATTATCACTTGTAAGTTCCTCAAATACTTTTATTTTTTTCTTGTTTTGCCTATATATTTTATTGCACTCGTTAATTAGAATTTTTATTATCCAGGTTTTAAAATACTTGGGTTCCTCTAAATTTTTAATAGATTTATATCCTATCAATATAGTTTCTTGTATTGCATCGTTAATGTCTTCTATATTTTCAAGTTTGGCATTAGCAATCCTATATAAATCTACATCTATAAGTTTTATTAGTTGTGTGAATGCATCTCTATCTCCTTTAAGGCTACGAATAACTAATTCTTCCACTGTATTTCCTCTCCTTATTATTAGATATAAGTTTAACGCAAAAAGGGTGCAAAAAGTTAAAAATTTTTTTGCACCTTAGATTTTAACCAAAAATATTGTTCCCTTTGGCTTATTATGCATTGCTTTTATACTACCTTTATGCCTTGTTACAATTGTATGTGCTATAGATAAGCCAAGTCCTGTACCTCCAGTTTCTCTGGTTCGTGCTTTGTCTTCTCTATAAAATCTTTCAAACACTCTTTTTAATCCCTCGTCACTTATTCCTATTCCTGTATCTACAACTTCTATATTGCATTTTCCATCTTTACTGTAGGTTTTTATTGTAATAATATCATTTTCGCCTGTATATTTTATTGCATTATCCAAAAGTATTATTAAAAGTTCTGTTATTTTATTTTTATCTACTTTTATTTCTTTTTTATAGTTTAGCTCTAATTTTATAGTTTTCTTTTCCAATTCTGCATAGTCTTTATATGGTTTTACTATTTCTTGTATTAATTCATCTATGTTTACTTCTTCTTTGTTTAAAACATACTCATTTGAGTCAGACCTTGCTAAAGCCATAAGCTCTTTTATCATTTTAGATAGTCTTCTTGTTTCTTTTAATGTTAAATTTATATCTTCAGATTTATCTATTATTTTGCTTTCTGGCTCTTGCAATAAGAGCTCTTGCTTTGCTTGAATTATGGTAAGTGGTGTACGAAGTTCGTGTGAAGCATTTGCCACAAATTCTGTTTGCCTATTATATGCATTATATATTGGCATCATCATTCTTCTTGATAGTATGTAACTTGCTAAAATTGATATTGTAATTAAAATAATTGTACCTATAATTAACATTTGTAAGAGATTACTTAGTGTTTTTTCTTCACCATCAACATTTGCTAGTAGTTGAATGTATGTTGTGTTTTCGTCGTCTATAGATTCAAAGTTTAATGCTCTATAATTGTATTTATCATTTAATTTTAAATTATATATTTGCATTAAGTTTTCACTATCAAAAGGGATATTATCGCTATATTTTTCATATATTTTTCCTAAAGCTTCTTTATTAGTAATTTCCCCATTTTCATTCCTTAGCACAAGTATTATTCTAGGATTTAAATTTTTCATACTATAGTAGTCTTTTTGGTCTTGGTCTTTATTTTCATTAGAATTATTTGTGTCTTGGGTTAGTTGCTCTTCGCTTTCATATTTGTTTTTTTGCATAACTAGTTCTTTGTCTATGTCTTTATATAGCGAAATTGATATTTGATTATATATAATAAAATCAAATATCAAAAATAGTACCGTAAAGACAATAAAGCTAAATAGCATATTCTTTAGTAAGTTTCTTTTCATCTTTTTTTCTTCACTCATTTAGAATATATCCCACTCCTCTAATTGTTTTTATATATTTGTCGCAATCATATTTTTTTAGAATTTTTCTAAGTCCACTTGCATACACTTCAACTACGTTTGTGGTAGTTGAAGAATCAAAGCCCCATATTCTTTCAAAAATTTGCTCTTTGGTAATTATTGTGTTTTTAGAGCTTATTAAGTATTCTAATATATCAAATTGTTTTCCTTGCAAAGGAACTTCTTCGTTATCGATTATTAGCTTTCTAGAGCTTAAACATAACTTCATATTTTTAAATTCTAATATATTTTCTGAAAAAGTATTTGTAGTTCTTCTAATAATTGCATTAAGTCTTGCTATTAATTCTTCTCTTTCAAAAGGCTTTACTAAATAGTCATCTGCACCATAGTTGAAGCCTTTTAATTTATCATCTAATCCATCTTTTGCAGTAAGAATTAGTACTGGTGTATATACCTTGTCTTCTCTCATTTTTTTGAGTACATCATATCCAGACATTTCCAGTAGCATAAGGTCAAGAATAATTATATCATATATTCCTTCTTTTGCCATCATATATCCAGAATATCCGTCAAATTCTTGTGAGACATCGTATATTTTATCAATACATTGTTTTATTGTATCAGATAATATTCTATCATCTTCTATAATTAAAACTTTCATAATTTTCCACATTCCTTTCTTATGCCCATTCTTAGCATAGCGTCGGTATGAACAAAGGCTTTATTAGCATATTGGAAAGTCAATTTTAGCCTACATCTTTCTAATTAAAATAATAGGTGTTAATTGTTTAGATTGCCCAGCTGGGTTGTCTTTTATAATTTGTTTTAGTACTTCATCATTATAACATAAATTGCTTGATTTTCCTAGTATTTCTACATTAAAATCGTTTGCATCTACAATCATTGAGTTAATTCCTAGTTTTTGATATATTTCGTTACATACTTTATCTGGATTTTCCGGTATACGTATTCCAAATTCTGAGTACTCTGGAAACACTTTGCCATAAAATCCATCTAGTCCACTTATTTCTTGTCCTACTATATCGTAGAATATACCTTTCTTTTTAAATAGCTTTCCTATTCCTGCTCTAATTGCTGCATATATAACTTTAAAACATCCACATAAATCTATTGCAACTTGCATTTTGTATGGACTATCCACGCCAATACCTACATCACTACTCATTGCGAATTTTGATAAAAATTTAGCTAATCGGCTAACTTTCATATCTTTTTTGTATATAACTCTTTTTTGGCATAAGGAGATTATTTTTTCACTTATTGATATAAAATCTCCCTCTTTGTATACTGGCTTTACGTATTTTTCCATAATGTCTATATAGTTTTCTCCTATTTGTACATAATGTGTTTGTATTGCGTATCTGCAATATTTATTTCCTTCAACTTCAGTTTCTAATTCTTTTCCATCATTTGCTTTAAGCATAATTTTTTAATTCCTTTCATAATAAGCTTCAAAAGGAATTATAAAAGAGCTGGCTTAAATGAATCTTAAAAATTTCGAAAAAAGTTTGTAACTGCAAAACTTATATTAATTATATAATAGGTTAGAGTAAACTTCTAAAAAAAGTATTTCAAATATGTCGGTCCAGCTACTTTTTCACAGAAATTCTAAAATAATTTTATGGCACCCTTCCATCAGAGATGAACTCTTTCCATAAAATTATTTAAGAATTTCTAATTCAAAGTACTCTCCATTCCATATTTTCATACTTTTTTTAGAAGCCCACTCTAACCTTATAATAAATCTAACTTTTAGATAGTTTTGCAGTTATAAACTTTTTCGAAATACTGGATTTTTATTTGTATTTATAATATAATATGGTTTAGCAAATGCGAGTATGCTGGAACTGGCAGACAGGCACGTTTGAGGGGCGTGTGCTTTATAGCGTATGGGTTCAAGTCCCATTACTCGCACCAAAAAAACTTGTAACTACTTAAAAAATAGCTACAAGTTTTTATATTACTTATTCTGATTTGCCGGCTTATATTTTAATATCTCTATATAATCTTTTAGCAAAGATTTTTTCTTATATTTATTTAATAGTCCACTATATTCCAGTGTTTTGTTTTCAATACTTTTAAAGTCTTCTGGTCTTATCATCTTTTCTGGTAAATTTAAGTGAATATGTGCTTTTTCAAGTACATACTTTACAAATTCTGCACAATAAAAGTGGTTACGTAATTTAACTTCTTTTTTAAAGCCTATTGCTAATAAGCCAATAATGTTAAATTTATACTTTTTTCTATTCTCCCACATTTTATATACTGTGTTTCTAATATCCACAAATTGATGGTCTTCTACTTCTATTGAATAAATATTAGCTTTCGTTCTAAAGAATCTTTTATATGTGCCTTCATTTGGCACTTCGTGCACCAATCCTGCCCAAAATGGATTGTATGGATGCAATCTTCCAAAGCTGTACATTTCTTTCAAGTCTTCATCTAAAGCAATGGATACATGTGAAAACTCATCTTTAGTCCAGCTTTTAATAATTTTAGATAGATTAGTACCCGTATGAGTTAATACTATATATATTTTTTTCAATTTAAACATCCCCTATTTATTAATTAATGCTATTTTTAATACAATTAAATTTTAACATACCTATATTTAAATTACAATTAGTATGGTATAATTTAATAGAATATTAAGAAAAAGTTTGTTACAATTCGCAGTTAGTCCTAAAATGTCAGAGCAATGCATATTTTAATTTTATGTTTCCGGCCCCAACATTGTACAAACTGTATAAACTTCAGATTTGCTCAGTTTAA
>CALXWT010000038.1 GCA_944392445.1 uncultured Clostridia bacterium
AATACCCGCTCCAACATATTTGTTAATTTTGTATGGCAAATGGCTTGCAGAGCCAAATTCTGCTCTGTAGTCCATCGCCGTCGTTCGTACTTGAATTTCGAACAGTGTACCATCCGTTTTCCGTACTACGCAGTGGAGGCTTTGATATCCATTGGATTTCGGATTACGAATGTAATCTTTCACATTGTCCTCGAAACCAGGAATTATCAAGCTCTCGCTTGGAATAATCAGTTCTTCTTTTATGCTTCCTTCACATTCTCCTTCCAAGATTGGTTCTGCTTCGGTTAAGAGGCTACCATTCATAATGAAATATTGCATCAATTCATTTAATACTTCATAACAGAGCTTAATACTTTCTTCTGTATCCTCTTGCCCTGTACACAGTGTAACTCTTAGCCAAGGAAATCTCTAATGGTATCCATTGGCTTGTTGTTAATTATATAGAGTCGAATTTTTTCGTTCAGCCCTATAAAATCTTTCTGTCTTCTTGTGAGTCTCATTCTAACACCATATTTCTTGGTCATCTTGCGAAGCTGTTCCTTGACTTCGTAGAACTCTTTTTCTAGTTCCCGAAGTTTTGTCGGAGCCAGCATATGCCGAAACTCCTCTAGCTTATTAGCATACAAGGAGTTCGAGATTGACGGGTTAGCACGTAAAAGGTTTACGTAAAAATTCCATGCTCTGTCCAATGTTTCTGAATTTTCTAATACTCCTTGCAAGTCAGGAAAGCTAATTTTTTCTGCTAATGCCATTGTTGTAATTCCTTTCTTTTTTTCTTATTTAGCAAAGTTCTTTATATTATGCAAAATTGCATATGCACTTATATTATACCACATTTTTCTATTGTTCACAAGTTGTATAGACCTGTCCCCAAGTATGACAAATATCTCCTTTTATGGACAGGTCTATACTGGACAAGTTTGTCGCAAAAGAGCCTGTCCCCAAAAGTGCCAAATGGCACTTTTGTGACAGGCACCAAGGTGCCATTAGTGTGCAAATGTTTTTACTTCGTCTACAACTTTAGCCACAAATTCTTCTAACTTCATTGCCCCAATGTCTCCGTCGGTTCTTGAACGTACTCCTACTGTACCTGCTTCTTTTTCTTTGTCTCCAAGGACTAGCATGTATGGTACTTTTTGTAATTGCGCTTCTCTTATTTTATATCCTATTTTTTCATTTCTGTCATCAAGTTCTACTCTTAATCCTGCTTCTTCTAGTTTTGTTTGTACTTCTTTTGCATATTCTACATGAGCGTCTGCTATTGGTAATAGTTTTACTTGTACAGGTGATAACCATGTTGGAAATGCTCCTTTTGTTTCTTCTATTAAGAATGCTATAAATCTATCAAATGTTCCAAGTATTGCTCTGTGTATTACTATTGGTCTATGTGCTTTTCCGTCTTCTCCAATGTATTCTAGCTCAAATCTTTGTGGTAGCAAGAAGTCCAATTGGCAAGTAGATATTGTGATATCGTGTCCTATTGCAGTTTTTATTTGAACATCTAGTTTTGGACCGTAAAATGCTGCTTCTCCTTTTGCTTCATAAAAATCTATATTAAGTTCTGTTAATATTTGTCTTAATTGACTTTCTGCATTTTCCCACATTTCGTCATCGTCAAAATATTTTTCTTTATTTTCTTTATCTCTTAATGATAGTCTAAATGTGTAATCTTTAAAGCCAAAGTCTTTATATACAGAAAGTATTAGGTTTACAACTTCGCCAAATACTGGTTTTATTTGTTCTGGTGTTACAAATATGTGTGCATCATTTTGGCACATTTCTCTTACTCTTTCTAGTCCACAAACACTTCCACTTGCCTCGTATCTAAAATCGTGTGCAAGTTCTCCTATTTTTATTGGCAAATCTCTGTATGAATGCATTGCATTTTTATATATTAACATATGATGTGGGCAGTTCATTGGCCTTAATACCATTTCTTCATTGTCCATTTTCATTACAGGGAACATATCTTCTTTGTAGTGATCCCAGTGTCCACTTGTTTTGTATAATGCAACATTTGCGAGTGATGGTGTGTATACATGTTTGTAACCCAATTTTACTTCTTTATTTAAAATGTATTGCTCTAGCAATCTTCTTACTGTTGCACCATTTGGCAAGTACATAGGTAGACCAGACCCCACAAGTTCGTGTGTCATAAATAAATCTAGTTGTTTTCCTATTTTCCTGTGGTCTCTTTGTTTTGCATCCTCTAGTTTTTGCAAATGTTCTTCTAGCTGGCTTGCTTTTGGAAAAGATACCCCATAAAATCTTTGAAGCATTTTATTTTTTTCGTTTCCTCTCCAATATGCACCAGATGAAGTCAATATTTTTACAGATTTAACTTTACCTGTGCTCATTAAATGTGGCCCTGCACATAAGTCAGTAAATTCTCCTTGCTTATAGAAAGATATTTCTTCTCCCTCTGGAAGTTCTTCTATTAGTTCTACTTTATAGCTTTCTCCCTGCTCTTTTTCGAATTTGATAGCTTCTTCTCTTGATAAAGTATATCTCTCTATTGGTAAATCTTCTTTTATAATTTTCTTCATTTCTGCTTCTATTTTTTCAAAGTCTTCTGAAGAAATATTTTCTTTTACGTCAAAGTCATAGTAAAACCCATCATCTATAGCTGGACCTATCGCTAGCTTAATATCTTTTCCATAGATTCTTTTTATTGCTTGTGCCATAATATGAGATGTTGTATGCCAATATGCTTTTTTACCTTCTTCACTATTATCAAAAGTACAGATTTCTACTTCTGCATTTTCCTCTTCAATATTATACCTTAAGTCTTTAACCTCTCCATTTACTTTTGCACAAGTTGCCATTCTTGCTAATCCTTCACTTATTTTTTTAGCTAAATCTAAAACTGAAATTCCTTTTTCAACTTCTAAACTTGAGCCATCTTTTAAAATAACTTTCATACTTATTCCTCCTATTTTTTTGCAAAAGGGGACGGGCTTAAATTGTAAAAAAAGACAAACAATAATGTAAAAAGCTTAAGTGATTGTAAGCAGATAAGCATTTTTTTACAATTTAAGCCCGTCCCCTTTTGCTAATTTAATAAAAAAAATACACCCCTCTGCAAACAGATAATTCTGCCTACAGAGGGGTGCTTTTATAACACGGTTCCACCCTTTGTTTTACTTAATTTTACTTTTAACGCAAGTTACACGTCTAATTTATTCTAATTAGTTTTAGCAATAGTTTTTATTATACCTAAGTACATACTACTTTACTACAACAATTAGTTTTTCTAGAAACAATGAGGTAGTTTTTCAAATACGTTTATTTAGAATAGTTTTCAGCTTTTGACCATTCCTCTCTGAAAATAACCTTTATTTTACTTTGTCTCATTTTTGTTTTTTGCTTTTATATTTTTGTATTCTATAACATTAAAATACAATTCTTATTATATAACCTTTTTTTACCCACGTCAAGACAAAACACTATTTTTCTGTAACTACTATTTCTAGTCATATATATTTGCTCATCGTGATAAACCTCTAAAATTATATTATAGTAATGATGCAACAGATGAGAAAACTATTAAGCCCATAACTACAAATTCTACTGCTCCTACGGCTAATCCTGCAATTCCTAACCCTTTTGCTTTTTGGCTTTGTGGCTTAAATGTAGCTACACCTATTATACCTAATATTGTTGCAATTATTCCACAGAAGAATCCATACACTATAATTCCTATCATAGCAAATATAAAGCTTAGTAAGCAACAAATATTTAGTTTTTTATTTTCTGTTTGACCACTAGAACTGTTCATATTTTGTGTTTCTTGTGTAGATATTGTTGTTTCACTTGTAGGTACTTCCTGTGTTTGATTTGTTGGAGCATTTGCCACATTGCTTACATTTTGCTCCATGTTTGGATTTGAATTGTTTTCTTCCATAATCTTTCCTCCTATTTTATATTTTATTTTTAGATAATGTTTACTATTCTATATTTTAGATTTACATTATCCTAATACCTTATTTCTCTATATTTTTATTTTTTATAAAGAAATATATACCTATAATTGCAATTAGCACAATTGCTACTATACCTATATATATTACTCCAGCATTTGGAATTGGGTCTGGAGATATAGTTGGGTCTTCTGAATTATTATCATCATCTGGTGTAATTATTGGATTATTATTGTCTATAATATCATCTACATTTCCTTGATATTCATTATCTAAATAGTATGTTACATTTTCTCCATTTATCTCAATTGGACTACTAGTATAGATTTGTTCTACACTTTCTCCACTTGCTGTTGCAACTTCTCTTACATATAGATATATATTATCTGCATCATTTAAGTCATCAAAATTTATTATATCTTTTGTATTTATGCTAACTGTCATTGTGTAAGTTCCGTCTTGATTTTCGGTTACACTTACATTTTGTATTTCTACCCAGCCAGATATATTATCTTCTGACTTACTATCAGATAAGTAGTAATAATATGTATAATCTGTATTTTCGTCTCTGCCAGTTATGTTAGATATTTGTATGTTCATATCTATATAATCATCTTCAATTATTTCTTTAAATAAGTATACTTTAGCATCTGTTATATTTACTTTAGCATTGCTAAAATCCGATAGTACCGGTTCAGTTGTTGTTTCTACTACTTCTACTTCAAAGGTTGTTGTATAGCCTTCATATTCAACTGTTATTGTTTGTGTGCCTAGAGTTTGATTATTATAGCCAGTTAATGTAAAAGACTTTGAATTTAAATTCATCTCAATAGTTGTGCCATCCGAATATGTTACTTTTACTATTCCTCCTGTTAGGTCTAGTTCCTCATTTTGAGTATATATAGTTTTGGTAGGTAAAGTCTCTATTTCTATACTTACTATTTCTCTATCTGGCTCTGGTTCTAATTGATTTACAGTTATTGCTTGCTCTACTTGCATAGTTATTCCATTTTCTGTATAAGAAATTGTTACTGTTTCTTGTCCATAATATAGGTTTTCTCCATTTAGTACATCGTAGTCTGTTACTTGTTTGGTTGTTAAGTCACTATATGTAGCTGTTACAATCATTCCCGAAGTATTAAAGTTGTCTCCTTCTGTATATGTTGTGCTACTTGGTGGATTTGTTATTTCTATGCCAGTTAATTCTGCTGGTGTAATTTGCGTTTCTTCTTCTGTAAAAGCTTTTATAGATACATTTCCATGTACATTACCGTCTTCATAAGTAGCTAAATCCTCCCACACTCCTGCATCTATGGCTGAACTAGATGTAAAAAAGCTTTCATTAGAATTTATTATTGAATTTTCATCAACAGATTTACTTTCTACCATAAAAGTTTGCGTACCAGTTCCAGATTGCAAACTCATTGCCACTGCAAATGAACTTCCTGTTAGTTTTACAGGTTCTGCAAGCATTATTGTATGGTAACCTGGCTCCAAGGTTATTGTATTTCCAGCCTCTAGTGCTACTTCTTGTATATTAGTTAAATCGTCGCTTTCTGGATTTACAAATACTTTGCATGTTACTTCTTGCATTGTAAATATACTAACCATAGTTAATACTTCATTATCACTAGAAGTTCTTGTAAATTTATTTGCAATATATAAATCATCAGTTGTATCCATTTGTATTGCAAGACCTGGATGTAATAAATTGTTTTGATATATATTATCATAGTCTTTAGTAGCTGTGGCTTTTTCTATTGCATATAATTCACTATATATATTTTTATCTTCATAAGAAATATACATAAATCCATTATCTCCAATAGTTACAACTACGTTTTCTCCGTCTATTGAAGCAGTACCTGTTCCAAAGGTATTCTCAACTATTTGTATTATAAAATCGTTTTCAATTTCTTCTGCTGAATTATATCCTGCTTGATTGCACTCTTCTGTGTAATTTGTATATAGTTCTTCCTTTATTTCTGTTAAGTTAAAAGTCTGAGAGCTTCCCCAAGAATTCTTAACTATCCAAGCGCCATCATTTTCTGGTTGATTTTCTTGGGCAAAGTTTTCCTTGCTATAGTTGTCATCCCACCCAACTATAACACCAGCATGATTACTTGGGTACTCTGATGTAGTTGATTCTTCAGGACAATATATTGCACCTGTTTCATTATTATACGAATCTGACAATAATTGAGCGCCATGAAATATAGCATATATTCCACCATAGTTGCTTATTACTTGTTTCATTTTTGACATTAGTTCTGCTTTTCCTATATCTTCTACATCCTCAAATAGAATAGTATCATACAATGTAGTTGTAGTGTTTTTATTTTGTATTTCTGATATATCTATATTATCCTCATTATTTTCAAAAGGCATTTCAGCTTCATCTATTGCTCCCATACCATTACTTAAGTATGATTGTCCCATAAGGAAAGTTCCACCTCTATCAAATCCTATATTATATCCATACTCATTATTGGCACTATTATTAAATACATTACTTCTTACTGAATAATCCATGTGTCTTTCGGAAAAGTCATATACATTTCCTGTTCTTCCAGCTTTATAATCTAATAAAGCTATATTGCTTTCCAAAGCTCCTATTGTAGCAAATGCCCAACATGAATTTGTACTCATTTGGTTCTTTACCACTAAATTTTGTATAATAATGTCTCTTAAATCGTATTCTGAATCTAAAGCACTTCTTACTAATGTTGCACTCTTAAATATATTGTTTAAATTATTCAAATATTCACTATTTGTTTTGGGTGTAATTACATTATATTTACTTGGCTCTATTCTCTCTGACTTTTCTTCGTCACTAAGTGCCATATATTCTTTATATTCGTCAGAATAGTCTACAACTTTAAGTTCTGGTATATCTACTGCTTGTACATTACCACAACTAATTATTCCTGTAAATAATATCAGAAATAAAACTATTTTTATTAATTTACTTTTCATCGATTCTCCTTTTTTAATCTATATTTCTAATTTATTTTATGCCATTCTTAGTTTTAGTTGTTTTGCATTAAAACTAAAATTCAATAGCTATTATTTTTTAATTATAAGTTTTATACTTAAGCTTTTTATTTGCTTGGTTTACCCAACAATTTAAACATATTTGTTTTATATTTTTCTACTCCTGGTTGATTAAATGGATTTACGCCTAATATCTCGCCAGACATTGCACATGCAAGCTCAAAGAAGTATATTAGTTGTCCCATATTATTTGCATCTAATTTTTCAATATTTATTACAATGTTTGGAACATCTCCATCAACATGTGCCTCTATAGTTCCTTCCATTGCTTTTTTATTTACATAGCTTAGTTTCTTTCCTGCTAAATAATTTAAATTGTCTAAATCGTCTTCTTCCATTTTTAGTTCCAAATCTCTTTCCGACTTTTCTATATTAATTACAGTTTCAAATAGGTTTCTTCTACCTTCTTGAATATATTGTCCAAGTGAGTGTAAATCTGTAGTAAATTCTGCTCCAGATGGATAAATACCTTTTTGCTCTTTTCCTTCACTTTCTCCAAATAATTGCTTCCACCATTCAATAAAATAGTGCATCTTAGGCTCGTACGTAACTAATAATTCTATATTTTTTTCTTTTTCATATAACATATTTCTTAAAACAGCATATTTATAACATTCATTGTATTTTAAATTTTCATCTGAATACCTATCTTGTGCAATTCGTGCGCCTTCCATTAGTTCATCTATATTAATACCAGCTGTAGCTATTGGCAATAATCCAACAGCTGTTAAAACAGAATATCTACCTCCCACATTATCTGGAATTACAAAGGTAGTATATTTTTCTTTTTTTGCAAGTTCTTTTAACGCACCTTTTTTCTTATCTGTTGTAACATATATTCTTTCTCTAGCTTCTTTTAAGCTATACTTATTCTCTATTATTTCTCTAAAAATTCTAAATGCTATTGCTGGCTCTGTGGTAGTTCCAGATTTAGATATAACATTTATTGATATGTCTTTATCTGCAATATAATCTATTAAATCGTTAATGTAGTTTGGACTTAAATTATTTCCCACATACATTATTTGAGGTGTTTTTCTTTCATTCTTGCTTTGCATATTGTAAAAAGTATTTGTTAATGATTCTATAACAGCTCTTGCCCCTAAATATGAGCCTCCTATTCCAATTACTAAAAGTACATCGGAGTCTTTTTGTATTTTTTCTGCTGATTTTTTTATTTTTTCAAATTCTTTTTTATCATAGTTTGTTGGTAAATTTAGCCAACCACAAAATTCTTTTTTATCTTCTGCTTTTGAGTGTAATTTATTATGTATTTCTTTTACTTGTCTAGCATATTTTATTATATTTTTTTCAAAAACTCTCGCATTTTCGAAATCTACTTTAATATTTCCCACTTTTTTCCTCCTTGGTATATCATGTTCTAATATTCTGCTATTATCATACCATAACGTATTTTTTTTGCAAGTAGTTTAGAAAAATTTTTTGTAGAAATTGTTGGTATTTGTAACATGATTCTCCTTTTGGTACACTCCATGGTGAGCCACTTATGCTTCCTCTCGATTTGTCGATACGTATTTCTGTAATGTAACCACAGCCATCAAATGCAGTATCTGCAATAGTTTGTACACTATTTGGTATATCTATTTCAGTTATATAAAAACATTCTCTAAAACATTCATTTCCAATTTCTTTTAATGTGCTAGGAAGATGTATTCCTGTTATATCGCTTTTCTTAAATGCTTGTGCATTTAGTTTTTCTACTCCTTCTGGTACTACTATATCTGTACTCTTTTTACTGATATATGTTATTACTTCTTTTCCATCTTTGGTTAATATTAAATTGTTTTCTGTTTTATAATATGGATTTTCATCATCAATTATTATTTCTAAATCTGTTATTTCATACAAAGTAGTTTTAAACCCTGATTTCAAATTACTTGTTCCACTTCCTATTTCTATTTTTTCTAAGTAAGGACAAGCAGTTAGTGCATAATCTTCTATAGTTACTACATTATCAGGTATCTCCAATTCTGTTAAATAACTACATGCAAAAAAAGCTCCAGCTGCAATAGTTTCTACTTTTTCATTTATTTCAATATTCTTCTTTGACGCTATAACATAGTAAAGTGTTTTTCCGTCTTTACTATATACATATCCATCTTCTACCATTAAATACGGATTGCTATCTGGTATATTTATAGTTGTTAACTTGGGAGTAACATTTTGTGGCATTGACATACCAAATAAATATTCCAAAGTGCTTGGCAAATTTAATGTTACACAATTTGTAGCTATTAACAAAGCTCCTTCATTTTCTATTCTTTTAGTTCCTTCTCTTATAGTTATTGTTGACTTATTTCCTGCTGGAAGTAAATTTAAAGTATTACCATCTAAAGAATATAATATTCCTTCTTCTATAACAAAATTAGGATTTGCTTCATTTATAGTTAGATTATATAAATTACCACAACCCTTAAATGCTCCACTAGCTATATAGGTTACATTTGCTGGTATTTCCATTGTATTTATATCTGCGCCTATAAATGCATTTTGTTCTATATATTCTAAGTTTGCTGGTAACACCAGACTTGTTATTGGACAATTTTGAAATACACCTGCTTCTAATCTAGTTATATTATTTGATAGTTTAACAATTGTTAGACTAGTACAATTTCCAAATACTGATTGTCCCATGGATACTACACTATCTGGCATTGTTATTTCTTTTAAATTTCTACAATACGCAAAAGCACTATTTCCTATAATCTCTACTCCATTCATTATTGTTACTTTCTCTATATCTGCATTATATGAAAACGCATCTTGTTGTATTACCTTTACTGTTCCAGGTATTATTATCTCTTTTAATCCCTCTACTCCTGAAAATGCTCCTGCTCCTATCTCCGTTACTCTCTCTGGCAAAGTTACTACTCCATCTGTGGTTTGTAATGCTAGGTTTTGGTTTGCTGATAGTAGCACTCCATCAACTATTATGTATGGACTTACTTTTATTCCCACTCCTACTGCTATATCATATTCGAGCTGACTTGATGCATATAGTAGTAGCTCTCCTTTTATTATTTCAAACTTTTCTGCATAGTTATCATCCATTGATGGTATTACTGTTTGTATATTCCCTGTCGTATCTTCTCCTTGTGTGTTGTATATTAGTGTGTTTCGCCCTGCTGTTAAGCTTTCTACTGAGTAATCTTCACTTTCTAGCTCTTTTTCTGCATTGAAGGTGTTTATTTGCTCTTTAAATGTTGAAAAATTATTCATTATCTCTGACTTTCTTGCACTCTCTATTATTCCATCTGCTCCAAATACGGCATTTATTGAAATTACGGCTAGTATTATTAGCACTATTAGTGTTATAAGAAAGGCCTTTTGCAGGGCTAGTCTCTGGAGCAACGGTGAAATTAAAAAAGCAATGTATTTTTTTATAGTCACATTGCCTTTTCTTATATAAATAAGAACCTGACCCGACATAGCAATCAAAGATTGCAGCCTAAGTACCCCAGAACCTTGTTGTCTTCTACAATAAGTTTCTAGCTTAATTGATGAATAATTAATCTATCACCTTCCACTTTAGCTAAGGAATAATTGTTACTTTACTACTTCCATTTTGCATTCTTTCCCTTTAAATGCAAACACCATCTTAGTTATGTTATTAAATCCTCTTTCTCGTAAGTTACTTTCATAACCTTTCTCTTCTATTTGTTTTTTAGCATTTACTATTACTTCTTCTATTGTTTCATTCTCAAAATCATCTGCTACTTTAAATTCTATTATAAAACTGTTTCCTTTTTTGTTTTGTGGCTCTAACATTATGTCATATCTTCCAAACCCTGATTCTCTATTTGAGTTTACATAGTAACTGTCTTTTAACCCTACTAACATTCCTAATACAAATGCATGGTAAAAGTTTTCGGCTGTGTTTTCTCCTACGTCCATATAGCTAAACATTTCTCGCACTAGCACTCTAAACTTTTTCTCGAATTCATCTAACTTTAACTCCACTAAATCTTTTAGTATACTTCTTAAATCATTTCCTACTACTTTATCTTTAAACCAACTTCTTACTATGTCTTGGAATAGTGTTTTTATCTCATAATTTGGTATTTTTACTTTGTATATTCCTGCTACTAAATCTACTACCTCTACTATTTTTAAGTATCCTGTTCCTAGCATTAAGCCCCATATATTATCTTCGTTGTTCTCTATTCCTACTATTATTGTTTCTAAATTGATTGGTACTTCTATTTCTTCATCTTTTAGTAATCTCTCTATTTTTTCTTTTACTGTCATTGAGTTTTTTATAGTTATCTTTATTAAATCATTTGAACTCGTATTTACCCAGTATGGTTTTAATACCCTATCTGTTAAGTAATTTAACACACTCCAAGGATTATATATTCCTTCTACATTTCCTATTCTATATCCGTCATACCATTTTCTTATTTCTTCTTTTTCGTCTTCTA
Source organism: uncultured Clostridia bacterium (assembly GCA_944392445.1). Lineage (GTDB taxonomy): Bacteria > Bacillota > Clostridia > TANB77 > CAG-508 > CALXVA01. The sequence continues at coordinate 11,417 of CALXWT010000038.1, forward strand.
CTTTAAAATCCTTTATTACCTTTTCCATTTCTTCACTTGTTATTCCAAAGTCGTCTGCAAATTCATTATCTAATACTGTAAATACTTTAAAATTATTTGCTCCACTAAATATACTTTCTTTTGCTACTCTACTTACTCCTGTTAATACTGTTTTCTCTAAGTATGGGTTATCTTTAAATGTTGTTCCATAAAATGTTTTTAAAAATTCTATTGCTTTATCATAATATTGCTTTACATATGCTGTTTGGATTGGTACATCATATTCATCTATAAATAGCATTACTGACTTTCCATAATGATTATATAAAAGTTTTGATAGTATTTTAACACTATTTAATAGTTCCATTTCATTTACGTTTGCTGATAACATTCTATTGTATGTATTTCTTTCTCCTTCTGGTATTTCATCTTCTAATATGTATCTTTTCTCAAAGTAAATTTCCATCATTGCTGTTTTTAATTGCATTAGCATATATTCATATGTACTTACATTTAAATCTTTCATTGTTAAATATATACATGGGTATGCTCCTAGTTTTGATGTATATTTTTCTCCTTGTTCCATTATTTTTAACCTTTCAAATAGCTCCTTTGAGTCTTTTACGTCACAATCAAAATAGTATCTTAACATACTCATATTTAATGTTTTTCCGAATCTGCGTGGTCGGGTTATTAATACTACTCCTGACTGATTATCTATTATATCTTTTATGTACATTGTTTTATCTACGAAGTAATTTTTTCTCACTCTTAATGCTTTAAAATCACTAATTCCGATGCCTATTCCATTAAATTCCATTTTGTGACCTCCTCTAGCAATATCTTTACTCTAATTTTTCACTATATTCATATTGCTTTTCTCCTACTTCCATCACACTTATTTTACTATATTTATACTTTTATTTCAATATGTTTTTGTTTCTTTCCCCCTTGAATTAGGTTTTTATATAAAAAACTATTATCTAGTAGTGAAATCATTGTATTAGTTAATTGAAAAAAGTAAATTTAATTCAGTAAAATGCAACTAAGTGTACCTTAATTGCATTTTCTATTTTAAATTTTTTTAGCTTTCTTCTCTATTTATTACTTTATATTTCAATTATACTTTAAATTTTAAATACCAATTCTTATGTTTACCTTAGCCAAATTATTGCCCTATCTCCTTTTGGTACACTCCAAGGTGAGCCTGCTATGCTCCCTGCTTCTTTATCTATTCGTATTTCTGCTAGGTTTCCACAATTTCTAAATGCATAAGTTCCTATTGTTTCTACACTACTTGGTATGGTTATTGTTGTTATATTAAAACAATTTATAAATGCTTGACTTTCAATTGTTTTTAATGTGCTTGGCAGTATTATTTCTGTTGCACTAAATCCGGTTAATGCATTTGTCCCTATCGTTTCTACTCCTTCTGGTATTGTTTGGCTTTCCACATTTTTTATATATATTACTACTTTTTTTCCATCTTTGGTTAAAATTAAGTTTCCATCTACTTTGTAATTTGAATTTTCTTCATCTATGGTTATATCAATAGTGCCTGTTAGATTTCCCCATGCCTTAAATGAAGGAGATAAATCATTTACTCCTTTCCCTATATGTATACTTTTTAATGTGTTACTTCTGCTATATCTAAATGCATTGCCTTCTATTTTTTTCACATTATCTGGTATTGTTATTTCTGTCGCACTTGTGTAATATATTGCTCCAGTCTTTAGTGTTTCTACTTTTTCATTTATTTCTATATTCTTTTTTGATGCTACTACATATACTAATTCTTTTCCATCTTTACTATATATATATCCATCTTCTGCCTTATAGTACTTATTACTTTCTGGTATAGTTATTGTTTCTAATTTTGTAGAATTCGTTGAAAATGCTCGCCCTGTTATGTATTCTAGACTGCTTGGTAGTTCTAACTTAGTCATACTTGTACATATGCTTAGTGAACTACTATCTAATCTTTTTATTCCTTCTCTTATGGTTACTGTTTCTTTTGTTGCCATTGGTACTAACATTATTAGTGTGCTATTATCTTTTTTATATATTATTCCATCTTCTACTTCATATGTACTATTTCCTTCATCTATTGTTAAATTATATAAATTTGTACAACTACCAAATGCTCCTGTAGAAATATTACTAACTCCTGATGGTATATGTATGTTATCTAGTTTATAACAACCGGAAAATGCTTCACTACTAATTTGTGTTAGGCTTTCTGGCATATTGATTCTTGTTAGATTATAACATAAATTAAAGGTCTGACTTTGTATTGAAGTTATATTATTAGACAATTGTACTTTTTCTAAATTAGTACATTCTCGAAATGCCGTTTTTCCAATTTCTACCACGCTATCTGGCATTGTTGTTTCTCTTAAACTACTACATTCTCTAAATGCATTATCTCCTATTCTCTCTACTCCTATTATCTCTCCATTTTCTCCTATCTTACTTTGTATAGTTACTTTCTCTATTTCTGTGTTATATGAGAATGCATCATCTCTTATCTCTTTTACTGTCCACGGTATTATTATTTCTTTTAATCCTTCTACTCCTGAAAATGCTCCTGCTCCTACTACTTCTACTCTCTCTGGCAAGGTTACTACTCCATCCGTGCTTTGTAATGCTAGGTTTTGGTTTGCTGATAGTAGCACTCCATCTACTATTATGTATGGACTTACTTTTATTCCCATTCCTACTGCTATATCATATTCTAGTTCACTTGATGCCCATAGCAATAGCTCTCCTTTTATTATCTCAAACTTTTCTGCATAGTTATCATTCATTGATGGTATTACCGTTTGTATGTTTCCTGCTGTGTCTTCTCCTTGTGTGTTGTATATTAATGAAGTTCGTCCTGCTGTTAAGCTCTCTACTGAATAATCTTCGCTTGCTAGCTCTTTTTCTGCATTAAAGGTATTTATTTGCTCTTTAAAGGTTGAAAAATCATTCATTATTTCTGACCTTCTTGCACTTTCTATTATTCCATCTGACCCAAATACTGCATTTAGCGATATTACTGCTAATATGATTAGGATTACTACAGTCCTTTTATTTCGTTACGACTAGTATTGCTTTTGCTATTTATTAGTCTTATAAGTTAATCAATTTATGATTTATTCAACTTCAAAACAAATGCCAGATTCATTTAAAATCTGACATTTTCTTTTTCTATTTTACTACTTCCATTTTACATTCTTTGCCTTTAAATGCAAATACCATTTTTGTTATATTCTTGAAGCCTCTTTCTCGTAAATTGCTCTCATATCCTTTTTCTTCTAT
>CALXWT010000039.1 GCA_944392445.1 uncultured Clostridia bacterium
GCTTCCCAGTTTGTCATACTATCTAGCAAAAAATCCCCCTTAGAGAATGTGATTGCAGATTGGCAATGCATAACAGAATCGGTAGAAGTATAGCGAAAATTTTCTAGTACTCCAAATTCTTTATATAGAATTGGTATATTTATTATAAGCATTATAATTAAAAAAACTATATCTTGCATTTTTATAGTATATTTTTGTATTTGCTTTTTCTTAAAAATAGTAATTCCTATTAAAACAGCAAAAATTATTGTATTAATTGTTCCCATTGTTAAAAGAGATATTGGTATTTTTACTAAATCTAAAAAGTAAGCCAACATAGTTTGATAACATAAAAATCCAATTATTGATAAACATAAGCTACTAATAAAATTTTGCTTGTTCTCTGTTTTCTTTAATAACAACGCTCCTGTTATTAATACAATTATTGATACTAAATAAAAAATCCCCATTTATTATTCCTCTTTTATATTTTGTCCTTATTTTTTTCTATATATTAGCTAAATTTTATATTAAAAACTGCATTATTCATATTCACTATTTCCATTATCACCATCATATTTTATACCAATATGCTTATATGCTGCTGGAAGTGCTATTCTTCCTCTTACAGTTCTAGAAATAAATCCTATTTGTATTAAGTATGGCTCGTACACATCCTCTATAGTATCTACTTCTTCCCCTAAAGTAGTTGCTATGGTCTCTATTCCTACAGGCCTTCCTCTATATTTTACAATTAAAGTTTCTAATATTCTTCTATCTATTTCGTCTAATCCCAAATCATCTATTTCAAGTTTGTTTAACGCAATTTTAGTTATTTTTAAAGTTATGTTTCCATCCCCCAAAACAGCTGCATAGTCTCTAACTCTTTTTAATAGTCTATTTGCAATTCTTGGTGTTCCTCTTGATCTTCTTGCAATTTCCATAGCTGAATCATTATCTATATTAATTTCTAGTATGTTTGCAGACCTTTTTATTATTGTTGTTAAGTCTTCTGTGTTGTATAATTCTAATCTATGTACAATACCAAATCTATCTCTAAGAGGTGTAGAGAGTGAACCTGCTTTTGTAGTTGCTCCTATCAATGTAAATTTGGGTAAATCCAATCTAATAGACCTAGCACTTGGTCCTTTTCCTATAATAATATCTAAAGTATAATCTTCCAGTGCTGGATATAGTATTTCTTCAACACTTTTATTTAATCTATGTATTTCATCTATAAATAATACATCAAATTCTGATAAGTTCGTAAGTAATGCAGCTAAATCTCCTGGCTTACTAATTGCTGGACCAGAAGTTATTTTTATATTAGAGTTCATTTCGTTTGAAATAATACTAGCAAGTGTTGTTTTTCCAAGTCCAGGAGGTCCATATAACAATACGTGGTCTAGTGGTTCTCCTCTTTTCTTAGCTGCTTCTATATATACCTTCATGTTTTCCTTTACTTTATCTTGTCCAATATATTCATCTAGAGTTTTTGGTCTTAAAGAATTTTCTAACCTTTCTTCATTTATATCGTTAAGTTCTGGGCTTATTATTCGTTCCTCGTCCAATAGTTTTCCTTCCCTTCTTGTATATTTTAATCCTGCTTTCGTATATGCTTTTCATCAATATTATCGTCTTTTTTTAAATCGTCATCACTCATCAGTTTTGTTACATCTTTATATCCTATTGCAACTATTGCAATAATTAGTATTGCAAATGATAAAGCTTTCCATATACCACTTTCAAGTAATATTACTGCAAACATACCTAAAATTGCAGTTATTCCATACATTATAAGAACTGCTTGTTTTTGTGTATACCCTTTTGCCATAAGTTTGTGATGTAGGTGCCCTTTATCTGGCTTGAATACTGCTTTAATAGATTTTCCTTTTATTAGTCTTCTAAATATTGCAAAAAGTGTGTCAAATATTGGCATAGCAAGTATTATGATTGGAGCTATTAAAACTAGTGCAGTATATGTTTTTGCCACACCTAATATTGAAATTATAGCTAGGGCAAATCCCATAAAGTTAGAACCAGTATCACCTATAAAGGTTTTAGCTGGACTAAAGTTAAATGGTAAAAAGCCAACTAAAGCACCTGCAAGTGCAGTAATTAACACTATTGCAATTAGTGGAGAACTATTTAATGCAAACACCATTAGAAGTGATAAACATGATATTAAAGTTACACCAGATGACAAGCCATCTAGTCCATCAATTAAATTTATTGCATTCGTTATGCCTACAATCCAACAAACGGTTATGATATATGAGAAAATATCTCCCATTATTATTTTTCCTTCTATAAATGGAATAGATATATTTTCTATTCTTATGCCACAAGCTACAACTATTATTGATGCAACAATTTGTGCAGTAAGCTTTACCCAGCTTGGCACTCCTTTTACATCATCTATATAACATACTAACCCTAAAACTAGAACTCCTAAAAAGAATCCTATCATTTTCAAATAATAGTTTTCTTCTCCAAATAAGTTTAATTTTCCCTCTATTGATGTAGTAATAAATAAGTAAATTATTGATACTACAAAACCAGCAATTACTGCAAGACCACCTAGTCTTGGCATTGGTTTTTTATTTACACGTCTATCATTTGGTATATCTATTGCTCCTACTTTTTTTGCGAGTCTCATTGTGTGTGGTGTAACTACAAAAGTAGTTATAAATGCAAGTAGAAACGCTATTGCTATGTCTCCCCACATATCTTAATTCCTTTCCGTTTTTAGAATTTTTGTTTAATTATATAATCTTTATGTTCTCTAAATTTTTTATTATACTTCTTTTATTCTATAATCTCTACATTATATCCAATGAATAATCCATTTTCTATTACCCCTGGAATAGCTTTTATAGCTTTTTCTAATTTTTCTGTAATATTATTAAATTTTACGTCTATTATTAAGTTTCCATTTTCAGTTATTATTGGTCCTGCCTTATTAATAGCTTGTCTTAACACTATTTCTTCTGCCTCTAATTTTATAAGTTCGTCTTTTACATAGTTAATTGCATCTGGATAAATTTCTACAGGCACTTTAGTTTTTTCTCCTAAGTTATTTACTCTTTTACTACTATCTATTAAAATATATGTAATTGGTGAATTAGCAATATTTAGTTTTTCCTTAAACATTGCTCCACCTTTTCCTTTTATAAGCCAATTATTTTTATCCACTTCATCTGCTCCATCAAAGGACCAGTCTGGCTTCTTTTCGCTTAAGGTTGTAGTTGGGATTTCTAAATATGCACAAAGCATTTTTATTTCAAACGAAGTTGGAATTGCTACAATTTGTAGATTTTCTTTTTTTATTTTATCTGCTATTGCAATTGTTGCTAAATACGAAGTGCTACCAGAGCCGAAACCAATTATCTGATTGTCTTGAACCTTATCTGCTATTTTTTCAGCTACTTTTTTCTTTTCTTCTATATGCTCTATATTTTCTATATTTATATTCTCTAATATATTTTTGTCCCAGTTCATTTTTTATTTTCTCCTTTCTCTGTGATCAATTAGCGTATCAATATGTGCATAAGTTCATTTATCTGCACTTAATTAGCCTTTCTTAATAGTCATTTATTTTGCGATAATTCTTTCAAACTTATGTAGAATTATATCATTATATTTTTAGTTAGTAAACCTTATTTAGGAAGATTTTTTAAAGTTTAGTTACTGGATAATAGTGTTTTTCTTTATCTAGGTACTATGTATTTTTTAAATTTTGTTTGAGTGCTTAAGGTGGGGACCGACAAGTTTACAAACTTTTATGCGAAAAGAATTTGAGCATATACAGTTTGTACGATGTTGGGGGCCGAAAACAAACATTTAAAAAATACATAGTGCCTAGATTTTATTAAGCTCCATTATCAAGTAACAAACTTTATAACCCCAAATTCAGTGGTCTATAAAGTTTAATTAATTGCAAAATTTATTCCCCTTGCAACAATATCTTTCATTTTTTCAATTAAGTTGTCTATTTCTTTTGGTGTAACTATAAAATTGTATTCTTCTGGTGCCAGAATTTCTTTTATTATTTTGTATTTATCCTCTTCTTGAAGTTTATTTAAAAAGTCGTTTGATTCTCCGTTTTCTTGCACTTTTTTTATAAATAAAGTTAAACTATCTGCTGCTATAGTTGCAGCTTCAACAACTGTTGGAATTCCCATTGCTATTACAGGTATACCCAAAGTATTTTCAGTAAGTTCTTTTCTTGCGTTTCCCACACCAGCTCCAGGAACTATACCTGTATCTGCTAATTGCACAGAACTGCTAATTCTTTCTATATTTCTTGAAGCAAGAGCATCAATTATTATTACTAATTTTGGTTTAACATTATCCACAATTCCTTTTAGAATTTCCATGGTTTCTATTCCTGTTGTTCCAAGAACTCCAGGAGAAATTGCACTTACTTCTCTAGTATTTTCATCTAAAACTTCTGGCATATATTCTAGCAGGTGTCTTGTAATATCAATTTCGTTAATTACTTTTGGTCCTAATGAGTCTGGAGTTACATATATATTTCCAAGCCCTACAATAAGTATTGAATCTTTTTCTGCTACATGTTTTGCGAGTAAAGATTTTAATTCTTTTGTAACAACTTCAGACATTTTTTGAATTTCCTCTTCATTTGCAATTTTTAAATTTTTTACATCTACTGTAATGTAGTTACCTTTCCTTTTTCCAATTGCTTCTTCTCCTTTTTCATTTGTAATTTTTACTCTAGACACTAATATGTTGTCATCTATTTTTTCCTCTTCAGTTTCAATTCCTTCAATATCATTTTTTAAATTATGTGCTTTATTAAATAAGTCTCTTCTTTCTAGTGCTAAATCTGTTCTAAAATTATACATAATACTTCGTATGATATATTTAATAATTTAAATACCCATACACTCCTTTCTTTAAACATTTATTAAAAACTTCTATTATTTTTATATAAAAATTTAATTTTATACATTTTTTTGATAACTATATTTTCTATCTAATAAAATTATTGACCACTGCTTTTTATGGTAGTATAATATACTATATCCGTTTTATAACTAAATCGTTTTGGAGGAATTATATTATGCTTCTAAAGTATAGTCTCAAAAGAACCGGCATCATGACATATAGTAAAGTGGAATATGATAACAAAGATACTTTTTTTTATGTTATCGTCGATTCGGAATTTCTTTATGAATCTCGCATTTGGTTAAACTACTTGAATCCTTCTATAACATATATAGGTGATTGGGGGCTTGAAATTGACTCTAAATGTTTCATTCAATTGATAAATAACCCAAATTCAACTTTCTTTGATTTAATTCTCCATTCTAAAAATGCAAAAATTTTTAGGAATAGAAGTACTGCTGAAGCTTTTGCAAAAGAGCATAATTTTCCTTGGACTCCAATAAAAACTCGGAGAGGAATGCGTTATGTAATTATAACTAATCCTCCAAAGTGTTGTACATTGGAAGAAATTCTATATAAAGAGCCTAACAATCCATTTGTCTAGCCCTTTGCAAAATGATTTAGGGGGTACTCATAAATTCGAGTACCCCTGTTTTTTTATTGTATAGGAAAATCGAAGATTTTTCCTATACAATAAGGTTAAGTTTCTTTTGGCCGTGTGCATATTCGCGAAGCAAAATGCTACAAAAGGCGAAGCCATTTTTCTTATTTAGGAGCAATACCTGCAAAGTACTGCCTCTAGTCCAATGTCTATATCTATTAGTCCTACTTTATAATTTGCATCTAAATCTATAAATTCTTTCATTATTTTTCGTATTTCAGTTTCTGTAAAATATCTAGCTTGCGCTTTATATTTATTAACTAGAAACATTTGGTTTGGTTTTAATTTCATCGATGTTGCTAAGTCTTTTCTATATTTTTCAGCAATTTTAACTATATATAATTTTTTAAAATGATTATACAAAGTAATTAGTATTTTTTGTATAGGCTCTTTTTCATATATTAGTTCTTTTAAAACTTGCATTGCTTTTTCTATATCTTTTTTACCTAAATTATCTGTTAAGTCAAATATGACACTATCTATTTGTTTAATACATAAGAGGTCTATGTCTTTGTTTGTAATTACTCCATTTGTTCCTACATACTCTATTAGTTTTCTAACTTCATTAATTAAATCTTGCATATTTGTCCCACAGTTTTCTATGAAGTATTTTGCTGTAACATTATCTATTTTAACTTTATATGCAGTACATATTTTTTGTATATTTTGAATAAGTTCTGGTAGTTTTAGTTCAGCAAATTCTATGACTGTACCATTTTTTTCTATAGCCTTGTAAAGCTCATTTTTTTCTGCGGTTTCTTCTACGAATATTAGCTCTACAGCAGAATTTATTAAATCTATATTTTCATTTATATAATCTGCTATTTTATTAGAGAATTTTATTAGCTCTGCTTCTATCCCTTTTGCAGTCTTTTTTTCTTTTTTAAATAGTCCTGTATTTTTAGCAATAATTAGTTTTTTTTCATATCCAAAGGCTGGTGTCTCAATGTCAGAAATTATTTCTTTTACATTGTTTTCATCTATTTGTATAAAGTTTATGCCATTTATTAAATTTCCAAATTCTTTTTTAATTTTCTTTACTCTTGCTTCCTTTAAGTAAATTTCTTCTCCATAAAACAATTTAACAGACATTATCTTACCTCCTTTTCAGCAATTGGGGACGGGCTTGTTTTGCTGAAGTCTTATAAATTTATAGTAAGTATATATTTTTTATTTAGTCGTAGTGCTTAAGGTGGGGACCAACAAGTTTACAAACTGTTAAACTAAGCATTAGCGAAGTTTGTACAGTTTGTACGATGTTGGGGGCCGAAGACTAAATAAAAAATATATACTTACTATGAAGTTATAAATAATATTTTTTCAGCAAAACAAGCCCGTCCCCAATTGCTGAAAAAAATTATAATTTTAGTGCAAATTTTGCAGAATGTGCGTGACATATTGCGGCGGCCATACTATCTGTGGTATCGTCTAATTTTGGAAGCTTGTCCACTCCTAAAATAGTTTTCACCATTTTTTGAACTTGAATTTTATCTGCTCTACCATAGCCAACAACAGATTGCTTTATTTGTAGCGGAGTATATTCATAAGTAGGCACATTTTTTTTGCAACCTACTACCAATATTACTCCCCTGGCTTGTGCAACATTTATAGCTGTTTTAGCATTGTTATTAAAAAACAACTCTTCTACAGATATAGCATCTGGTTTATATTCGTCTATAATATTTTCTAAATCATTGTTTAGTTTTAATAGTCTTAATGGAAATGATTGCTTTGCTTCAGTAAGTACTGCTCCCGAAGTAATTAATTTAAATTTATTTCCTATGTAATCTATAATGCTGTATCCGAGTTATAGCAAAACCTGGGTCTATTCCTAAAATTCTCATTTTTCATTTGCTCCTGTCTTTTTACAAAATTATTCTAAATACTTCTCCCACACTCCAAGCTTGTGCAATAGTTCCTTGTGGTCTATACTTTTTATTATCTGTATCATATAACTCACAAATATTTCCTACTGTTTTTCCGTCATTAATTTCTCTTACGAAAGTTTCCTTTGTTTTTGTTTTGAACTCTATAATTTTTGTTTCTATTTTTTTCTTTTCTTGTTTATTTTTCTCTGATCTATACATATTTCTTAGAGTATCATAATATAATCCCAATAACCATGGCCAAATAACGCCTTGATGATAACTCATATCTCTTTTTATCATATCCCCTTCGTATCTTTCTCTATACCCTGCTTCTCCTTTAGCTAGCGTGCGTAAACCATAAGGAGTTAATAGTTTCTTTTCTACTGTTTCTAGTATTTCTTTTGCAATATCACTATTTACATCTATTACTGGATATGATAATGCTAAAGCAAATAATTGGTTTGGTCTAATTTTTGAGTCTCCCAAAACATCATACAAAGATTTTCTTTTTTTATTATAGAATTTTTCATTAAAACTTTTCTTGCATTTTTTAGCAAGGTCACTATATTTTTTTGCTTCACTCTTTCCCCTTAGCAAAATTGTTAATTCTTCCATAATTTTTAAAGCATTATACCATAAACTATTTACTTCTACTGCTTTTCCGTTTCTTGGTGTAACCACGAACTCACCTATTTTAGCATCCATCCATGTATTTTGTATGTTTTCTGTTCCAGATGAAATTAGTGAGTCTTCATCCATGAATATATTATTTCCATCTATATCTATTCTTGTTTGATATGCATTCATAATTTTTACTAAAGATGGATATATATTTTCTTTTATCCATTCGTATTCATTTGTGTATTTTAAAAATTTCTTTACCTCTTCAAATAATAGAAGTGAAGCATCAACACTATTATATAATGGTCTAGAATCATAACCTGAATATCCATTTGGCACTAATCCATATTTTATATCTCGTATGCAAGTAAGAAGTACTTCTTTTGCTTCTAAAAATCTTCTGGTTTTTAATAAAATTCCTTCAAAAGAGATTAAAGTATCTCTTCCCCAATCCAAAAACCATGGGTAACCTGCAATTAATGTATACAAGGCAAATGAAGGTCTATATACTACAAAATTATCAGTTGCTATAACAAAGTTTTTTATTAAATCGATATAATCTTGGTCTTTTGACTCTTTTTTCTTATCGTCTAATAAATCTGTATTATATATGATTGTGCTTAACCTTATAATTTCCTTATTTATTAAATCCTTAGCATTTAATTCCTCTATATTTTGCTCTAGTGAACATACAAATGTAACATATTTTTCTTCATCTGGATTAATATCTACTTCATATACTCCTGGAACCACATGGTTTTCTGTTGCACCTTGACCACGCTTTTCTTCTTCTATATAGTACATATTATGAAAAATATCATTTTCATGCTTAATGTATCTGCCTTCTGAAATGTATGTATATATAGGATATTGTGAGTTGTTGTCTATTATTAATTTTACTTTATTACTTTCTATATCCTGCTTAACGCTAAAATTTTCACTAGTGTTTATTGTATGAAATCCTCTGAAATTGACTATAGGTGCAAGTGTTAGTTTTGAAGCTTTATTTCCATTTTTTATATAATAATATATTCCAACAGTATTTTTCCCATATTCTAAGCATACAAATTTTTTTATTAATGTATTTTCAACTTGATATGTAAAAATAGGTATATACTCTTTTTCAAAGGTTTTTAAATATTTGTATCCATCTGATATATTATTCTTGCAGACATTTGTATATAAATTGTATGTCTTTCCATCGATTTCTAGTGCCTCATCTACCTTAGATAATATTAACTGTCTATTTCCTGGTGGCATTAGCGGTGCTACTAATAGACCATGATACTTTCTAGTATTTGCCCCTATTATAGTAGAACTACTATATCCTCCAATACCATTAGTTATTATCCATTCCTTATCTAATCCGTTTTCTAAAGATAAGTTCTCTCTTTCATACTTCATTTGTTTTCCTCCAAATTTTTATTTTTTCTTTGCACTACTATGAGTTTCTGTTACTTATTTCCCTGCATTTGTTTTTTTCTTTCTTCTTGCTTTATATCTGATTCTTTAATTGATTCCATTCTTTCACTGTATTTTTCAAAGAATTTACTCTTTCCTAATTTTTCTTTCTTGCTATTTGCCTGTTTTAGATTCTTTTTATTACTTTTTGCCTGTTTCTTTAATGACTTTTTATTGCTCTTTAGCTTTTTATTGAGCATCATATATTGAGCATTATTTTCCATATTGTTAAATTTTAAATCATCACATATTAATTGTATAATCGAGGTTGCTATTGCATCTGGATTGTGACGTATTTTTCCATTTTCTATATGAGATAAATTCCTTTGTATTAAAGACACTCCTTCAACCTTTACTTTAGAAACATCTTGTTCTACTAGTTCTGCACCTTCCATATTATATTTTCTAATATATTCAGGTGTTATTTCTCCTGTGTCATATATACAATACTGTATTACTCCTTTTCCTATATGCTCATTTATTGCTTTTATATGCTCTGATAAAGTATAGTTATCTGTTTGCCCAGGTTCGGTCATTAAATTACTTACATATATTTTAAATGCTTTAGATTCTTTTATTGCTTTTGCAACACCTTTAACCAAGAGATTAGGAATTACATTAGTATATAAACTGCCCGGTCCTATTACTATTGCATCTGCTTCCATAATGGACTCTATTACACCTGGAGCTGGTCTGCAATTTGATGGATTTATAAATATTCTACTAATTTTGGAAGCTTTATCATTTATGAGTTCTGGTATCTTGTCCTTACTTTCTATAATAGTACCATCCTCAAGTTCTGCACATATCTTTATTTCTTCTAACGTTACAGGAAGAACCTTACCTGTCATATTAAATATGTTTTGCGATTCTTTTACAGATTCTGTAAAATCTTTATATAATGTATTCATTGCAAGAAAATACATGTCACTAAATAATAAATTGGAAAGTCTTCCAAAATCAAATTTAAAATTCATTAGTTTTCCCATAGCATCTTCATCACTAGATAAGGCTATAATACTTTCTTTTACATCATCCAATGGTAAGGTATCTAGCGTCATCCTAGATTCTGTTTTTGGCTCTCCATAATCAGATACTGTTACAATAGCAGTTATATTATCTGTATATTTTTTTAAGCCTTTAAGTACCGAATTTAATCCAGCACCACCCCCTATAGCCACAACCTTTGGTCCTTGATTATATACTTTTTTATTAAAGATTAAAGTTTTTAAATTTGATGTTTCGTCATTTGACCTCTTGTCAGAATTCTCTACCAATATTTCTAAAGTCCTTTTTTGAATTGCTATAATACTATATACAATAAAAATAAATCCCAAAACAAATATTCCTGCTATTTTTGCCAAATTTATAAATTCGATTTGTTTACTCGTGAGTACTTCTGCCATACCATAACCGCATAGTAATACTCCAATTAATATAAGCAAAATCCATCTTTTTATTTTTGTATTTGATTTAAACCATTTAAAAAAACCTTTCATTTTACTTTGCATGACATATTTTATTAGCTTTCCTTTAACTAAATATACATGCTCTCCTTTCTTAGATTTTTATTATTACAACTTTTATTTTTCCTTTTTATGTGTACATTTCAGCACTTATCCTCATTCTCCTAGAATTTCTACTTCTAGTTCTATAGTCTTACCAGTTTTTTCGTAAACTACTTTCTTAACGTAATCAATTAAATCAATTATATCTTGTGCCGTAGCATCTCCTGTATTTACTATAAAACCAGCATGTTTTTCTGATACTTGTGCTCCTCCTATTGTATATCCTTTTAATCCACAATCATCAATTACCTTGGCTGTAATAAAATCCTCGCCCCTCTTAAATGTACTTCCGGCACTTGGAAGGTCTGGTTGTTTTTCTTTTCTTGATTTATTAAACTCCTCCATTTTAGCCTTAATATCTTCTTTATTTCCATATGGAAGTTTTATTTTTGTTTCTAAAACAATATATTTTTTATCACTAAATACACTATTTCTATATCTGAATTCTTGCTCTTTATTATCTAATTCAACAATAGTATTTTGGTCTATATTGTTAATTGGATTAGTTATCTCAATATCGTCTATATTATCTTTTCTAATAGGTCTATTTTGTTTTTTTAGTTCTAAGCATTTTGTACTAACAATAACATCCTTCATTTCGCTACCATAAGCCCCAGCATTCATCTTTACTGCGCCTCCGATTGTTCCTGGTATGCCCGAAGCAAATTCGAAACCTGAAATTCCGCTATTTAATAATTCTTGTGCAAGTTTCATTAGTTTAACTCCTGCCCCAGCAGTTATTAATGCAAAATCTTTTTGTTTATCTATCTCTATTTTATCAAATTCTATTTTTATTACAATGCCACTTATTCCATTATCTCTAACTAAAATATTACTTCCATTTCCAATAATTGTAACTGGCAAATAATACTTATCTGCTATTTTTATAGCATGTATTAACTCTTGAACATCCTTTACTTTTATTAGAATATCTGCATTACCGCCTACTTTAAAACTCGTATATTTTTTCATAGGCTCATTCATATATATTCTTGTTGGAGAAATAACCTTTGTTAATTCATTGCATATTTCAATTACTTTCATGCATCAATCTCCTTCTAGCGAAATCACATTTAAATTTTATCATTTTTATCAAAATTTTACAATAGTTTTGTAATATAAAATTGGAGGCTTAGAACTTAATTTTAGAATTTGTTCTAAGCCACTACTCTTGTAAAAACAACAAATTTCTAGAAGTCTTTGCTACAATCTTTTATTGCTATGTTGAGTCAGGACCTTATTGTCAAAGGCAACAAGGCTCTTTGGTACTTAGACTATAATCTCTGATTGCTATGTCGGATTAGATTCTAATTTTTTGCCTATACCTTTTCGCAATAGTCTAAGCAAATCCAGCCTGATGGGATTTTACCCCAATTTCCAGAAACTTCTGTTACATCGCATTGTACACCTTTGCATAATCCATTTGGTCTATATCCACAATGCCTTAAAATTTGTGCTTGAGCATTATTTGTTAATTCAGAATATTGCTTCCAAGAATAATTAGTACTAGGCCCTGTTCTTACAGTTAATATTTCTGTATTTACTTCATACCTTCCTACTCTATATTTAGTAGAAGAGTTTGAACTGGTATTTGAATTACTTCCTGCATTCGAATTTTGACCTGAGCTTTGACTCGAATTAGAGTTGCTAGAATTTGAGCTTATCTTAGTTGTATAATCAAGAGAGAGCCAACCATCTTTAGTTTTACCCCAATTATCTTTTTCAGCAGAAATTGTTACTATCGTACCATTTGCATATCCACCTACTATACTATATGATGTGCTTGCACCTGAACGAATATTTAATCCACTACTAGCATTTACTCTTACGGTATAATTTACTTTTTCTACATTGGACGTAACATTATCTGTTACTGTAACATCTGTATTATTTTCCTTTATATCTGTTCTATCATTTTTGTAGCAATAGTATCCCGTAGCATTTGCATAATTTCTAAAATTATCTATTGTAACATATACGGTATTTCCTTCTACCGTTGCTTTGCCTCTTCTAGAGCTAACATTAAATTTGCCCGAATACAAATATGGGTCATATATTTTTAGTGTGTTTCCGTCTATTCCTACTATTACAATAAAGTGTCCACCATAAGTGAATAAACCTTCATTACAACTTACTATTACATAGTAGTTATCCCTTACCAAGTTAACTGCTGTATTTAAGCTATACGTTTCTTGATAAGTTATATCAAAAACATCGGCAACCCATTTCATTGCAGAAAAATAAGTTCCATTATTTGTGCTTCTATAACCATATTCTACAAATAAATCTCCCATTTCTGGTGGATTAATTACTCCTTTAACGCTAGATACCACCATAGCAGCTGCCGTTGGACCACATCCACTAGTGCCCATTGTTTGCGAGCTATCTCCAATAGATGAATACATATAATTTACCCAACGTGAATCTGCTTGATTATAGTAAGTTAGCCCCTGATATTCACCTAATTGCACATTTGGTGTCTTACTAGCACCATTATATGCAACTTCTCCCTGACGTATGAAACCTTCTTCTTCTAAATCTGCTTCTTGAACTTCAAGGGTTTGTTCGTCTTCTTCTGTTAATTCTGGTATTTCTGTTGTACAAATATTATTTGTTATTATATTTGCTGTAGTTTCAATACCATTTGATATATTGTTTATATCTGTGCTACTAATTCCCCATATTATGCACATTATTACAAGTATGAGTACTATTACAACACAGATTATAGCTTTTTTTGTGTTCATAATAAAAACCTCCTACTATATTATACGTGTTAGGTGTTAATTTTGTTTTAGTTTCACCATCTTAACGTATATATAGTAGAAGGATAACCTTATTTTTTACTTTAAAATCTATCTTTCCAAATTCATACTTTCTTTAACTCTTGCAATATCAAATCCTAAGCATTCTTTCATTAATCTTTCAAAAACAGTTTCCCCACAGTCTATCAGTAACAACGATTTTTTCTCCTTATCAATATAATAAGCAGAATTGTTTCCAAAATCAGTATTAAAACAAGAACCATTTCCTATAAAATTTAATGTTTTATTTTCTTTCATTTATGTTCTCCTCCATAACTTAAATATATATAACTATAATTAAACATGAGTTTTTAAGTATTGCAACCAAATTTCTACATAATTTTAGCATAAGTATACTATAAATAGCCACAAATTACTAGCGAACATGAAAAAAATAACAGATAATTTCTTATCTGCTATCTTTTATGGCTCCTCGTGTTGGACTCGAACCAACGACCTATCGGTTAACAGCCGAGCGCTCTACCGACTGAGCTAACGAGGAATATATAACTCTGGCGACAACCTATTTTCTCAGCAGGGTAACCCACAAATATCTTCGGCACAATAGAGCTTGACTTCTGTGTTCGAG
>CALXWT010000040.1 GCA_944392445.1 uncultured Clostridia bacterium
AAGCATCCCCTACCTAATTAAAGGCAGGGGATGCTGGAGCAAATTGGAAAATCAGTTGGGACGCTTAAGAATTTCCAACTTCATCTCATAAGAGTGACCAATGTCACTAGGGAGCATTCCCATAATGAGCTGGTGAGTAAATTCGTCGAGCCCAACCTTGTCCATATAAGCACGAAGCCTATAGTAGACGCAATCATTATTTGAGCCACAAATCGGACAAGCCTTACTGCTGTTATAAACAGCTTCTACTTCATTCCGTTTATCCATAATTATTGCTCCTTTCTATTTTATGGAGACTTAATTATAATACATTTTTAGGCAAAAGTCAATATTTGGAGATTACACTGTAACTAAAATGCTACAGGATAATGTTTTTTATATTGACTAATTCAAAAACAAATTATATAATTTACTCGTTAAAGAAAGAAGTAGGAAGTAATAATGGGAAACATAGTTTTATTAGACGACTTAACAATAAATCAAATAGCAGCAGGGGAAGTTATAGAAAGACCTGCAAATGTTGTAAAAGAATTGGTAGAAAATGCGATAGATGCAAATGCAACTAATGTTACTATAGAAATAAAAAATGGTGGTAAGACATTTATAAAAATAACAGACAATGGAAAAGGAATTCCCTTTGACGATATGGAAATGGCTTTTGAAAGACATGCCACTAGTAAAATACGAAAAGTAGAGGATTTAGAAAAAATATACTCTATGGGATTTAGAGGAGAGGCATTGGCTAGTATAGCTTCTATTGCAAAAGTAACAATGCTATCTAAAACTAAAGATGAAGAAGTTGGATATAAGGTAGTAAATAAAGCAGGAACAATAGTAGAAAAGGAAGAAGTTGCAATACCAAATGGAACAACTATAATTGTAGAAGATTTATTCTTTAACACTCCTGTACGATACAAATTCCTAAAACAAGATAGTACAGAGTTCAAGTATATCAAAGATTTGGTACAAAGAATGGCTCTTGCCAATAACAAGGTTTCATTAACACTAAAAAATGGTAATGAAACTGTATTTAGGAGCTCAGGAAATGGAAGTCTTGAAGACATAATTTATACTTTATATGGCAAAGAAATTAGAGAAAATATTATCAAAGTAAATTACAATAGAGACAGCATAAAAATAACGGGAGTGGTCGGAAACACCAACATTGCAAAAGAAAATAGAAAAGACCAAATATTTTTCTTAAATAAAAGGTATATACAAAACAAAGTACTAGCTAGTAGTTCGGATCAAGCATTTAAAGGAGCAACAGGAATAGGAAAATACGGATTTTTTATACTAAATATAGAAATGAGTCCAGATAACTATGATATTAACGTGCATCCAACTAAAATGGAAGTTAGGTTTAAAGACGAAAGCAAAATATATAAAGCGATGTATCACGCAATAAAAGAGGCACTTTTGCAAAAGGACTTTTTAGGAAATAGCGAAAATGAAAACGAAGAAAAATATGTGGATAACGAGTATAACTTTTTAACCAGCCATTTTGTGAAAGACTACAATTCTGTATCAACACCATTAAATAAAGTGCAAGAAAACACAAATTTTAAAGAAACTAGTAACAATGAAACACTTGGGTATAAAATAATCGGTGAAAGTGAGCAAGGTTCTAATAGAAATGATAATCAAACAATCCAGAGAGAAAATAAACGAAGAATAGAATACAAATTTATAGGCATTTTACTTAGAACATATATTATAGTAGAAATTGAAAACGAACTCTATTTAATAGACCAGCACGCTGCACACGAAAGAATATTGTATGAGCAAATAAAAGCGAACTATAAAAATCATATAAAAAACAATATTCAAATGATGCTAATTCCAGAAGTAGTAAATTTACCACATAGCGAAATGGAATTTGTAAGAACATATATGCAAATGTTCCAAGACATAGGATTTGATATAGAAGAATTTGGCGATAACTCAATTAAAATAAACGGTATTCCAGACATAGATTACAAAACAAATAGTAAGCACATATTTTTGGACATTTTAGATGAGATGCTTACAAATGAAAGAGGTGGAATACGAGACGTAGAAGAAAGATTTATTGCGACAGTAGCGTGCAAGGCAGCAGTAAAGGCTCACATGGATTTAGGAAAAGATGAAGTAGATTATTTAATACAAAACTTACTAATATTAAATAATCCATATACGTGCCCACATGGAAGACCTACTACAATTAAGTATACAAAAGAAGAATTAGAAAAAATGCTTGGGTAAAAGAAAGAGTTGTGCAAGGTTAATACAATATATTAAAATAAATAATAAATTAAAACAAACTAGACATTATTAAAAAAGATAAAAACTAAAGATTGAAAGGAGAAGATAAAAATGTTAGAAAGTATAGAAATTTTATGCCATAGTTGCATTAAATTTAATAAAGGAGAGGTAATCTATTTTGACCCATTTAAAATAGAAAAAAATTATAATGACGCAGATGTAATATTTATTACACACGATCACTATGACCATTATTCAGAAGAGGATATAGACAAAGTGATTAAAGAAGAAACAATTATTGTAGCGCCAGAAGACTTACTAACAAAACTATTAAAAAAAGGTTTTGAAAGAGATAATATGGTTTTGGTAACACCAAATCAAAAATATACAGTAAAAGGTATAGAATTTCAAACAATACCAGCCTACAATGTAAATAAGCAATTCCATCCAAAAGCAAATGAATGGGTAGGTTATGTATTAAAAATAGAGGGAGTAACTTACTATATTGCAGGTGACACAGACATAACGGAAGAAAATAAAAAAGTAAAATGTGACGTCGCATTTGTTCCAGTTGGAGGAACTTTTACAATGGATTATAAGGAAGCAGCTGAACTTATAAATGAAATAAAACCAAAAATAGCTGTACCAACTCATTACGGAAGTATAGTGGGAGAGAAGAGCGATGGAATTAGCTTTTCTAAATTAGTAAGTCCTGAGATAGAAGTAGAGGTTTTGATGAAGTAGACAAGTATTTGATAAAAAAGCAAGAGCCACTAAACTAGTTGCTCTTGTTTTTCATTTTCTGAGTATTTCTAGCATTATCAAGCCCATAAAATTTTTTAAAATAGAATAGAAAGCTTACAAAAATGTAATCTATAGTAATTTTAAAAGATGGCAAGAAAAAATAGAATGCTCTATAATATATTTTAAGAAATGAGGTGGTAAAATGAAGAAATTTCTTAAAATACTAATGATTTTATTATTGATAGGACTAAGCATAGCACTACTGATTATAGGTAATGGATACACTATGTATAAAGAAGCAATAGAAAACGAGCCACTTGAAGAAAAAGTTGCAGAAATACGAAGTAAAGAAAGCTACACAGAATTTTCTGAATTACCACAAATGTACGTAAATGCAGTAATAAGTGTAGAAGATAAAAGATTTTTTAAGCACGGTGGAATAGACATAATAGCAATAGGTAGAGCAGCTATAAACGATATAAAAGCTATGTCTTATGTAGAAGGTGGAAGTACAATAACACAGCAATTAGCAAAAAACATGTACTTTACCCAAGAAAAAATAATGGAAAGAAAAATTGCCGAAGTATTTATGGCTTGGGAGATTGAAGCAAACTACTCAAAAGAAGATATATTTGAACTATATGTAAATAGTATCTATTTTGGAGATGGTTATTATACAGTAAAAGAAGCATGTGAAGGTTATTTTAATAAAGAAATAAGTGAAATGACAGATTACGAATGCATAATGCTTGCAGGAATTCCAAATGCTCCATCCGTATATGCACCAACGGTAAATCCAGAACTTGCAAAACAGAGACAAAGACAAGTAATGGACAAAATGATAGAAAATGGATATTTAACAGAAGAAGAGGCAAGCGAAATACTTAAACAAGCAGAATAAAATTTCCATCTTGCTATAATAAAAACTTTATGATATATTAAAGAAAAAATACAAGGGGGATTTTATTTATGAAGAAAAAAGTTTTAATTGCAGTTCTTATTATAATAGTAATTGCACTTGTGGTTATGGGATACTTTGTATTCTCGGATATGATGCAAGAAGATAAACTAAAAACAGAGTTATCAGAAATATATCAATTAACAAGTGCTGAAACTATTGATATGGATGCAATAAATGAAAGGTTAAATCGTACAATAACAAAAGGCGACTATGCTGTAGTTGAGGAATCTTTTAAATCATATTTAAAAGATAATTTCGACAATAGCATAGAAATTGCAAATATTTTAAATGATGAAAAGATAACTTCGCTATTAACAGTAGAGAATTACAAAGAAGATGGAAAGGACTTTACAGAATCTAAAAGCTATATTACAGCTACTAGAACAACTTTAGAAAATTGCAAGGAAAAATATACTGAATTTTTGACAGAAGAAAAGGCAATGTCGTACATCAACGATAAAGGATTAGATAGTTACTATACAGATTTATACAAAGAAGAATTTGTTGGAGATATGGAAACTTCAGAAAGTGATGGAATAGTTGAAAGCTCAATAGATGAAGTAATATCAATTTTAAATACGTCAGAAGAAATATTAAACTTACTATCTGAAAATAAAGATAGCTGGGAAATAGATGGTGAGATTATAGTTTTTAGTAGTGAAAGTTTGTCGGACGAATATAACGAGTTAGTAGATGCTTTGTAGAGGCTAAGTGGGGTGCTTTTAGTGGAAATGAATAATAAATATTAAATTACCGGATGCTATGATTAGTAGAGTATAAAAATTCTACTAATCGTGAGTTATTTTTGTTACATCTTTTAGTTATAATTTTATTGAATTATAATTGAAGGAGGAAAAATTATGAACCAAGAAAAAATTGGAAAATTTATTGCTGAATGTAGAAAAGAAAAAAATCTTACACAAGCACAATTAGCAGAAAAATTAAACTTGTCTTACAAAACTATTTCTAAATGGGAAACAGGTAGAGGAATGCCAGATTCTTCTATAATGCTTGAACTATGTAATTACCTTGGTATTAGTGTAAATGAATTATTAAGTGGAGAACACTTAGAAGAAGAACAATACCACGAAAAAGCGAATGAAAATATTATAAGCATAGCAAAAGAATCCGATAAGAATAAGAAAATAAAAAATCGTACTATAGTAGTTACGGTATCTGTTATTCTTTGCTTATTATTGGTGTTTATTATCAATATTGCATATCAAAATATTGAAATAAACGTTGAATATGATGATAGGCTAATAGAATGTAAAATCGAAGATGATAATATTATATGTTCTTTTAATGGCTTAAGTATAGTCACATTAAGTTCTCAAGTAGTTAATACAGATGATGCAACACTAATATTTATAAATGGAAAAATATCGCTACAAAATAAAACGCGTAGCCATTTTGAAACTTGGGACTCAATGGCTCAAT
The DNA here is from genome assembly GCA_944392445.1 of uncultured Clostridia bacterium. Classification (GTDB taxonomy): domain Bacteria; phylum Bacillota; class Clostridia; order TANB77; family CAG-508; genus CALXVA01. The sequence goes on from CALXWT010000040.1 coordinate 5,390, forward strand.
TAAATAATGGAGATAACTATCATTTCAATTCAGAAATAATGATAAATGCAAATGCTGATATTGCAGATTGCAAAGATAAAATTAAAGTTTACTATACAGATGTATCTTTTGATAAAATAAGAAAAGCTAGTGAAAAAGAGTTAAAAGAAATAATAGAACAATCAAATTTGATGGCTGAAAGGTAAGTAATAAATATTGTAAATAAAGGGGCGTTTTAAATGCAAAATATGATAATAGGAGTACTATCAATAATTCTATAGGAATAAATTGAATGGTAATTACAGAGCAAAGTAAAAATATAATTATTTTAGTGGATAATGAAAACTTGAACAAGGTCTATTAGTAGCTCTTGTTTTGAATTTTATAAAAGTTATATAAAGTGTGGATAAATCTTAAGTTGTATGGTATTATAGTAACAAATAGTAAGTTGTAGAGGAGATGATTTAAAGTGAAAAAAAGACCGATAACAACCTTATTTATGTTAGAATCTCTTGACGGTAAGATTAGTAGTGGAAATACTGATGAATTAGATGCCGATAAAGATTGGTGTGAAATTGAGGGTGTTAAAGAAGGATTACACCAGTATTATGAAATAGAAGCTACTACTGATTATTTTTCATTAAATACCGGTAGAGTAATGGCAAAAATTGGTGTTAATGACAGGAAGGAATATCATAGTAAAATCGAAGTAAAATTCGTTATTATTGATAATAAGCCACATTTAAATGAAAATGGAATAGATTATATATGCAACTGGGTAGAAAGCCTAATACTAGTTACAACAAATAAAGATCATATAGCATATTCTTTAACAGATAAATATGATAATTTAGACATTTTATATTATGAAGAATTAGACTTAACAAAATTGTTAGAAGATTTATCTAGTAAGTATAATGCTGAAAGAGTAACAATTCAATCTGGAGGAAGTCTTAATGGGCTATTTTTGAGAAACAACTTAATTGACTATGTAAATATAGTAATTGCTCCATTATTAGTTGGAGGAAAGGACGTACCTACTCTAATTGATGGAGAAGCAATTAGTAATTCAGAAGAATTAAACAAATTAAAAGCATTAGAACTTATTGAATGTAATCAATTAGATAATTCTTATATTCAGTTAAAATACAAAGTGAAAAGATAAATTTATAGATTAGTTTGAAATATGAAATGAACCCAAATTATTAGACAAAAAAGTTTAATAAGGAGGGTTCTTTTTTATGGCTAAATATTCAGCTGAATTTAAATTAAGAGTAGTAAAATATTATATTGAAAAAATATCAAAAATTATAACATAATATACATAAATTTTAGTTTATTAGAATTTGAGCAATTGAATGAATATCATAAATTAAACAATTATATCGAGTCTAAATATATAAAAAATAATAAAGTGAGATAAAGTTTATAGTTAAATAATTGATAGTTGTTATCATTTATGATATTATAAAACAAATAAAAATTGTAAAAGTGGAAATGTTATGAAAAAAAGTGAATTTAAAAAAATAATGAAAAAAGAGAACGAGGCATTCAAGAATTTCTATTTATATGGAGGTATTGTAACATTTTTACTTATTATTGTTATCTTTCTAAATGTATTATTAAATTTAAATGAAACAATTCCACTATATGCCTTTATCATAAATGCAGTTTTAGCTTTTGCTGTTGCTATACCTTTTGTAATAATTGATGTAAAAAATGATAAAGAAATTAAGAAAATGTATGAATCTTATCAAACAGATAGCAAAATTCCAGAATACAAAGACAAGACAAAGTCTTTAAAAATTTTATTAATTTTAAGTATTATTGTTTTTGTTATTGATGGATTTATAATGGCAAAATTAGTTAATTTTAATTGCACTGAAGACTTAAGAACAGAATGGGAAGAAGTTGGAGACTTTATAATTAATTCATTATCATTTACAGATTATAAAGATTAGTAAAAATTATGATAGGTGGGACAGATTATACATAGATTATCTGTCCACCATTTACAAAAGGAGGTATTGTAATGTTAATTACAGGAATTCTAATTACAATAGTTGCAATTTTTATGATTTTGATTCCTCAGTTTTTTATGAAGCTTAAAAGTCCAAGAATTCCAGATAAATTATTAAAAAATCCTAAAATGAAAATAGTTCTTAGAGTATGGGGTGGCATTTTTGTAATAGTTGGAATTATGTTGATTGTTTTCTCAACTATAATCTAATTCAACCTCCAGTATGTGTTAATTTAATATAGAATTTGATATTATCTTTTTGAAAGGAGAATAAAAATGGAACAAATAAAAATTGGAAACTTTATTGCCAAATGTAGAAAAGATAAAAAATTAACACAAGAGCAATTAGCAGAAAAGTTGCATATTAGTGTTAATGCTGTTAGCAAATGGGAAAGAGGACTAAACTTGCCAGATTATTCTAATATACAACCTTTGTGTGATATTTTAGGTATATCTTTAAATGAGTTTTTTGCTGGAGAACATATAAAAGAAAATGAAATAAAGCAACAATCAGAGAAAAATATATTAGATGTTCTTAATTTTGTTCATCGAAATAACAAAAAATACAAAATATCAGTAATAATTATTATAATTTTAATATCTATTTTATTATGCATAATAGGTAAGTACATACTTGTAAAATGTGGTTATATTATAGATGATAATTTAAAATATTCGCAAATATACATAATCGGAGAAAATAACAACAAAGGTAGTGTTGACATAAATAAGTTTGGAAGAATAAATATTGACTTTGATATTGGTGCAAATAAATATGGCGATGCAGTATTTAAAAATCCCAATAAGGCATTTAAAACATTAAAGAAAGAATACTCAAAAGGAATAAAGCTAATTCAAAGAGAATTTAATTTACTACCGTTAACTAATTTTAATTATAAGAGTTATAAAATTTATGGATGGCAAGCTACTAATGGAACAGAAGAGGAAGTAGAACAAGCTAGATTTGTATCTGCATTTATGGATATTTATGAAAATAGTTTTAATATGTAAGAAATATAATGATAAATATTCTATATTTAATAATAAGTATAGAATATTTTTGCGTTTTATGGTATTATCTAAGCAATAAATTGTCTGTAGAGGTGACAAAAAATGAGAAAATTAAATTTAGTAGTTGTATTTAATAATAGCATAGATAAAGCTCTCTTTTGTATTAGAGCTAAAGACCCATATAAGGGGTTGTATAACTTTGTGGGAGGAAAAGTAGAAAATGGTGAAACAAATGATGAGGCAGCATATAGAGAATTATTTGAAGAAACAGGAATATCTAGTAACGATATAGAATTAGACCATTTTATGGACTTAAACTATTTTAAATACGAGAATAATATACAAGTTTACTATGGTATTTTAAAGCATAATGTTAATTTAGTAGAAGAAAAGAATAAGCTTGAATGGGTAACTATAAATGACGAATTATTAAATAATAATAAATTTGCAGGAAATTATAATATTCCCCATATAATAAGGCAAATTAAAGTATACTTGAAAAATGGCACAGGAATTGATAAATATTAAAATAAAATATAAAATGCACCTAGAATAGCAGGTGTATTTTATTTACTAAGATACTGTAACGAAAACAAATTTCATACGTCATATATACAAAGGAGGACAAAGTTATGCAGGATATTGAAAAAATATACGAAGAATATTTTGAAACAGTAAACAAATATTTATTCTGTTTAACTCATAATAACGATATCTCCGAAGAACTTACACAAGAAACATTTTATAAAGCTGTACAGAAAATTCATACATACAAAGGCGAATGTAAAATGTCAGTGTGGTTATGTCAAATTGCTAAAAATCTTTGGTATGACCAATGTAGAAAAAATAAAAAAATCTTGAAAACAGAAGAATCAGAATTGTTAGAAGTTCAAGACTTAACCTCATTGGAAGAACAAATTATTTCAAATGATGAAAAAATTACTTTATACAAAAAAATGCAAAGTTTAGATGAAAAAACAAGAGAGGTAATGTACCTTAGAATAACAGGAGAACTTACTTTTAAAGAAATTGGAGTTATCTTAAATAAGACAGAAAACTGGGCGAGAGTTACATTTTATCGTGGAAAAAATAGGTTAAAGGAGGTTGATTGATATGAAAGAAAATAGGAATTGTAAAATTGTTCAAGATTTATTGCCAAATTACATAGAAAAACTAACAACTGAAGAAACAAATCAATTTATAGAAGAACATTTAAAAGAATGTGATGAATGCAAAACAGTTTTAGAGAATATGCAAAAAGATATACAACTGAATGCTGAAAAGCAAGATAAAAGAGAAGTAAAGTATATGAAAAAGTATAGCAATAAAATGAAAGTGCTTAAATATATTCTCCTAGCATTGATAATAATCTATATTGCTGTAGTATTAAGAAGAACTTTTATAATGTTTTCACTTTCGGAAAAAGCTAAAGAGAATAAATCGTATGATAATTACTATGCTAAATTATACTCATACCATGGAGATTCTCTAACAATAACTGAAAGCTATAATAAAGATGGAAACCACCTAACTACTATGACAAGAATTACAGTTGATGGCAATCAAAGATTAAAATTAACTTTCTATAACAAAGATAATGAACAAATAGCTTTAGCTGAATCAGAAGAAGGGAAGTATATATTAAATACTGAAACAACGGCAGGCTGGAATGTTTCACCTGTAACTTATGTAGGTGATGGATTTTTAATAAATATGCAACTAGCATTTATAACGGGTATAGATAGCGACTATTGTAATGGCAAAGAGTGTTATGTTATAAAAGGAAGTAGTTATGAGAGATATATAGATAAAGAAACAGGTTTGGCAATTAGAAATATAGATAAAAATCCTGGACAAAATGATAGAAGTGTTGATTACGAATATACATTTAATACGGTAGAAGATACTGATATAGTAAAACCAGACACAACGGGATATGAAGTTGTCGAGGAATAGCATTACTTAATCTTATAATATATAAATTTAAAATACACTTATATAAACAAAAATATTCTATATTTAGAAATAAGTATAGAGTATTTTTTTGTTTTATGGTATTATTTAAGCAGTAAACTATTTATAGGTGGAATATAATGAAAGTTATTTTTTTAGACATTGACGGGGTATTAAACTCAGATGAATATTTGGATAAAGTAAAAAATTCAGACATACAAGGGATAGAAAGAGACATTGATGTGGGAAAAGTGAAACTATTGAAAAGAGCAATAGACGAAACGGGAGCAAGAGTTGTATTAAGTTCTTCTTGGAGATATACAAGAAATGCGCGATACCTAAAAGAATTATTAGCAAATTATGAAATTAGAGTGGATTCTACTCCATACATACAAGATATAAGAGGATTAGAAATAAAGAAATGGTTATCCGAAAATCAAGGAGTAGAGGATTTTATAATTTTAGATGACGAAATTTTTGACTCTTTTGATGAAGAATTAATAAAAAAATTAGTAAAAGTATCAAATGGAAATGGTAGAAGTCTTGGAGAAGGATTACTTCCTAAAGATGTAGATGAAATTATTGAGAGATTAGGTAGAAAAAAAGTAAAAGAAGAAATAGAAAGGTAATATTTTATCACATCATCCGTTGGGCTAATGTATATGAAAAACTATCTTTACCATAGAAGAAATAAGAAGCTTTATAAGGTGGATTTTTACTTAAAAAACTAATTGTTAACTTAAGTTGACAAAGTTCAAAGGCTAATTGGTAGTATGCAACCAAAATTTACGCTATAATTTAATCAAGAAAAAATTGAAAGGAGAAATAAAAAATGACATTAGGAGAAAGATTATTTCAATATAGAAATAGCATAAATATGAGTCAAGAAAAATTAGCAGAAAAAATAGGAGTAACAAGACAAACAATTTCAAAGTGGGAAACAGATCAAAGTACACCAGATTTTGATAAAATAGAACCACTATGTGAGGTATTTGGGATAACTACAGAAGAATTGATAAAAGGAGAAAAGCCAAAGACTATTGAAAATGGAAATACAACACAAGACGACTATACAAAAAAACGTAACAAAAGAAAAGCAATTGTACTAAGCATCAGCATTTTCTTATATTGTATAGCAACTTTTGGATTACCATATATGGTAGAAGTATTAAGGTACGAAGATGCTCATGCAGTTATGATTTGGGCAACACTTTGCACTATTGCAACTGTAATAATTGTATACTTCTTTGTGGCATATCCAAATAAAGATAAAGTAGATAAAAAGGAAAAAAGAATAAAAGAAGATATTGAAGAACTGGACGATGCAATAGAAGAAATTGAAGAGTTAGATGATGGCAGTATAAAAATAAAGGCTGTTGGCGCAAAAAATAAAACAGAAGCTTTAATAATAGAAATTATTGCAACATTTTTCTTGGTTATCTATTTACTTGTAAGCTTTTTAACAATGGCATGGCATATAACATGGATTTTATGGGTAATATTTGCTTTGGTGGAACTTATAGTAAAGCTTATATTTAGTATGAAAGAAGAAAAAAACAAGAAAATTACAGTAGAAAAAGGAAGTGATGAGATTGAAAAGTAAAGTAGTAAAAGTAATTTTAATTATCATATTAGTTTTAATAATTATAGCATTATTAAATTTTATGATATTTGCAATTATAAATAAAGATAATGAATCTAATATGAATTTTTCATTGTTAACTTTTGGAGACACTACAGAAAAGATATTTGAAAAAGAATATGAACCAGAAGAATTAGACAAAATTAAAGTAGATGTATCTTCATCAAATGTTTCTATCGAAAAAGCAGATGTAGATAAAATTAAAATTACAGCTTATGGGGATAAAGACGAGAGAATAAATGAAACAATTTCTGACAAAGAGCTTTCCATAACTAAAAGTAATACAAAAGGATATATATTTGCAATTTTTTATTGGTGTGATGAAAAAATTATAATACAAGTGCCAAATGAGATTGATGAAGAATTTAATATACATACATCTAGTGGAGATATAACAGCGCAAAATCTAGAAAATAACAATATCAATTTTGAATCTTCTTCCGGTAAAATCGAATGTGGAAATATAAATAATGGAGAATTAAAAAGTTCTTCTGGAGATATTGTTATTGGCAATGGAAATGAAGTAAAAATACAAGCAAGTTCTGGAGATATAAAAGCAGGTGATTTTAGCAAATTATCTGCAGAAGCATCATCTGGAGATGTTGAAGTGGGAACAATAGGAGAAAGTACAGTAAAAACATCATCTGGAAAAATAAATATAAAAGGTGCAGATAGAATAAACGCAGAGGCTTCTTCGGGAGATATTAGTATAGATACTATAGAGAATTATTGCGAGTTAAAAACAAGTTCTGGAAATATAGACATAAACTCATTAAATATCACAGAAAATTCTAATATAAATGCTAAATCTGGAAATGTTAGAATAAACGGAAAAAATGATATATATGTTGAAACAGAAACCAACTCTGGAGATGCTGAAGTAATAAATAATAACAGAATGGCAGAAATAGTATTAAAAATAACTACAACTTCGGGAAATATAAGAGTAAATTGAGAAAAAGATAATGCCATTATTAAATCAGCATATTATTTATCTGAAAATATAAAAAATGCAAAATTAGAAATTATGAAAAATGCAGGGCATATCATAAATGAAGAAAATCCAGAAGAATTATCAAAATTACTAATAGAATTTTGGAAAGACTAATAAGAGAAATACTTATAAAACAGTTTGAAATATAACTGTTTTATTTTTTAAAACATTTCGATAAATATCGAAATAACTATTGACATTATAAAAATTAAATAGTAAAATCATTTTGATAAATATCGAAATGATGAAGGTGAATATAATGGGAATGTCGGAAACATTAAAAGCTATATCAGATCCTGTTAGAAGAAACATATTAGAAATGTTAAAAAAAGAAAAAATGACAGCAGGAGATATAGCTAATAAATTTAATTTAACTAACTCAACAGTTTCTTATCATTTATCATATTTAAAAAAAGCAGATTTGGTAAAGGAAGAAAAATACAAGAAATATATTTATTATAAGCTGAATACATCAGTATTTGAAGAAATACTGGTATGGATTTATCAATTTGGAAAAGATGATAAGAAGGGAGATAATAACAATGAAGAAAAGAATTGATTGGAAAATTTTAATTATAACAACTTTAATGTGCATAGTACCAATAATATTTGGAGTAATTTTGTATAATCAACTACCAGAACAAATGGCAGTACATTTTGGATTAAATAACGAACCTAACAGTTTTGCACCTAAAGAATTTGCTTTGTTTGGTATTCCACTACTTATGACAGCGTTACAAATAATTTGTTGTATATCAAGTGATTGTATGGAACAAAAAAAGCAGAATAAGAAATATATAACTATTTATAAATGGATAATACCGATAATTGGAATGGTATGTTATTTAACAATGTTAGCTTATGGTGCAGGAATTGAATTAGATATGAGAATAATTGTATGTATAACATTGGGAATAATTTTTATGATTATAGGAAATTATATGCCTAAAACAGAAATTAACAAACTACAAATGCACTATGTTAGAAAAGACTTTTGGGAAAAAGTAAAAAGACCAGCAGGATATTTCTTCGTAATAATAGGTTTAACATTTATAATTTCAGCATTTCTAAATTCAATAGTGTCTTTTATATTAATGATAATACTTATAATTTGTGCTGTTTTAACTACAATATATTCATTATATTTATTTTATAAGAATAGGAGGAATAAAAAATGATTGAAATAAAAAATGTTTCAAAATCTTATGTGAAAGGAAAGAAGTCAGTAGATGACTTAAATCTTGAAATTAAAAA
>CALXWT010000041.1 GCA_944392445.1 uncultured Clostridia bacterium
TTTACTATTGCTCATTTTTTTTACTATGCTATATGATCTTTTATATAATCAACAACATCTCCTACAGAAACAACCTTTTCTGCATCTGCATCTGGTATTTCTATATCAAACTCTTCTTCAAGAGCCATTATTAATTCTACTATATCTAGTGAATCAGCTCCTAAGTCATCTATAAAAGATGCTTCCATTGTAACTGCTGTTTCAGCTACTCCTAGTTGTTCAACTATAATTCCTTTTACTTTTTCAAAAACTTCTTCTGAACTCATTATATAAGTTCACCTCCTTAAATTATCTTAAAACTTGTTTATCTAACAATAATACATATTAATTTAATTGTCAATATATTTTATAAATTTTGTTAAAATATTTCCTAGTTTGCCCATTTTTCAGTACTTTCAAGAGATTTTTTAGTAAGATTTTTATTGTACTGACTAGTCTTAATTTTTAATTTAACAATTTATATTATTTTATTAGATATATCTTTTTACAGATATACTATTCTACATTATCAGTACTTTCTTCTACAACTGATTTATTTTCCTCAAAAGCTTCAATCATTTTTTCTACTGCTTTATTTTCTACAAATTTTTCAGCTTGTTTTATAGTAAACTCAAATAATTTTTCATCACTACTTCCGTGTGCTTTTACTACTGGTTTCTTTACTCCTAAAAATAATGCTCCTCCATATTCTTTATAATCTACTGTTTTAGAGAATTTCTTTATTGCTGGTAAACTTGGAAGTGCTGCTATTTTTGTTAAAAGATTGTGTGTTAAGCTTTCAGTTAAACTTCTTTTTACAAACTTTCCTAAACCTTCTACTGATTTTAAGAAAACATTTCCAGTAAATCCATCTGTTACAACAACATCTATTTTACCAGAAAATGCGTCTCTACCTTCTACATTACCAACAAAGTTTATATCTAACTTTTCTGCATTTTCTTTTAGTAATTTATATGCCTCTTTTGTAAGTTCATTACCTTTTGTCTCTTCTGTACCTATATTTAATAAACCTACTGCTGGTGCTTCCATGCCAAATGTATTTTTTAAGTAAATGCTTGACATTTGTGCAAATTGCAATAAGTTTATTGGCTTGCAGTTTGTGTTTGAGCCACAGTCCATAAGTAGTAATCTGCTTTTATATGCTGGCAAAATTCCTGCTAGAGCTGGTCTATCTATTCCTTTGATTCTTCCTACTAGAAGTGTTGCTCCTGTAAGCAATGCACCTGAGTTACCGGCAGAAATAAACACATCACCTTCACCAGATTTTAGCATATTAAATCCAACTACCATTGATGAATCTTTTTTATGCTTTATTGCCTGTGTTGGTATATCTTCCATTTCTATTGTTTCTGTAGCATTCTTTATGCTAAGTCTTGGAGATATGTCATTTATATTATCTTTGCCATATAACTCTTTTATACGTTGTTTTATAACCTCTTCTTTACCTATTAAAACTACTTTTGCTGATATTTGATTTATTGCTTTTACTGCTCCTTTTATATTTGCATCTGGTGCATTATCTCCACCCATTGCATCTAGTAGAATAATCATTTTGACTCCTCCGTTTTTTGTGTTTTTCTAAAATATATATTACTATTTTATTATTTTATAACTTATATTTGCTAAAGTCAATTAAAAAGTTTAAATTATATTAAGAATTAGTGTGTTATAATGGTTATATAATTTACAATTATTGTTTTTTTATTATAGGTTAGAGTAAACTCCTAAAAAAAGTATTTCAAATATGTCGGTCCAGCTACTTTTTCGTAAAAATTCTAAAATAATTTTATGGCACCCTTCCATCAGAGATGAACTCTTTCCATAAAATTATTTAAGAATTTCTAACTCAAAGTACTCTCCATTCCATATTTTCATACTTTTTTTATAAGCCCACTCTAACCTAGCAAAAATATTACAATTTTGAATTGTAAATTATACAACCATTATAACACACTAATTCTTGGCACACAAACAAAAGGCTAGGCATAAACGCCTAGTCTTATTTTACTCATTATACAAATAATTTTGTGGGTTTACTTCTTCTCCGTCTACTCTTACCTCAAAGTGTAAGTGGTTACCTGTTGAGTTACCAGTAGAGCCCACGGCTGCAATTACATCTCCTGCCTCAACTTCTTCGCCTGTTGATACATATAACGCGCTACAGTGTCCATAATATGTTTCTACGCCATTTCCATTATCCATTTTTACCACGTAACCATATCCACCACTGTATCCTGAAAATGTAACTGTTCCACCTGCTGCTGCTCTAATTGGTGTTCCTGCTGGTGCTGCAATGTCTAATCCAGTATGCCCATAGCTTCTTATACTTTCTCTGTTACCAAATCTGGATGTTATTATACCAGAAACTGGTGTGACCTCTAAGTACACACCTTGTACTGTATGAGATTGTATTTCTTGCTGTAAAGCAATTTCTTCTTCTATTTCTTCTATTTTATTTTCTATATCACTGTCTAAAGTTGCTGTTGCAACTTTTACTGTGCTTTCATCTTCTTTGTCAGTTGTTATAACATCAACTATACCAATATCTAACTCTAAATCGTCTTCATATTTTTCTGTCATTTCATCAACAATCTTTTCAGCTTCTTCTAAGCTTGCTAAAACGGTTTTTTCTTCACCGTCCAATGTCACGGCATATAATTTATATGTTGTTTCAGAATTTTCTTCTAACTTGGCTAATATTGTCTCTTCATTAGTTTGTTCTGCCTTATCAACTAATTTGAATTTATATTCTGGCATATCTTCTATTGTAGTAAATAGTTTTGCCTCTTCTTCTTTATTTATTATATTATCTACTTCTTTTTCAAATTCGTTTTTGTTTGCTACATATCCAACAGTTTCTCCTGCGATGGTTACTTCGCATACTAAGTTGAATTTGAATAGAACTATTATCGTTATTATAAACAGTGCAATTGCTACTATATTTATAAGCCTAATAATTTCTTTTGTACAGTATTTAATTTTCCTGTTTAGAATAATTTTTCACACTCCTTTTTGCAACGTGACAAATTCTATTATACTACATATTCTATGCAATTTCAAATTATATATTCTTTTTTCTCGTTTTTTGACTTATTTTGAGACTTTTGGCAATTTCTCAATTCGAATTTATGGTATACATTCCTCACTTTTCCTCGTTTTTACTCATTTTTTCTCGTTTTTTCAACTATTGACTTTTGGTTAAAATTACTATCTATGGAAAATCGTGGACAAAAAGGAGTGTCCCTTTTGTCCACGATTTTTAACTTGTTATTCTTCTTTTTTCTAATACTTTAACACCTCTACCAGCTTTTAATCTGCTATCTAATAGTTTTTGTGCTTCTATTATTATAACAGGTAAAATTGATATGCCTAAAGTGTATAACCATTGTGTTCCAGTTAATGATACTAAACTAAATACGCTTGCAAATGCTGGTACCATTACTACAACTACTTGTAGAAGAGTGCCTAATATAAATGCACCTATTAAGTATTTGTTTTCCAATATTCCAACTTTGAATATTGATTCCTCGCTTTTTACATTAAAGCTATGTACTAATTCTAACATTGCCATTGCTACAAATGCCATTGTTCTGCCCACTTCTAAACCATACAAGTTATTACCTACACTAAATGCTACTAATGTTAGCATTCCTAGCATTATTCCTTCTAGTATAATTTTGCTCCATAAGCCATCTGCAAATATGCTTTTTCTGCTATTACGTGGTTTTTGGTTCATTATGTTTTTGTCTGGAGATTCTAACCCTATTGCAATAGCCGGTAATGAGTCTGTGACTAAATTTATCCATAGCAGTTGTATTGCGAGTAGTGGTGATTTTAGGCCTAGTAGTAATCCCATAAATATTGTTACTATTTCACCAATATTAGTAGAAATTAAAAAGTGTACAGCTTTTTTTATATTGTCAAAAATATTTCTTCCTTGTTTTACTGCCTCAACGATAGTTACAAAATTATCATCTGCTAAAATCATATCTGCTGCATTTTTTGCAACATCTGTGCCGTTTTTTCCCATAGCAATTCCTATGTCTGCTTTTTTTAGTGCAGGTGCATCATTTACACCATCTCCTGTCATTGCAACTACTGCACCTGTTTTTTGAAATGCCTCTACTATTCGCACTTTATGTTCTGGAGACACCCTTGCAAATACAGAATATTTAGAAATATTTTTTTCTAATTCACTTTTTGAAATTTTGTCAAGTTCTTTTCCTGTTATAGCCAAGTCGTTGTTTCCCAATATGCCTAATTCCGTTGCTATGGCTTTTGCAGTTAAAATATGATCTCCTGTAATCATTACAGTTTTAATTCCTGCTTTTTTACAGTTTTGTACGGCTTCCTTTACGCCTTCCCTTGGAGGATCTATCATACCTATTAACCCGACAAAGGTTAAGTTTCGTTCTAGGCTTTCACTATCTATATTTGTTGGAAGTCTGGGCATACTCGAATATGCTACTGCTATTACTCTTAACGCATTTTCTGCCATTGCACTATTTATTTTTTCTATTTTTCTTATACTTTCATCATTTAAGATGTTAATTTGTCCATTCAAATAGTATTTAGAGCAGTTTTTTAGTATAACCTCCGGTGCTCCTTTGGTTATGCATAAAAATTTATCATTGCTATTATGTATCAAGTCTAATATTTTTAAATCTGATGAATTACTATTTTTTGTAGTTTCATTATTTAAGTTACTATTGGAATACATATTATCGTGTGTATTTCCTATTAAATTACTTTCATTATTCCATTCGTCACTATGGGTAGATAAATCTATTATCTCAGAACCTATTTTATGTATTGTACTCATCATTTTTCTGTCTGAGTCAAATGGTATGTCATTTATTCTAGTAAATTTTTGATACAGCCTTTCTTTGTACTTGCCTTGTTCTCTTGCTGCATTTATAATTGCAAGTTCTGTGGCTTCTCCCACATCTTCTTCCACATCTGTACACATTGTGCCTAATTCTAAAATTAGATTTTTTTGAAGGTCTAGGCTTTCGCCCTTTATATCCATTATTTTTGTGACTTTCATTTTGTTTTGAGTAAGTGTGCCTGTTTTATCTGAACAGATTACGCTACTACTTCCTAAAGTTTCAACTGCCGGCAGTTTCCTTACTATGCTATTTTTCTTTGCCATTCTCGTTACACCAATAGATAACATTATAGTTACTATAGCTGGTAAGCCTTCTGGAATTGCTGCTACTGCTAGTCCAACTGAAGTCATAAACATTTCTACTGGTTCAATCTTTTTAAGTATTCCTATAACAAATATAAAAGCACAGATACATAAGCAAGCAATTCCTAGAGTTTTTCCTACTTCTCCAAGTTTTCTTTGAATTGGAGTTTCTGGTGCCTCATTTGTTATAATCATTTTTGCAATTTGTCCAACTTTTGTATTCATCCCAGTTTCTGTTACTATCGCTTCTGCATGTCCATTTACCACTATTGTATTTGCAAATGCCATATTTAAAGTGTCTCCAATAGGTGTTTTACTGTCTAGTAACACCTCAGCATCTTTTGTTACAGGTACTGTTTCTCCTGTTAGGCTAGATTCCTCTACCTTTAAATTGTAACTATTTATAAGTCTACAATCTGCTGGCACATAATTTCCTGCTTCGAGTAACACTATATCTCCAGGAACAACCTCCGTGCCTTTTATTGTTAAAATTCTACCATCACGTCTTACTTTTGCTACTGGTGCAGACATATCTTTTAATGCTTCTAACGACTTTTCTGCCTTTGCTTCCTGAACTAGTCCCATAATAGCATTTAAGACTACGATTGCTATGATAATTATAGAATCTATGTAATCATTTTGTCCCTGCATATATGATACAACTGCTGAGATAATTGCAGCTATTATTAGAATAATTATCATAAAGTCCTTAAATTCTTTTATAAATCTAATAAAAATATTTTCCTTTTTCTTTTCTTCTAGCTTGTTCGGTCCATGTTTGTTTCTCCTATTTTCTGCCTCTTCTTTGCTTAATCCTCTTTCGATGTTTGTCCTAAGCTTTCGTGCAACTTCACCCACATTAAAAGACTGCCACATATATATCAACTCTCCTTTGTTTAAGGTTATATTAAATATATATGCGAGCAGTCTTAAAATTATGACAACTTTTTTTGCAAAAGGGGCCGGGCTTGTTTTGCAAAAAAATATTGCTTTCTTTTTAGAATAAGTTTGTATTTTTTATTTTGCTGGAGTGCTTAAGGTGGGGACCGACAAGTATAAAAACTGTTAGACAAAGCGTAGGTTTGTCGTTACAGTTTTTACGCAGTTGGGGGCCGAAAGCAAAATAAAAAATACAAACTTATTCTAGAATTTTATAAGAAATTTGCAAAACAGGCCCGTCCCCAATTGCAAAAAGCTTTACATAATTTTATCCTAGTTTCATAGATAGCAATTTACTTACTCCATTTTCTTCCATTGTTACGCCATATACTGTATTTGCTGCTTCCATTGTTCCTTTTCTGTGAGTTATAACTAGGAATTGTGTTTCTTTGCTGAATTTTTTTAGGTATTCAGCGAATCTATATACGTTTACATCATCAAGTGCAGCTTCTATTTCGTCTAGTACACAGAATGGTGCTGGATTTATTTTTAATATTGCAAATAAAAGTGCTATTGCTGTAAAGGCTTTTTCTCCTCCAGATAAAAGCATCATATTTTGCAATTTTTTTCCTGTTGGTTGTGCTTGTATGTCTATTCCACATTCTAGTACATTATTTTCATCTTCTAACTTAAGTTCTGCCTTTCCTCCACCAAATAATTCTATAAATACTTCGTTAAAGTTTTTGTTTATTTCATTAAATTTTTCTATAAATTGTTCTTTCATTGTTTGTGTCATTTCCGAAATGATATTTCTTAGTTTAACTGTTGTATTTTCCAAGTCTAGTCTTTGCTCACACATAAAGTCGTATCTTTCTTTAGTCTTTTTGTATTCTTCTATACTATCAACATTTATGCTTCCAAGTTCCTTTATTTGTGTACGCAAACTATTTACATCTCGTGCTGCTTTTTGCACATTTTCTGGCTTTTTATATCCTTCTGCATTGTTTGGTGTTAGCTCGTATTCTACCCACAAGTTGTTTACCACTTGCTCTAAGTCTTGCTCTAGTTTTGTTTTACGCACATCTAGTTTTACTAGCTGTCCTTTTATGTCTTCTATAGTGTTAAATTGTGAGCTTATTTCTTCCTCTGCTTTTTTTAGTTTTTCGTTTGCTCCTAGTCTATTTGCTTTTAAAGTTTCTACAATATTAGCACTATTTTCTACATCTGCTCTTATTTGTTTTATTTGCTCTTCTAAATTTGTGATTGACTCTTCTAAATTTGCCTTTTCCTCATTTGCTTTATTTATGCTTTCTTCTTTATTTGCTATACTTTGTTTGTTATTTTCTATGTCTTGCTTTATTCTTTCTACTATTTCATCTATTGAGTTTCCACTTTCATCAAAAGAATTTACCGAAATTTTTAAGTTTGTTATATCGAAGTTTAAGTCATCTATGTATTTTTGATTATCTTTATTATTTAAAGCAAATTCTTCTACCACTTTACTTAAAGCCTCTATTTCTTTGCTTAAGTCATTTATTGCTTCTTGTTTTTCCTCTTTTTGAGTTCCATTATCTATTTTTTGTTTTGATAGTTCTTCTACTTCTTTTTTTAGCTTGTCCCTTCTTGCTTCTAATTTTGCAATACTATCCCCAGAATTTAATAATTTTTGGTTTTCTGTAGCATATACTACCTCTATGTCTTGTAGTTCTTTTTCTATTCTTGTTACCTCTTCTATTACATCTGTAACAGATTCTGTGTATTCAGCCTTTTCTTTAGTACATTTTTCTTTCTTTTCTTTTAAGTCTTTTAGAGTTTTTTCTAGCTCTTCTATTTCTCTATTTCTTCCCAAGATATTTACAGTTTTTGTTTGTATAGAACCACCAGTTATGCTACCAGTATTACTTATTATATCTCCCTCTAAAGTAACTATTCTAAATGAATACGAATTTAATTTTGCCATTTGAATTGCAGTGTCCATATTTTCTACAATTAAGGTTCTTCCAAGTAAGTTAAGTATAATTTGTTCATATTTTTTGTCGCATTTTACTAGGTCTGATGCAACTCCAATTACGCCTTCTGTACTGTTTTTTATAATTCGGTCTAGTTTTTTTCCCTTTACAGAAGAAACTGGCAAGAAAGATGCTCTTCCTAGCTTATTTGCTCTTAAATATTCAACTAATTTTTTTGCATCCTCCTCTGTGTCTGTAACTATGTTTTGTGTAGCTTGTCCTAAACACATTTCTATAGCAATTTCATATTTTTTATCTACTGATATTAAATTTGCTAAAACTCCATTTATACCTTTGTTTAATTTGCTATCCTTTTCACAAGCTGTTAGCAAAGATTTAACACTTCTGGTATAGCCCTCTTTTTCACGCTCTGTTTCTATTAGGAACTTTAATCGCGATTCTTTCATATTAGTTTCATAAGCTAAATTATTTAAAGTAGTATCGAAATCCTTAATTTTTTGCATACTAGTTTCTTTTTTGTCAGACTTTTCTTTAAGGCTATTGGCTAGTCCATTTTTCTTAGCTTCTATTTCATAAAACGCCTTTGACATTTCTTGTTTTTGGTTTCTTGCACTATCTATTTCTAGTGTTAAGCTTTGTATTTCTGCATTAGCTGATTTTTCTCTTTTTTCTATATTTTCTACATTGGCATCTATACTACTTATTTCTGAAGCAATTTCATATTTTTTATCTGTATTTTGCTCAATTTTTTGTTTCTTTTCTTCTATTTCTAACTCTTTTGCAGATAGTTTTTTAGTTAATTCTTCTAACTCTTTTTGCTTTTCGTCTAGTTCTTTTTGAAATTTTTCTCTGTTTGTTGCAAGGTCTTCTTTCTTACTTAACTTTTGCTTTTGCTCATCTTCTAATTCTTCAATTCTTTGCTTAATTTCAGCTATTTCGCCTGTTAACCTTTCGTTGTTTGCTTGATTATTTTGTATTCTTTCTTTTGATATTCCTATTTCAGAATTTATTTTTTCTATTTGGTTTGTACTCTCAAAGCTTAAATTTTGCACTTCTTCTATTTTGGCAGTAATTTCATCAATTTCATCCTTTAATTTTTGCTTTGAATCTTGAAGATTTTGCATTTTCTCATTTTCTGCTGTATTTTGCTCTTCTACTATTTGTATGTCTTCTACTATTTTTTCTAATTTTTCTTTGTACTCCGAAATATTGTATAAGAAAAGTCCAACTTCTATATTTTTTAATTCTTCACGCAAATCTAAATACTTTTTTGCCTTGTCTGCTTGTAGTTTTAGAGGTTCTATATTCGATTCTATTTCTGATAAAATATCATTTATTCTAAGTAAATTTAATTTAGTTTGCTCAAGCTTTTTTTCTGACTCTTCTTTTCTAGTTCTATACTTTACTATTCCTGCAGCTTCTTCAAATATTTTTCTTCTGTCTTCTGATTTATTGCTTAAAATTTCATCTATTTTTCCCTGCCCAATTATGCTATATCCATCTTTTCCAATTCCTGTGTCCATAAAAAGTTCTAACACATCTTTTAGCCTACAAGGTGTTTTGTTAATAAAATAGCCTGTTTCACCACTTCTATATATTTTTCTTGTTACAGTAACTTCAGAATACTCTATTGGAAGCTTTCCATCAGTATTATCTATAACCATAGACACCTCTGCAAAGCCAAGCGACTTTCTTGCTTGTGTACCTGCAAAAATAACGTCTTCTGACTTTGAACCTCTTAAAGACTTCATACTTTGCTCACCCAAAACCCAACGAATAGCATCTGAAATATTGCTTTTTCCAGAGCCATTTGGGCCTATTACTGATGTTATACCGCTTTTAAATTCCAATACTGTTTTATCTGCAAAGGACTTAAATCCTTGTAATTCTAATCTTTTTAAATACATGCTTACACCTACTTAGTTTTTGAATTTATCTCTCCTAATAGGCATTATATTTTCTTATTTTCGACTAAAACTATAAAAATATATTACCTACTTATTTCAACCTCTATTATATTTAATTCGACGTTTTCTGTCAATGAAAAATTGAGCACAAAAAAACAAAGCTATTAAAAGCTTTGCTCTTTTACTTATTTCTTATGAAGCATTTCCTTCACTTGCTTTATTGAAATATTCAATCATATGCACTATTGTTTCTTGATTATTTGGCTTTAGTTTGTCAAATCCAAATAAAGCGCTGTTTATTTCTTTTTTCCCTTTTACATCAAGATATTCACAAAATATTTCATCTAGCCCTACATGAAATGTGTTACAAATTCTTACTAGCACTTCATACGAGGGTTTCGATCTATCTTGTTCAATATCCCCAATATATCTAGGTGAGCACTCCACTGCCTCTGCTAGTTTTTCCTGTGTATATCCATGACTTTTCCTTAGAGCTTGAAGATTTTTTCCAATTTTTATTACCTTCGCTTTTTTCATATTCTATCCCTTCTCTAAAAAATTACAAATATATGATAACAAAGGTAAATTTTATATAGAACGAATTAAATTCGTACTTTTGGTTGATATTTTTCCGGTTTGCTAATAATAGAATACTGTATTTTAAGTATTTATCACCATTTTTTTATTTACTTTTAATTTTTATTTTTTTACTACTTTATTCGTATCTATAACCTTTACATTTCTATTTTCCATTAAAACTTGTCCATTAACTATTGTTGTATCGACATTTTTACCATCTGCATTATATACTAAATTTGAAACAATGTCTACATTAGGAAGCATTTTTACATTATCTAATTCATCTGATATATCCACAATTATTATATCTGCCTTTTTTCCCACTTCTATACTTCCTGTTTTATTTTCTAGTCCTAGTAGCTTAGCTCCATTTATTGTTGCCATTTTTATTACATCTTTTGCATTAATTCGTTTTTCATTTTCATGAATTCCACCTTGTATTAATCCTGCTATTTTCATTGCCTCAAACATATCCAAATTATTTCCAGAGCCTTGCCCGTCTGTCCCTAATGCCACATTTAAGCCTTCATCTAAATATTTTGTAGTATCTGCAATTTTGCAACCAAGTCTTAAATTTGAAATTGGACAATGTGCAATACCACAATCTAATGTTTTTAATACTTTAATATCCTCATCAGAAATTTTTACTCCGTGTGCAAGAATAATGTGCAATCCATCAAAATATTTTTTTAATACATTTGCACCGGTATCGCCATGTAGCTCTTTAATGCTCTCTATTTCATTTATACTTTCTAAAAAATGAACGTGGATTGGTAAATTATATTTTAAAGCAAGTTCTCTAGATTTTGTTAAAACTTCTCCAGAGCAAGTATATAGTCCATGTGGTGACACAGTATATGTTATTAAATCATTATTTCTATCTCTAGACTCATATAAATCTACAAACTCATTTATTCTATTTTCAGAGGCTTCTTTGCCATCATTATCCATAAGAACTCTTGTAATTACTGCTCTCATTTTACTTTCTTCTAATGCTTTCCTTATTTGCTTTGAAAAGAAGTAATGGTCATTTACGCAAGTAGTTCCGGTTGAGAGCATTTCTAAAATTGAAAGCATCGTAGCATCATACACTTGCTCCTCTGTTAATTTTGCTTCCATCGGCCAAATTTTTTCATTAAGCCAAGTATACAAATCGCATCCTTCAAACGTACCTCTAAAAATGCTCATTGCAATATGTGCATGAGTATTTATCAAGCCAGGCATAACTACTTTATCTGTAGCATCTATTACTTTTTCGCCTGTTTTCTCGTCTAATTTTTCTTCAATTTCTTCTATGGTGTCTCCGTTAATTCTTATATCTAGTTTTTTTACTTTTACATCATCATTTTCAAAGATGATGACATTTCCATTTTTTATTAACATTTTTAATAACCTCGTATAATATGTTTATATGGTTTAAACTTAAAATTTTACAAACATATCCTTTCTATAATTTAAATTTCACTATGTTTAATATATATTATATTGAGTTTTATTTCAATATTTTGTTGTATTTTATTTCGTAATTTTGTGGTGCTTTATTTCGTAATTTTGTGGTGTTTTATTTGTACTATGTCAAATAGACCCAAATGCTATAAACGTGAGCAACAGGGCTCTGCTAAGACCTGTCCCCAAAAGTGACACGTATGTCCCATTTAGACCTGTCCCCAAGAGTGGCAAAAATTTGGACAAACAGAAATAATTCTATTTGCCCAAATTTACTATAAAACTGATATTAATCTCCAGCTAAAACCAATATACCTAATTTGTAACCTAATATACATTGCTGTATAAATAAGCTAGTTCTTAAATATATTAATCAGTTGCTCGACTATTAATGCACCCATAATAACTGTATTCGTCCAGACGAGGGACTAGTAACAACCATTATAAAATACAAGAATAATCTTAACTTTGAATATATTACATATATTTTAACCATACATAAGATTAAATTACATCTACAAACTAAATTAAAATAAGTAAATATAACTTTAGTACAGCTTACGTACAAATAATATACTCTCATCGCCGACATATAATAATATAAGGTCATTACACTATTATACATCTTTGCTCGAACAATATAAAACATTTTATAAAACATTTTATATTACTCTTATTTCAACTAATATCAATCTTATGGTATTATTATGTGCGATAATTTTTTTATTATTCAATTTTTTTAATTTTTTTTAAATTTTTTGGTCTTGTATTTTTTCTGTTTTTATAGTATTATTAAATTGTATTATTAAA